>JAYUGT010000137.1:0-11496 GCA_043738315.1 Gammaproteobacteria bacterium
CAGCTGCTGATCCAGTCGATCGGCTGGCGCAATGCCTACCTGTGGCTCGCGGGCGGCTTGCTGGTGTTCACGCTGCCGTTCCTGGCGCTGCTGGTCCGCGACAGTCCGCAGAGCATGGGCCTGGCGGTTGACGGCCTGCCCGCCGTGAACCATGCCTCCTCGTCCGCCAGCGGCGGCCGCACACTACACGCTGCGGTCCGCGGCGGACTGTTCTGGTGGATGCTGCTGGCCGTGCTGCTGATCGGCATCGGCATCCAGAGCGTCATGCTGCACATGAAACCGCTGCTCGAGACCCGCGGCATGAGCGCCATGGGCAGCACCTACGGGCAATCGGCAATCTTTGCCGGCCTGGTTGCCGGACGGCTGCTCGCAGGCTGGCTGATGGACCGTTTTTTTGCGCCGCGCGTGGCGTTAGGTTTCCTGGTGTCGGCGCTGGCGGGCATCGTATTGCTCGAGAGCGGCGCCAGCGGTGCACTCGCCTATCTCGCGGCACTGCTGGTCGGCCTGTCATCCGGCGGCGAGGTCGATGTCATCGCCTACCTGACCGGGCGTTATTACGGCTTGCTGCAATTCAGCCGCATCTACAGCATCTTTTACGCGTTGTATTCATTGGGTGGTGGCATCGGTCCGCGCATCACCGCTTCGCTGGTGGACCAGAGCGGCAGTTATTCGAGCGCACTGGTGCTCGATTTCGGCTTGTTGTTTGTTGCAGGCCTGATGCTGCTGCGCTTTCCGGCATTCCCGCCGCCCGAGCGTTAGCCGCACCAACCGGTCCGTCGCTACAGCCGCTCCTGTACCGCCTCGAGTTCAATCCCTGATGGAACTGGCTTCAACAGCAGGTACAACAGGCCGGCGCAGACCAGCGGCACGGCAATCAGGAACGAAAAGGTACGGTCCCAGCCGATGACATCCTTGGCCCAGGCCATCAGCGGCGGCCCGAGCGCGATGCCGAAATTGACTGGCAGCGAGGTGCAGACCGCGAGCCCCGTGGCGCGCAAATTCGTCGGGAACAACTCGGCGACAAACGCGAACTTGACGGCCGCGGTGCCGTAGAAAAACATGCTCATCAGCCCGAACGCGGCCAGCGTGCCGTAATAACTGCTGGTGCCCCAGACGAGCCACAGCAACGACAGCGAACCTAACAAGGTCCAGATCACGACGGTGGTGCGCCGCGTCAGCCAGTATTCGCCGACCAGCGCCGCCAGCACATAGCCCAGCACGCCGATCAGGTTGCCAAAGCCGACCAGCCAGGTCGAGGAGCCGACCTGCAGATGGCGGGCCTCGTTGAAATACGTTGGAAACAGCAGCGCCGAGCTGCCGTAGGCAATCACAAACAGAAACTGTGCCAGCAGCAATGTCAGCGTGCGTGCGCGCATCGCCGGCGCGAACAGGGCCGCAACCGATGCGCGCAGCGGCCGCTGTGCATTGCCGGCACGCACGCCCTCGAAGCGCGCGGACTCCGTCAGGAAGCGCCGCACCACCCACAGGTACGGCAGGGCTAACAAGGGCACCAGGAACAGCGAGCGCCAGCCCCAGGTGGCGAGCATCGGCGCCGCGATTGCGGCGGCCAGGAACCAGCCGACCGGATACGCGGCCTGCAGCATGCCGGCCCACAGGCCGCGACGCCGCGCCGGCGCGACCTCGGTCACCATGGCGCCGGTCGCGGGATAGAGCGCGCCGCCGGTAAACACCGAACCGGCGCGCAGGATCGCGATCTGCCACAGCGCGCCGACCAGCGCATGGGCGGCCACGAACAGCGACGAGCCGGCGAGCGACACCTGCAGCATGGCCTTGCGGCCGAAACGATCGGTCAGGTGCCCGAACCAGACCTGCAGCAGGCCACCTAACACGTAAGCCACGCTGATTGCGAGCGTCACCGCCAGCAACGACAGACCCAGAGACTGGCGCAATGGCGGCAGCGCGTAGGACAGCAAGGCGAGTTCCCCCTGGCTCAGTGCGTAGGCGCCGAAGCAGACGGCGAACGTGACTCGCGCGTTAGGTGTCGGGCTGGCCAACGCGTTCAGCGGATCTCGACCGGGCCGCTCATCTCAACTTTGTCATAGTCGGTGACAAAGACGTCCAGGCCCAGGGTCCACTGGCCGGGAATGATCATCTCCTGCACCATCGCGTGCCACATGCCGCCAGGCTGCTTGCTGGCCTTGATGCGAATGTCGCTGATACCGGCCGACGGCAAGGACGGAACAACCTCCAGGTCCGCAAGATTTTCCAGCACTTTGCCGTCAGCGCCCCTGACGGTCACCATCAGCATGTTTTCGCCAGGCTTGCCCGGCGTCAGTTCGTATTCCGCGGTGTAGCCATTGGCCTGCAGCCGGCCCTTGACACTGGCATTGGCCGCCATCGCCGCTGCGAGCGGGTTCGCAGCGCCCGCACCCGTCTGCACGATGGCGCGCGGCGGCGTGGTCAGGGTGAGCGTCATCGCCACCAGCAGGATCAGGAAATACAGCGCGAGCTCCAGCCTGATGGTGTTAGTTATGCGCCCGGCCGCGCTGGGCTCGCCACGTTCCAGGGCCGGCGTCAACCACAATTTATTGAGTCCCGCGACTGCTAACAGAATGACGAACAACACCAGCTTGCGAATCAGCCGCTGGCCGTAATCATTGCCGAACAGGTTGCCGATCGACTGCAGCTGCGTCCAGGAGATAACCAGACCCGACAACACGATGGCCCCGACTGCCCAGGCCGCGCGACTGGAAAATGCTGTCAGCAAGGCGCCGGAGTCCTTCAGAGGCAGCAGCTGCGTGCTGCGCGCCAGTGGCCAGAGCGCGCCCATCCAGAATGCCGCGCACGCAAGATGCACGCCCACGGTCGTTGCCATCAGCCACACCGGCGGTGCGGTGGCTGCGTGCCCCGTCACCAGGAAGCTCGCGATAGCGAGCGCCGCGCCCAGGCCTAACACGCCGCTGCGCGGTGGCGTGGCGCCCTTGCCGCAGCTCCAGAACAGCAGCAGCATCGCCGGCACACCGAGCGCCGCGCTCGAGGCCAGCGTGCTGTCGAACCCCCGGCTCCAGGCCGCGGCGCCGAACAGGGCGCTGCCGCTACCTAACACCATTTCGGCGCCGCCCATGCCGATCGCCAGCAGGTAGCTGAGCGCCGCGATCAGCGCGGCCGGCCGCCCGACACGCAGTGCGGTCGCCGCGATCGCCGGCGCCGCCGGCATCAGCAGTACGAACAGGGCCGAACCTGCGGCCAGCAACATCATGCTGTACAGCAACCAGCGATTCAGGGCCACCGGCGTCGTCCACATCGAGCTTGGCGTTGCCGTCGCGGCGCTGGCGCCGCTCAAATCGCCGATCGGCTCGCCGATGGAAAACGGGATCGTGGCGCCGACCGGATGGGTATCGGCGGAGATGACCCGGTAGGTCATCACATAAGTCCCGTTAGGCAGGCTGGTGCCGAGCGCCATCAGCATTTTGGTGCCGTCGAGGCGGATCTCGCCCGGCTTGCCGACTTCGGTGCCGGTCTTGTCAATGATGCGAAAGAAAATCGGCCCGACGCTCTCGTTGAAGGTCACCGTTACTTCTTTCGGGGCGACCTCGAGCTGCTGCTGCGCCTTGGGCGACGAGTCCATCAGCACGGCATGCGCCCACGCCCGCTGCGACGCCAGCGAGACCCACAGCAGGCAAGCCGCCAGCAGCGCGCGGCCGGCCCCGACGCTCAGTGTCGACATCGGCAAAGACCCGGGCTGTTAGCGGCCGGCAGCCGGTTTCGCTGCGCCTGCCTTGGGCGGCGCCGGCGTCGCAAACGGATACTGCGGGCGCGCAGGTTTTTCCAGGATCAGGAACGGCGACGGTCCCGAGGTCGCCATCATGAATTTCAGCAACTTGTCCGGCAGGCCCGGCGTATTGGCCTTGAGTTCTTCCTTGGGCAGGTCGATGTACTTGTCATCGCCGGCGGCGCAGATGTTCACCGTCCGGAAAAATAGAATCTGTCCGGGCGTGTTAGGCAGCGCGCCGCGGAACTTGAAGCCTTCGAAATAGCCCATTGGCGGAATCGGCGACTTCGGCTCTTTCCAGATAATTTCATCGACTGTTTCGGTCATCATGTTGCCGCCATCGCCGGGGATGGGCTTCGGCAGCTTGCGCATCTTGAGCTCGACGGTCCACTCGCGATTGACCGCGGCGCTGACGCGATAGACGCCCTCGGGAATCTTGATGCGGACTTCCGTGACCGGACTGCCCTTGCAGCCATGCGTGACCCGCATTTCAAGATCCTGCACATAGCCCGCCGGGCCGTACATCGAGGTCAGGGTGTCGTGGGCCGCGGCCAGGTTCGCGACCAGCAGGCTGGCGCCTGCACAGAATGCCAAAGTCAGGGTGCGTTTCATGCGATGTGTCTCCGCTCGGATAGCTGTTTCAGAGACTGGGACTGTAACGCCGCCACGCCCGGCTGGCCATCCCCGCCAGCGTGCGGCGGTCAGCCTGCGGCTAGAGCCTGTTACCAGGCCCTAGTCTTCCATGTGCTCTAGATAGGCGTCTTCCAGCTCGGAATGGCTGACATCGGCGGCCGCGAATTCCGCCAGCAGTACGCCCTCGCGCATGATGCCGATGCGGGTGCCGGTTTCCTTGGCGCGGAACAGATCATGCGTCGCCATGAGGATCGCGGCGCCATGGCGCGCCAGGTCGAGGATCAGGTGGGAAAACTCATTGCTCGCCTTCGGATCGAGGCCTGAGGTCGGCTCATCCAGCAGCAGCGCCCGCGCCTGCTTCGCGAGTGCAATGGCGACGCCGACTTTCTGCCGCATGCCCTTGGAGTAACCCTTGAGCGGTCGCGCATGCGCGTCCGCCGCGAGACCGGCGCGCGCCAGGAAACCGCGCAGCGTCTGTTGATCGTGATGCTGGCCGCTGAGCCGCGAAAAATACTCGAGATTTTCCAGTCCGCTCAAGGCGCCATAGAGCATGACCGTCTCCGGGATGTAGGCCAGCTGGCGCCGCGCCGCAGCGGCATCGCGGGCCACATCAACCTCACCCACCAGCGCCTGGCCCGAGGTAGGCGTTATGAAACCTAACAACAGGTTGATCGTGGTGGTCTTGCCGGCGCCGTTCGCGCCTAACAGGCAATAGATTTCGCCGGGCCCGACGCTCAGGTTGAGCGACTCGAGCGCGGCGACGTCACCATAGTTCTTGCAGAGTTGTCGGGCTTCCAGCATGGGCATTCTTCCGGTTCAGATGATCGAAACGCGCCGCAGGCGCCTGAGCGCCCAGCCGAGCAGGCTGCCCGCGAGCAGCGTCAGGGCCAGGAGCGGCGCAAGATTGCGCCGCAGCAGCGCAGCCGGCGCCGGTTCGCGGAATGAAAACACCGGCATGCGGGCGTAATCGGCGGCGTCCAGCGGCTTCGCGGCCAGCAGCCGGCTCTCGAAGAAATCGCGCCAGCCGGCATGGAAGTCGAGAGCTGCGGCGCGCAATTGCCGGTGGCGCGCGCCGTCGCTGCCGGCCAGCGATGTCAGGACCTCGTACGCCAGGGTGCCGGGCGACAGGTATTGCAGGCGACCGACCAGTTGTTGCTGGCGCCCCGCCTGCTGGTCGAATCCCGCTAACAAGGGCAGCATCGCGGCCGAGACCTCGCGTTCGGAGCGCGCCACGCTGCGGTAATAGTCGCTCATGTCCATGTCCTGGCCGCGCGCGCCGGGGTGGTCGAAAAAATACTTGTCGCGTTCGCCCGCGGCGCGCTTGTCCGCGGCCTCGGTCGCCTCGCGCAGCGCGGTCGTGAGTGCGACGCGCGACGGCGCCGCGAATACCGTGGTGGCGGCCAGGTTGGTGAGCGCCGGCGCCAGCACCACGAACAACAGCCATGCGGCGGTCAGGACACTGGCATTGAGATCCGAGGCGAGCCCTCGGGTGTTCACCCACACGGCCAGCGCAAACCAGAATGCGCCGTACAGCGTCGCGGTAACTCCCCAGACCAGCCACAACATGAGCACCGCGCCGCTGCCTAACGCAAGGCCACCGGCCAGCGCCGCCAGCAGCAGCGACGCCCACAGAGCTGCCAGCAGAACGAGCGCGCGTATCAGGCATTTCGCGGCGATGAAGCGCGTCAGATCCGAACCCGCCGCCGCCGCAATCGCCAGCACACCACGCTCGCGCTCGCCGGACACGAGATTAAACGTCAGCGCAATCACCGCCAGCGGCAGCAGCCAGATGATGACGAACGCCACGTCGAAATTGCCGAGCGCCAGGCGCAGCGGGTTATCGATGCCGGCATTGCCGAGAAAATTGTGCGCACCACGTGCGGTCACGAGGTATCGCCCGGGCAACAGGTCCGTCTGGCCGATTGCGAGCGGCCCGAGCGGCGCGGGCGGCAGGATCACCGGCGCCCCTAACACGCTGTAGCCGGCCGCGCCGGGTTCGCGCGCGCTGGCCACGCCCCGGGCGGCCTGCTGCGCCAGCGCCGCGCGCGTCTCGTTCGCTTCCGCGAGCAGTTCCGCGCCCGCGCGCGCCTCCACCGTTAGCAAGGCGCGCCCATTGACCGCCGCCGCCAGTACCAGCAGCAGCAACGCCAGCACCGCCCAGACCGCAACACCCTCGCGGCGCAACAGCAACAACTCCTCGCCTAACATGTCGCGCGTCGGGCTCATGACGCGAGCACCTGCAGGCGCCGGCTGGTCAGCACGACCGCCACCAGCAAGGCGATACACCAGAGCACCAGCACAGTCAGCGGCGCGGCGCAGCGCGCCAGCGAAGCCCCCAGGGTTTCGGGGACAAAGCGGTACTCACCGCTCTGGCGCCACAGGTCGGGACCCGCGCGATAGTCGTTCTGGCCCGACCTAGACTTGAAAGTGATGTCGCGGTTCAGGATTTGCATCAGCGTGCGTCGAAACTGCTCCGCACCCCAGGAGAACTGCCGCTGGTGCTCGATGCTGGTGCCGGCGATCTCCTGCGACACCGCACCCAGCGCGAGGCGCGGTGACAGGACGCTGGCCGCTTCGACCACGTCGATCTGCGCATCGATGGCATTCGCTAGCGAACCAAAATGCTTGTCGTACACCGCGTTGCCGACGTCATCCTGAATGCCGAATACCACGCCCTGGAAATTGATCGGCAGGTCCTCCTCGCGGCTCACCTTGTAGATCTTCAGCAACGCGTCGCGGCGCTGCGCAATGCGCACCGCCGGTGGCACGCCGTCCAGGCCCGTGGCCAGGTCGGCATCGACGGCGCGCAGGAATTCCTGTGCATTCGGTGTCGGATGCAGCACCCGACCGAGGTCGGCCGCGATCCGTGGCACGACGAAACTGGTCGCCGCCCAGAAAGCTAACAAAATCAGCAGTGAAGCCTGCGACGAACGGGCCTGCGCCGACACGATCAGCGCCAGCAGCAGGATCATCGCGCCGTAAAGCCCATGAACGAGGGCGAGTGCGAGCGCGGACGGCAGCCAGGCGAATCCCGAGGACAGCAGCAGCGCGCCGCCGGACAGGATCAGCAGCGGCGCCAGCAGGATCAGCGCCGCCAGCGCCAGGCCCAGAAACTTTCCGGCCAGCAGCTGCCCGGGTGTGACGCCCGACGCCAGCAGTTGCCGCAAGGTGCCGCTCTCGCGCTCGCTCGACACGCCCGCGTAGGCCATCAGGATCAGGCCTAACGGCACCAGCGTCTGAAACACGAACGCCAGCGACAGCTCACCGAAGCGCAGTAACGGTGTCATGTCGTCGGCCGGGCGGCCCGTGGCGAAATTGCGCTTGTGCGCCTCGAGCCAGATCGATACGCCTTCGTAGGAGGACACGCCCGGATCAAAGAATGCCAGCGGCAGCGCCGGACGAAACGCGTACAGACCGTAGTGCGCCGCGGAGTGCGGATTTTTCTCGCCCTGCTCGCGCCACTGCTGCGCCACCACGGCCTGCGCGGCGACTCGCTCGCGCGACAGGGCCTCGTAGCGCGCGCCGGCGCTCAGCAAGGCCACCAGTCCTAACAAGAAAAGCCCCAGGCCGCCTGCCAGTACGCGGCCGTCCCGCAGCGCGCTGCGCAGCTCCTTGTCAGCAACGGTCCGGATCATTTGTGGGCGATGTGCTTCGGCGGCACACGCAGCGCGTCCCATTTTTGCCGCCAGTTGGTGGTGTCATCGGAGACCGCGTCGAGCATGTCGGCGAGTCGCTTGGAGCGCGCCACCGTGATGCCGGTCAACGCAAAGGTGGCTAACAAAACCAGCACGAACATGCCGATGCGTTCGGCGAGCGGCCTGGCGGCCGCGTCGATCAGGTTCATGCCGAGCACGCCGGTCGCGATCGTACCGATCAACCCCAGGATCGTGACCACGGTCAGCCGCAGCACCGTGTTAGCCTGGCGGCGCGCGCTGTCGGAGTCGAGGTAGTCGTTCATATCGGTCACCTCGGTGCGCACTTCGTTGTACAGCTCCTCGTTGCCGAGATGGCGCCTGAGCAGGCCGAAGACGCTGCTCGCCAGGGCCTGGTTGGAGACCTGATGGAACCAGTAACGGTGCGTGAAGCGCAGGAACACTTCCATCATCTGGCGGATGGTGCGCTTGAAGGCCTTGACCGATTCCTTGTCGCCGACCGTGAGGCGATTCATCGCGACCGCGAGTTCATCGGAAATCGACAGCATCGCCGCCTTGTGAAAATGCGCGATCAGGAACAGCAGAAAATACTGGTGGCGGAACTGGCTCAGCAGGCCGTTCTCGCGACCGGAGAAGAACGGGTCGCCATGCGGACCCACGAGCGCCATCGTGTTGCCGCCAACGATGATGCGCGTGTCGGCCGACACCTGCTCGCCGCTGCGATTCCAGAAGCGGTCGTCGCAGTGGCTGCGCTCGAACTCGCGCAGGGTTTCCGCGGAATACGGCAGGTCGTCCGGACCGCCGGGCCGCGTCACCAGCGCCATGCGCACGAAATCCGCGCGCGTCAGCTGCTTGGGATCATCGACCGCGTAATAGGACATGAACGGCATGCGGTAATACTCGAGCTGCCGATAACGCAGCAGCCCGACCTGCCCGGGATATTCTAGCAACAGGGGTTGCAGCAGATATTCCCAGTGGTCAGCGACCCGCGGCGTGCGATAGCGCCCGACCCATTCGAGATAGCGACTCCGGTCACCGTAGTCGGATTTGGCTAACACGGTGCCGCTGGCATCCAGCCACTCGACCCGATGCGGGCAATTGCCGCCCTCGCCACGACCGTCCCAGAAGGCGGGGTAAGCGCGGCCGAAACGAAAGCCGAGGTCCTGGACCTGATCGAGCGTCAGGTCATCGGCGGCGATCTCGACGGCTAACACCGCGATGTCGGCATCGAGAAAAAAATGCAGATCGATATGGGCGATCTGGCAGACGATGGGACTCGAGTCAGGATCCAGCGTGACACGCGCGGCGCGGATATCGTTGCGCCGGTAAACATGCAGACTCGGTTCGCCATCGCGGCTCGAGAATTCCTGCCCGGCACGCGATCCGTACAGGAAGCGCTGCACATACGGCAGGAAGGTCACGAATTCCTTGTAATGGCGCTCCTGGAATTCACGCGGGTCGGCGCAGAATTCGTCGGCCACTTCCAACCAGGCGTTATCCCGCGTGATGGATTCAAGCGCTTCCCAATGCCTTTGCACCTGGCTGCCGGGCCGGATCGGCAGCAGCTGCAGGGGCCAGAGCAGGATCTGGCGGTAGTGGCGGACTGCAATCTCACGGGGCATGCCGTGAGCATACCCGGTCTCAGCGTTGTGGGCGAAATGCAGCGGGAAACGGGCCCAAGGTCAGGAGCAGCAGCCCCGCGCATCCCAGGCTAACACCGACCCAGAGCAGGCCGGTCTGGTAGCTGCCGGTCGTATCCCGCAACCAGCCGAACACCGGCACCAGCGGGCCCGGCCCGAACGCAAACGCGATGTAGACCCCGCCATAGATCTTGCCGAGTTCGCGTACGCCAAAATAACGCGACACCAGGTACGCCATCAGGTCGACCTCGGCGCCGGCCGCGAGTCCACACAGCGCAATGAAGAAGCTGTGCGAGCCGGGCCCGAATCCTGGCTGGCCCAGCAGCGCGATGCCGGTGGCCGACGCGAGGAAAAAGACGCAACCGACGAGCGGCGCCCAGATCCGATCGAGCATCAGGCCAATGAATATGCGGCCGAGGATCAACGACAGTCCGAAAACCATGCCGGCGGTGTCGCCGGCCGCCGAGCGGCTGTAGCCGAGTTCGGTCAGGATCGCGACGAAATTGTTGAGGACCCCGGTGATGCCGCCGGAGAACAGGAAGAAGATGCCGAACAACACCCAGAAGCGATAACCGCGCAGCGCCTGGCCCAGCGACAGGCCCGGCAGCTTGTCGTCGAGAATTTTGGCGTCGGCGGCCGTCATGGTGCGCGGCGGGTCGCGCGCCCAGGCGAGCGCCACCGGCAGCGCAACCAGCAGGATCAGCAGACTGATTGCCACATACCCCGCCCGCCAGCCCCAGTGATCGACAATACGCACCAGCTGCGGCTGGTACAGGAAACTGCTGAGGCCACTGCCGATCAGCGAGATGCCGACCGCGAGGCCGCGCTCGCGATCAAAACGCGGCACCACCATCTTCATGTACGACACCGCTAGCATGCCGCCGCCTAACAAAGCCGCGATGCAATAGATGCCGTAGAACGACCAGATCGAATGCGTAAAGAGCCCGAGGGCGGCCATGCTGCTGCCAAAGCCGATGTGCGAGGCGATGATCAGCGGCCGGGCCGAGCGCCGATCGACCCAATACCCTACGACCGCCGACATCAGCACCACCGAGACCGCGACGATGGGCTGCACGCCCATGATCTGTGCAACCGACCAGCCAAACTCCTTGCGCAGCGGTTCGATCATGACGCCGATCGAATACGGCAGGCCCAGCGTCGCAATCGCGCAGGACATGCCCATGATCGTGGCGACCAGCACGCGCCATTCGCGCCGGATCTCGTCGCCGAATCGATACCCGGAATTCAAGTCGGCTTGCGCTGCTGCATGTACTCGATGAAATCGAGCCGCGGCTTGGTCCAGCTGGCAATGTCGAAGATCTCCGGCGTTTTGCGCTCGAGATTGGCGCGCGCCTGCGGCGGCAGCTCATCCAGCGAGGCCAGCTTGGCGCCGTAGGCCTTGCCGTAGGTGCGGCCGGGCTTCTGCCCCATGCCGATCCAGGGATGGAAGCTAACAAGATTCTGGAACTGGACAAACGCCGGCGCGCTGGTAACGCGGCGGTTCAGGATATCCGAGGCGCGGGCGCCGAACACATAATGCGAGTCCCAGAAATACAGTGGGCCGCCCGCCTCTTTCGGCCAGCGCTCCGGCTTCATCGGACTTGGAAATGAAAACGCGGACTGCGACGGCACCAGCACCAGGTCGCCGAACTGCTCGATGCGCATGGTCTTGGGTTTCAGCGTCGCTTCCGGACCCGTAATCACGCCATCGGGACCGATCTCGACCGACAAGGGGCCGCCGACGAACTGCCAGACTTCGCGTTCCTCGCCGGTCACCGGATTCTTCCAGGTGTCGATCAATTCATCGGTATCGAATTTTGTGTAGACACCGACTTCA
>JAYUGT010000138.1:0-1793 GCA_043738315.1 Gammaproteobacteria bacterium
GCGGTGCCCTCCGCTGTGCCGGTCACGCTCAAGACGCGCACTGGCTGGGACCGTGAGCATCGCAATGGCGTCGCCATCGCGCGCATCGCTGAGCAGAGCGGCATCGCAGCGCTTGCCATCCATGGCCGCACGCGCGCCGATTTTTATGAAGGCGAAGCTGAATACGCAACCATTGCCGCGATCAAAGATGCGGTGCGCATTCCGGTATTTGCCAACGGCGACATCACGACACCGCAGCAGGCACGCACGGTGCTGCGGCAGACCGCCGCGGATGGCGTCATGGTCGGCCGTGCTGCGCACGGCGCGCCCTGGATTTTTGGCGACATGAATTATTTTTTGCTGCATGGCCGCAGTGCGCCTGCAAGGCCGCGCCGGGAGTTGCGTGATATCATGCTCGCGCATCTTGAAGCCATTTACGCCTTTTATGGCGAAGAACACGGCGTCAGGATTGCGCGAAAACATCTCGGCTGGTATTTGCGTAATTTGCCCCCCGGGCCCACCATGACGCCGGCCCTGCGGCCAGCGCTGATGGCGGCAGGGTCAACCACGGCGCAGTTCGCAATTGCGCGGGCAGCGCTGGACGGCTGGGCGGAGATGGAAGCGCGGGCGGCCTGAGTTTTTTTTCGACATTTTGCTAACAATAAGAACATGCCAGCCACACACAGCAGGACCGACCGTTTCAAGAGCAGTGAATTGCCGCTGCGCCGTTACGCGGAACAGGTGCTGACCGAATACTTCGCGCGCCTCAACGGCCACATTCCCGCCGACCTGCACCAACTGGTGCTGCGCGAAGTCGAAGAACCGCTGCTGCGCATCGTGATGGAGCGGTCGGCCGGTAACCAGAGCCGCGCGGCCGCCATGCTGGGGATCACTCGCGCCACGCTGCGCAAGAAGCTGCGGCTGTTCGGACTTGCCTCCGCATGATGACGCCGGTCCGCCGCGCGCTGCTGTCGGTCTCGGACAAATCGGACCTGGAGACTTTCGCGCGCGCCCTGGTGGCACGCGGCGTGCAACTGCTGTCGACCGGCGGCACGGCGCGCGTGCTACACGCCGCGGGCATTGAGGTCACCGAAGTTTCCAGCTATACCGGCTTTCCGGAAATCATGGACGGCCGGGTCAAGACGCTGCATCCACGCATCCATGGCGGTTTGTTAGGTCGCCGCGGCATCGACGAAGCGGTCATGCACGAACACGGCATCGAGCCGATTGACCTGCTGGTCGTGAACCTCTACCCGTTCGCCGCCACCGTGGCACAGCCCGACTGCAGCGTTACCGACGGCATCGAGAATATCGATGTCGGCGGCCCGGCGATGGTGCGCGCGGCAGCCAAGAACCACGAGGCCGTGACGGTTGCGGTGGATCCGGCGGATTACCCGGCGATACTCGATGAAATGGGCGCCAACAGCGGCTGCACCACGGCCGAAACGCGCCGGCGGCTGGCCGCCAAGGCATTTGCGCACACCGCGCAATACGACACCATGGTATCGGCCTGGCTGTCGTCGATCACCCGGCTGACAGACACGCAGCAAAAATTCCCGGACGACCTGCCGCTGATGTTCTACAAGATCCAGGACCTGCGCTACGGCGAGAATCCACATCAGCAGGCGGCGTTCTACCGCGATTTCCGCTACAGCGGTCCGTCGGTGACTAACGCGGAAATGCTGCAGGGCAAGGAACTGTCGTTCAACAATATCGCGGACGCAGACACGGCGATCGAATGCGTGCGGCAGTTCATCGAACCGGCCTGCGTCATCGTCAAGCACGCCAACCCCTGCGGCGTTGCGCTGGCAGAC
>JAYUGT010000139.1:0-4571 GCA_043738315.1 Gammaproteobacteria bacterium
GGGCGGCAGGTTGCAGGCGTTGGTCGCGTCGAGCGGCGTCGTATAGCGCAGGTCCATGTTGGAGGCCGTGCCGCCGCCCGGCCGATGGCACTGGGCGCAATTGGTGTGCAGGTAGGCGCGGGCACGTTCGGTCAGCGTGCGCGCCGCATCGTTCGGGTTCGGCAGCACCGGTTGGGTCGACGCCGCGCCACTGAGCGCCGGCGCGAACACGCCAATCGCATTGAGCGTGGTCAGCTGGTTCGCGTTGCGGCCGGTCGCGGCGTAGGTGATTGAACTGTTCAGTTGACTGGTCTCCAGACCCAGCGAAAAACCGGCGGCGGCTGTGTGGCACAGCAGGCACTGCGCCTCACTCGGGAAGATCCAGGCCTGGTTGTTCACGGTCGCGGTCTTGCCGCCGATGACCCGATTCGCCTCTGTGCCGGCCGCATTCCACTCGTAGCTGTAGCCCGCCCAGCTGCCGTCGGTGTGGCGCATCAAGAGGCGCGTCTCCACCATACGCGTGCCCAGGCGGAAATTCTTCACCAACACCGAGTTGTTAGGCAGGGTCCAGTCATTGTCGGCGCCGATGACGATGGTCTGGCCGTTAGGCAGGGCCATGAACCTGTCTTTGCTGGCGCCATCGGACCAGAACTCCGCGTTCGGCGCAAACGGGATCACATTGGCCGCCGCGCGCGTGGGATTCTGCATGTCGACGCAGCCGCTGGCTGACAGCACGGCCGGCACGCTGCCGGACCCGGCGCTGGTGCCGGTCAGCCGGTGCAGCGTGCCCGAGTAATTGACGATGTACAGCTCGCCATCAACACCCTGCGCGAAACTCGCGATCTGCAGGGCGCTGTCGAAGCCCGTGGTCATGGTCAGCGTCGGGGTCGTATCGCGCGCGATATGCCAGATGCGGCCGCTGGAGAAATCGCCGAACACATAGCGGCCGGCGAGGCCCGGGACGACCGTGCCGCGATAGACGAATCCGCCGGTGATGGAGACACCGGCCGAATGGTCATATTCTGCGATTGGATCGATCAGGTTGTTAGCGGGGCCGCAGGTCGAGTTGAAGGCATGCGCGCCCTCGCGGCAGCGCCAGCCATAGTTGCCGCCGACGGTGACGCGATCAACTTCCTCCCAGAGGTTCTGGCCGACATCCCCGACCCACAATTCGCCACTGCCACTGTCAAAACTCCAACGCCAGGGATTGCGGAACCCATAGGCATAGATCTCGGGGCAGGCCTGCGCGCCGGCACCGGCGTTGCACAGGCCGTTGGCCGCAAACGGATTGCCCGCGGGTATGCGGTAGGGCACCGCGCCGGTGCTGCCGTTGACATCGATACGCAGCATCTTGCCTAACAGAGTCTGCAGGTTCTGGCCATTGCCGATGGTGCCGAACGGATCGCCGCCGCCGCCGCCATCGCCAAGGCCGATATAGAGGAAACCATCCGGCCCGAAGCTGATGTTGCCGCCGTTGTGGTTGGTGGCCGGCTGATCGACCGTCAGCAGGACCACTTCCGAGTTGGGATCGAGCGTGGCGCCGCCGTCGGCACTGCGGAACTCGGAAATGCGCGATTGCAGCTGGTTGGCCCCGGTCGTGTACGAGAGATACACGCGTGGATTGGCAGGGAACTGCGGATGAAAGGCCATGCCTAACAGACCCATCTCGCCACCGGAGCGCACGCGGGCCGTGATATCGACAAAGTTGCTGCTGGTCGCGACTGCGGCATTGTCCGGAAACACCCGGACCCGCCCGCCCTGCTCGACCACAAACCAGCGGCTGCTGCTGCCGGGCGCCTGCAGCAGCGCGATCGGCGATGAGAAGCTGAGATTCGGGAACACACGCTGCGTACCCAAAGACAGCGCGGAGCTGGGCCGGTCGCCAGCCAGGCAACTGGTGTTACTGGGGCGCGCGTCCAGCCCGGAGCCAGCGGGCGGAGGAACTACCGGTGGCGTGACTGTGGCTGGTTCGGAACCGCCGCCACAGGCCTGCAGCAGGATAAGGTAACAGGCGGCAAGCGCGCTGGGCGGAGGAGCAGGGTTGTGGCGGTTGAACCTGCCGCTGGCACTGCGGGTGCGCGGCTTAAGGCCTAACGACCTATGAAGCTCAGCGGATCGATCGCCGCGCCATTGCGCATCACTTCGAAGTGCACATGCGGCCCGGTCGAGTGGCCGGTGGAACCCATGGCCGCGAGCGTGTCACCGCGCGTGACCAGGGTGCCCACGGGCACCAGGTTGCGACTGTTATGCGCGTAGCGCGTCACGTAACCATTGCCATGGGTGACCTCGATTACGTTGCCGTAGCCGCTGCGCACTCCGGCAAATGAAACGATACCGGTTGCGACCGCCACGACCGCATCGCCGGAGTTGCCCGCGAAATCGATGCCCTTGTGAAACGCGAAACTGCCGTTGATCGGATCGGTGCGGCTGCCGTAATAAGAAGAGATGAATCCCTGGCGCACCGGACGGCCTTCCGGCTGGATCTGCTCGCGCAGCTGGCGGGTCAGAATCACGTTCTCAAGCGCCGTCATCTGGCCTTCGCGCGACAACAAACGATCTTCGACTTCATTGATCATCAGCGACAGGTCCGGAACTTCGGAGCGCACGCCAGCCTCTTCCGATCCACCGCTCGACGGTACGGTATCGAAATTGAATTCACGGGTATCGATGTTAGCCAGGCTGGTCAGACGCTTGCCGAGCGCGTCGAGCCGGATGACATGCGCGTTGACCTGGCCGACGCGGGCCGCCAGCGCGTCGACACGCTGTTGCAGCTGCTTGCGCAGATCAGTGATTTCAGCCTGCTGACGGCCAAAGGTGCGCGTCCATTCGCGCGGCGAATCGCCAATCGTGGCCAGCTCGTTGCGTTCGCCGAGGTGCAGACCTAACGAGAACACGCCGCCAACCAGCGCAACCGCGGCCAGACTGATCGCCGCCGCAGCCAGGGGCTGCATCAGGTTCAGCCGCCAGGCGCGATCGCCACGGTGCAGGAACAGAATCACGTTCATGCTGTTAGCCTCGGTTGCTCAATGTTGAACCGCCACGAACGAGCCAAACCGGCTCGAACGCTCCGCAGGGCTCACCACCGGCCCCGTTCTCGTTGCATTGGCTTTTGCGCAATACTTGCGAATTGCCGGCAACCCCGCTTTCATAGCACCCTCACGCCGTCGTGCGGCACCTTAGACCGGTGGCTTTGCGACCCTGCCTTTCGACAGGTTTGCCCTGAATCAGCAAGACCACTATGCACAAAGCCCCCAATCGAGACAAGACTAGAAGAGTGACGCGTCGCAGGTCTACGACGCCCACCTCATTAAAACCCAAATCAGTCAAAGACTTATTGTCAAAAGCTGGACTGAGTGAGAGACACATCACAGAAGCCGTTGACCCACATCAACATTGGTCGCTTTTGACGCTGAAAATCCTCGGCCCGGAATGGGCGCCATACGTGACCCGGACACAGTTCGAGCACGGCGAACTGACGGTCTGGGTGCAAACGGCGGCGCGGGCCGCCCGCGTTCGCCTGGTGCTGGCGGGCGCCCTGCTCGATGGGCAACTGGTATTGGCGGCGAGCGGCAGCGCCGCCCGCAGTCTCAGCGTCAGGGTCAGTCGTTAGGCGCCGGCTCAGCCGGCGGCAAGCGCCGGGATGCGCACATAAGATATCGGCGCGTCTTCGGGTTTTTCGAAAACCACTGATTCCCAGGCAGCGCGGTCGGCGAGCAGCGCCCGCAGCAGGCGATTGTTGAGGGCGTGCCCGGACTTGAAGCCGCTGAATTCGCCGATCAGGCTGTGACCTAACAAATAGAGGTCGCCGATCGCATCCAGGATCTTGTGCTTGACGAACTCATCTTCGTAACGCAGTCCATCGTCATTCAGAACGCGGTAGTCATCCATCACGATGGCGTTGTCCATCGTGCCGCCGAGCGCAAGATTCTGCGAGCGCAGCATTTCGATGTCGCGCATGAACCCGAAGGTGCGGGCGCGGCTGACTTCTTTCAGGAACGAGGTCGTGGAGAAATCCATGGAGGCGCGCTGTGCGTGGCGCCGAAAAACCGGATGATCGAATTCGAGTTCGAAATTGACCTTGAAACCGTCGAAAGGCCGGAACTCAGCCCACTTGTCGCCGTCCTCGACACGCACAACGCGCCGAATCCGCACGAAGCGTTTTGGCACGCCCTGCTCTTCAAGGCCCGCGGACTGCAACAGGAACACAAAGGGTCCGGCACTGCCGTCCATGATCGGCACTTCGGGCGCACTGACTTCGACGATCGCGTTGTCGATGCCCAGCCCGGCAAACGCGGACAGCAAATGTTCGACAGTCGAGACCTTGGCATCGCCGTGGACCAGCGTCGTGCCAAGCGTGGTTTCACCAACATTCTCGGCATGCGCCGGAATGTCGACCGGGACCGGCAGGTCTACCCGCCGGAAAACGATTCCCGTGTCAGGCGCGGCGGGCCGCAAGGTCATCAGGACCTTCTTGCCCGTGTGCAGACCCACGCCGCTGGCGCGGATACTGTTCTTGAGTGTGCGTTGTCCGAGCATGGGCGCTAGCCTAACACAGACGGCCGCGGCTCAGGCCGGCGACAGGCCGGCGAGCC
>JAYUGT010000140.1:0-11431 GCA_043738315.1 Gammaproteobacteria bacterium
GGTTTGGGTCGTTGCCATGCCGACTGACCTGGCACCGGCTCGATCAGTGACTGAGCCGCGAGTGCCGCGATGACCGCATCGACAACCTGCGGCAGTTCCGGTTCGGCGAAGCGCAGAAACAGCTCCGCCGAAATATAAGGGTAGATGCGCCAGACCAGGCGCTGCAGGTCCTCGGCGCGCAGCACGGCGTTCGAACCAAAGCCGCAGGCTATCAACGATGGCAGCGCAAACAGATGCAGCACATTGTTGCGATAGTAGGCGCCGAGGATCGCAGCCTCGTCCTTCATCCGGATCAGTTCGCCGGCCGGATGCGATTCGCGACTGATGCAATTCATAGCCACGCCGTACTGCACGATGTCCCTGGCAGCCAGCGGAGTCACGGTCACGCGCGGGCTGTAGGGCAGCGCGCGCAGCAATGCGAGATAACAATCGACCTGGCGCACCAGGTCGTCCTCCAGCATCGCCTGGCGCGGCGTGGCCAGCAGGATCGTAGCTAACAGGTTGACCGGAGTCACCGCGGCCGCCGCGTTGATGTTGCGCATGATGCGCACCGCCAGGTCGTCGACCGCGCGCCCGACCCAGCCGGCGCGGGTTTCATCGTCAAAGGCCTGTTGCCGCCATTCGCCCTGGTGCGCATCGAGAATCTGTTCGAGGAAAATCGGCTCGCCGACATTCACATGGACGCGGCCAAACTTCTGTTTCAGGACCCTGAGCGCTCTGACGAGATCGAGCCAGCTTTCCTTCTTTTTCTCCTGCCCGGACAGCTCGCTGATATAGGTGTTAGCCTCGACCAGACGCTCGTAGCCAAAGTAAACCGGCAGAAACACCACTGGCCGCACCGGGTCGCGCAGGTAGGAGCGTACCGTCATCGACAACATGCCGGTCTTGGGCTGCAACAGGCGCCCGGTCCGCGAGCGCCCGCCTTCGATGAAATATTCCACGGAATGGCCGCGCGCCATGATCGTGGCCAGGTATTTCAGGAACACGACGGTGTACAGCGCATTGCCACGAAACGAACGGCGGATGAAAAAGGCGCCGCCCTTGCGCAGATACCTGCCGACGATGGGCAGATTGAGATTGATACCCGCGGCGATGTGTGGCACCGCGTAGCCCTGCTCGAAGATCGCGTACGACAACAGCAGGTAGTCCATGTGACTGCGGTGGCAGGGGACGAAAACGATTTCACGGCCCTCGGCGACATCCGCCAGCGTCCCGGCATGCGTGAATTCCACGCCGTCATACAGCCGGTTCCAGAGGCGGGTCAGCAGCCGCTCGGCAAAAATGACAAACGGGTGCGAATAATTGGCCGCGATTTCCGCGCCGTACTTGCGCGCCGTCAACAGCGCCGCGCGGCGCGTGACCTTCTTTTCACGCGCTTCCGCGGCGGCCGCGCGCCGCACCGCGGCGGTACGCAGCACGCGCGCCAGGATCGTGCGGCGGTGCGACAGGTCCGGACCGATACGGGCCGCCCTTTGCCTGCGGAAGGTGGCGCGCAATTGCCTGCTGATGCGCAGCGCCGCCGCCTGCGGCTGTGTTTCCCCGCCTAACAGCGCGCGCAGGCTGACGGTTTCGCCGATCTCGACCATGGTCTGGCGGCCGTTGACCAGCACCTGGAAAAACTTGCGCAAGGCGCCATTCAGGACCCAGTCCTCGGCCAGCAGCAGGCGCAGCAGCGAGCGCTCCTTGTGCGGTGCGCGGCCCCAGTAGACCGCGACCGGCGCAAGGCGCAGGTCAAAAGCAGGGTCGCGCAGCGCCGCATCGACCAGCCGTGACAGCTCTGCCGGCGGCCGCCGGTCTATGCGTGCGGTCCAGAAACTCTCGGTGCGATAGACCGCAAAGAACGCCCGCACAGCGCTGCGTCCCGCGCCTAACAAGCGGCGCGCGGGTCGTGGCAGGCCGTCGCGCTTGCAGACCATCTGCAGCGCCGCGAGGTCCGCGGTGCTGTGCCGCTCGATCACGTAACAGATCGGCAGCGCATCCTGTGTCAGGCGCTGCACGGCGTCGTCCGGGCGCACGTCAATGCGCACCCACAGGCCAAGTATGCGTCGCAACAGGGAATTCACGGCGCGGATGTTAACCGATTGCGGGCTTTTGCCGGGCGGGCGCACAATGCGACGCCATGAACGCAGCATTCTCCGGCAGGTCCGTTCTCATTACCGGCGCATCTGAAGGCATCGGCCGCGCGCTGGCGCTGGAACTCGCGCGCGATCGTCCGCGGCTAACGCTGGTGGCGCGCAATCGCGGACGCCTCGACAGCCTCGCGCAGCAATGTCGCCAGCTGGGCGCCGAAGTCTGCACGGTCGGCGCCGACCTGGCTAACGAGCAGGAATGCCTGCAGGCCGTGCACCAGGCCGTGGCGCAGTTCGGCTTGCTGGACATCCTGGTCAACAACGCCGGCATCACCATGTGGAGCCGCTTCGATGCCATAGCGGACTTCGGCGTATTCGAGCAGGTGATGCGCGTCAATTTCCTGAGCGCCGTGCACTGCACGCGCGCTGCTTTACCGGCGCTCAAGACCTCGCGTGGCCTGATTGTCGCAGTGGCGAGCCTGGCAGGCCTCAACGGCGTGCCGGAGCGCACCGCCTATGCCGCGAGCAAGCATGCGATGGTGGGTTTTTTTGAGTCGCTGCGCATCGAGCTCGCCGGCTCCGGCGTCGATGTCACGATCGTGGCGCCGGATTTCGTGGTCAGCGAGATTCATCGTCGCGCCATCGGTCCGGGCGGCGCGCCGTTAGGTCATACGCCGATGAACGAACCGTCGATCATGACCTCGGAAGAATGCGCGCGCATGATGCGCCGCGCGCTGGCGCGCCGCCAGCGCCTGCTGATCACGTCGCTGCGCGGCCGGCTCGGCCGTTTCGTCAAACCGCTGCTGCCGCGGCTGATGGATCGGGTCGCGGCGCGCGCGATCCGTTTGCGGCGGTGAACTGATCGACGGGCGAGCGCATCATCCGCGGCACACCGCACACTATCGCGAATACAGCTTGTCGATGACCGGATAACCCGGCTTGTCCCAGCTGTCCGGCTGCGCGGCGGTCTCCCATTCGCGGAACGCAGCATCGGCGAACACCGTATCGCACCAGGTCTGCGCGGCCGGCGAGAGCTGCACGCCATAGGTGCGCATGCGGGTCGCCACCGGCGCATAGAACGCATCGGCAATGCCGCGCCGCCCGAACAGCCACGGACCGGCACTCTTGTTAGCAGTGCAAAGTTCGGTCCAGATCTGGTCGATCCGCGCCAGCTGCGCGCGCGTGCCAGGCTCCCAGTCCTGCGGTGGGCAGCGCCGCCGGATGTTCATGGTCAGCTGGCGCCGCACGTCGGCAAACCCCGAATGCATCTCGGCCACCACCGAGCGCGCCTTGGCGCGCTGCGCGCGGTCGCCGGGCCATAGTTGCGCGTCCGGTTTTTCCTCGACGGCCCATTCCGCGATCGCCAGCGAATCCCAGATGACGATGTTGCCCGCGTGCAGGCAGGGGACGCGCCCGGTGGGCGAAATTTTCAGGATATCCGCGATACCGCCGCCGCCGTAGCCGGGCTGGTCCAGCCTGATCTCGTGTTCGACAAACGGGATGCCGCCCCATTTCAGCACCAGCCATGGCCGCAGCGACCAGGACGAGTAGTTGCGGTTTCCTATGTACAGCGTGTTAGACATCGATATGCCTCCCAAAGAACATGAATATACGTTAGATTCCGGCCATGTTGAAACTCAAGCCCTGTTGCGAATGCTGCGCCGCCGACCTGCCGCCGGATTCCGGCGCCGCGATGATCTGCAGTTTCGAGTGCACCTTCTGCGACCGCTGTGCGCATGAGCATCTGCACGGCACATGCCCGAACTGCGGCGGCGAGCTGCTGGCGCGGCCGCGGCGGCCCGCCAGTTTGTTAGCCAAGTATCCGCCGTCGAGCGAGCGTGTCGTCAAGCCCGGCGGTTGTCCGCAAGCCAGCCGAGCTAGCGAAGCGCAGCGCTAGACCAGCGGCTCGGGCAGGTCGATCGAGATCAGGAAATACTCGAAGGCGTGGCGTATCTGCCGGATGGAACGGTGCATGCGGTGATCGTCCTGCACCAGGATCAGTGACGCGCCATGCTCGCGCGCAAAGCGGATGCTGTGCTCGACCGGTACCACTTCGTCGCGCCAGCCATGCACCAGGGCAATCGGGCAATCGAAGGCGTTGGCGCGCAGCGGCGCGAGTCCCGGCATGTAGATCGCCGGCGCCATCAGGAACAAGGCGCGCGCGTGCAGCAGCGCCGCGGATGCTAACGAAACATAACCGCCCAGGCTCGAGCCAACCAGCACCAGCTCGCCCTGCAGGGCTTTGCAGGCATCCGCCAGCCTGGCGATGCGATCTTCCGGTGAATCTATGCCCTGGTAGTCGACGGATTCAACGTTGTAGCCTTCGCTGCGCGCGGTTTCCGCGAGCGCAGTGATCTTCGAACCCCAGGGCCCCGAGTCCTTGCCGTGCGAGAAAACGACGTGGCGCTGGATGGTCTTGGCTGGCGTATTCATGGGGCGCACATGTTACCGCGTCTGCGATCCGCGCGGCCGTGGCTGTCGCGCTTGACTGTCGACCCGCTAATATCGCGGCGGCGCCCAGGCGGCGCGTGCGGCCGCGGGAGTCTCCGGCGGCAGCGCCGGCGCATGCGCGGGAGTCAGCGAAAATGGCAGCTGCTGCTCGCCCCACTCATTGGCATGACGTCCGTCGGCGAAGCGAATGATCGACAGACTGCCACGCCGCGAACCAAATGGCCCGTGCCAGATGCGCGGCGGCCGCCAGAAGTAACCGCCTTCATAAATCGTGCCGCGCTCAAAGATGATATCGCCGCCCAGCAGGTACATCTCTTCGACGCAATCGTGCCGCAACTGCGCCTCATGCCAGTCCTTGGGATGGGTCTGCGCGCCCATGGCGAGGAAGATCGTGCGCTCGCCCGTGGCGGGTACGTCGCGCAGCACCTTGTGCGTCAGCCGCAGGAACTGCACGCTGGGATCGATGTCATGCGAGGTCCAGGGCATGCGATGCGTGTCGATGCGCGGCACATGCAGCGCCGCGTCGTGCGTGCCCGGCCCCTCGTCCGCCGGCACGGCGCGCGGCTCCTGCGCGAAAAAAGCTAACAGCACTGCGCCTGCCGTGCTGCGCAGGTCCCACCACGGCATGCCGGCAGGCAACGCCGTATAGCAATCGAGCCCATAGTCTTCGCCGTGCAGCCGGAACGCGCCGTCGAGCACAAACACTTCCGCCAGCGCCGCGAGACAGAACGGCGGCGGCTGGATCCCGGGCGGCAGCCGCCAGAGCACCGAGCAGGCGCCGGTGCCGGCGTCGCGGCTCAGGACCTTCACCTCGGAGCCACGCCAGGCGGCGCCGGCAAAAGGCGCCGCAGTCCAGGGCAATTGCTGGGCGTGCAGGAACTCGATGTGCGGTCTCGGCATGGTGAACTCCTTGGGCTGCCAATGCGTATCATGCACGTGTAGCATGCTGCGCCGCATGGCGAGCGGATGGCAATTCTGGATCGATCGGGGCGGCACGTTCACGGATGTGATCGCACGGCTGCCGGACGGCCGCCTGCGCGTGGAAAAACTGCTGTCACAGTCCGCCGATCAGGACGAGGATCCGGCCGTCGCAACCGCGCGTGCCTGGCTGGCGGCGAGCCCGGCCGATGAAATAACGGCCTTCAAGATCGGCACCACGGTAACCACCAACGCGCTGCTGCAGCGGCGCGGCGCCCGGGTCGCATTGCTAACAACGCGCGGTTTCGGCGACGGTCTCATTATCGGTGGCCAGCATCGGCCGGATATCTTTGCGCTCAACATCCGGCGCGCGCCGCCGTTGTACGAGCGCGTGCTGGAAATCGACGAACGGCTGTCCGTCGATGGCGAAGTGCTGACGGCGCTCGACCCGCAGGCCGCGCGCCGGCAATTGCAGGAACTGCGCAACTCGGGCATCGACAGCGTCGCCATCGCGCTGCTGCATGGCTGGCGGCACAGCCGCCATGAGATCGTGGTCGCGCAGCTTGCACGCGAGCTTGGATTCGCCGAGGTCAGTGTCGCGCACGAGATCTGGCCGCAACCGCGCTGGGTGCCGCGCGCCGCGAGCACGGTCACTAACGCCTACCTGGCACCGCACCTCGACCGTTACGTGCGCAAGCTGACGACAGAAGTCGCAAGCCTGCCCGGGCGGCCGCAACTGCATTTCATGCAGAGCTCGGGCGGCCTGGTCGCTGCGCAAGGCTTCCGTGCCCTTGCGAGCCTGCTGTCCGGGCCTGCCGGAGGACTCACCGGCATGGCGCGCCTCGGCGAACTGGCGGGCGCGCCGCGCCTGATCGGATTCGACATGGGTGGCACCTCGACTGACGTGTCGCTCTACGATGGCGAGCTGCCACGCGCCTGGCAGCGCGAGGTCGCCGGGACGACGGTCGCGTTTCCGCAGCTCGATATCCACACCATCGCCGCGGGTGGCGGTTCGGTTGTTAGCTGGCGCGACGGCCGCCTGTGCGTGGGCCCGGAGTCGGCGGGCGCCAACCCGGGGCCCGCCGCCTATGGCCGTGGTGGTCCGGCGACACTGACCGATGTGCAGTTGGTGTTAGGTCGCCTGCAGGCGGAATTCCTGCCGCGCAAGTTCGGCGCGGATGGCACGCGGGCCGCGAGCCGCGCGGCCGCCGTGGCGGCGCTGGCCGCACTATGCCGCAGCGGCGAGTCGCCGCAGGCGCTGGCGAGCGCGGCGCTGCAGATCGGCGTTGAGTCCATGGCGAATGCGATCCGCCATGTCAGCACCGCGCGCGGCCGCGATGCGGCGGAGTTCACGTTGTTCGCATTCGGCGGTGCCGCCGGCCAGCATGCCTGCGCCGTAGCCGCGAGCTGCGGTATCCGCCAGATCCTGCTGCATCCGCTGGCGAGCGTGCTGTCCGCCTGCGGCATCGGTATCGCGGACTGGCTGGTCATTGAGCGCGAAGCTTGTGGCCAGGCCTGCGATGCGGCCGGCGCAGCGACGGCGGGCAGGCAGCTGCAGGCGTTGCGGCAACGCGCGCTGCAGAAATTGCAGCGGCAGAATCTCGACCAGGGCGAGTCGCTGTTGCAGGAGATCGCCGAACTGCGATTCGGTTACAGCGAAACCCAGGTCGATGTCAGTTTCGGGACTCTGGCGGCGATGCACGCTGAGTTCGGCGAACGCTGGCAGCAATTGTTCGGCTACTCGGTGGATGCGGGCCTGCTGACGCAGCTGCACATCGACAGCGTGCGCGTCGAGGCCCGCTGCCGGCCTTTGGTGCCACGGATGCGGGAGGCGGCCAGCGACGCCGCAGTACCGCAGCTGCCCGCGCACGCTCAGGTCTGGATCAACTCCTGGATCACGGTGCCAGTCTTGGCGGCGCAGCAGCTCACGGCGCCGCAGGCGGGTCCCGCGTTGATCGTCGACCAGCACACCTCGCTGGTTCTGGAACCCGGCTGGACCGTGGAGCGGCGCCCGGACGGGATCTTGTTAGCCACGCAGGCGCGCACGGCATCGTCAGCGCAATCGCCACAGCAGGCGCCGGGCGCGATCGGCGCTGACCGGCTCGAGCTCTTCAACAACCTCTTCATGCACGTGGCCACCGAAATGGGCACGGTCCTGCAGCGCACCGCGCAGTCCGTCAACATCAAGGAACGGCTTGATTACTCCTGCGCGGTGTTCGATGCCACCGGCAACCTGATTGCCAACGCGCCGCACATGCCGGTGCATCTCGGTTCCATGGGCGCCAGCGTCCGGGCGGTGCTCGAGAATCACCGTGCCGACATGGCCGCCGGCGACGCCTGGCTGCTCAACAGCCCGTACGCCGGCGGCACACACCTGCCCGACATGACGGTGGTCTCGCCGGTCTACCTCGATACGCATCCGGGCAGCGGCCCACCCGATTTCTTTGTCGCCGCGCGCGCCCACCATGCCGATATCGGCGGCATCACGCCCGGATCGATGCCGGCCTTCAGCCGCAACATCAACGAGGAAGGCGCGTTGTTCGAGGACTTCCATTTGTTAGCCAGGGGGCTGCGCGATACCGCGGGCCTGACGCGGCAACTGACTGCCCCACCCTGGCCGGCGCGCAACCTGGCGCAGAATCTTGCCGACCTGGACGCGCAGCTCGCGGCCAACGCCTGCGGCGCCCGCGAACTGCAGCGCGCCGCGCGGCGGTATGGCGGCCCGCTGCTGGCCGCCGCCATGCGCGCGATCCAGGACAATGCCGCGGAAAGCGTACGCAATGCCATTCAGCGGCTGCACTCGGGCGGCTACCGGCTGGCGCTCGACAACGGCGCCGTGATCCAGGTGCGCGTCGACATCGACGTCGCAGCACGCCGCGCGCGCGTGGACTTCACCGGCAGTTCATCGCAGGCCGACCACAATTTCCATGCGCCGCGCGCGGTGGTCGTGGCCGCGGTGCTGTACGTGTTCCGCACGCTGATCGACCGTGATATTCCGCTCAATGAAGGCTGCCTCGCGCCGCTGGAACTCATCATTCCACCGGGCAGCTTGTTAGATCCGCAGCCGCCTGCGGCCGTGGTCGCCGGCAACGTCGAGACCTCCCAGTGCATCGTCGATGCGCTGTATGGCGCGTTAGGTGCGCTGGCCGCCTCGCAAGGCACGATGAACAATCTCAGTTTCGGCGACGCCAGTCTGCAGTATTACGAAACCATTGCCGGCGGCGCCGGTGCGAGCCCGGATGCGGATGGCTGCCCGGCCGTGCAAACGCACATGACCAACTCGCGTCTGACCGATCCGGAAATCCTGGAAGCGCGCTTTCCGGTGCGCGTGCTGGAGTTTTCGATCCGGCGCGGTTCCGGCGGCGCCGGCGCACACCGCGGTGGCGACGGGGCCTGCCGCCGCCTGCAGTTTCTGGTGCCGCTGAGCGGCGCCATGCTGGCGAACCGGCGGGCCACGCGGCCGTTTGGACTGGCGGGCGGCGAAGCTGGCGCCGCGGGGATCACGCGGCTGCATCGTCGCGACGGCCGGATTGCAACGCTGCCGGCCTGCGCATCATTCGAACTGCAGGCGGGCGATATCCTCGAAGTGCTGACACCGGGCGGCGGCGGCTTCGGCGCCAAATAGCGATTGCCGGGCATCAGGTCGCTCAGCTACATTGCGCGGCCCCGGGTTTCCGGGTTTCCCTGACAGGCTAACGATGAATCCCGGCGAATCCACCAACACTGCGCAGCAACTCGATTGGACCGCGCTTTCGGAAACCGCGCCGCCCAGCGCTGTCCTCGGTCACTGGCGGCGCGCAGCGCGCACGGCGTTAGGTCGCTGGCTGTTCGCCCGGGTGGTATGCCGCAAGGCGCCGTATTTCGGCACCATCAGGCCGCGCATCCTGGAACTGGCGCCCGGCATCGCCCGCGTCAGCATGACCAAGCGGCGCAACGTCGAGAACCATATCGGTTCCGTGCATGCGATCGCGATGGCGAACCTGTGCGAACTGGCCGCCGGGATGGCAACCGAGGTGAGCGTCCCGGCCACGCGCCGCTGGATTCCGCGCGGCATGACCATCGAGTATCTCAAGCGCGCCGACAGCGGCGTCACGGCGGTCGCGCGCCTCGCCACCAGGGAATGGAATGGCCCGGCTAACGTCGCCGTGCTGGTGTCAGTGACCGACGATCAGGGCCAGGAAGTGGTGCGCGCGGTCATCACCATGTACGTGTCGCCGCGACCCGGCAACTGAACGGCTCAGCCGGTGCTGACGATACTGCGCAGCAGCGCGGTCTCGATTTCCTGGGTCACGCGGATGCCGGCCGTTGCCAGGCGGTTGACCGACACCTGGCGAATGCGACTCGACCCGGACTGATGAGTCAGCAACCAGGCGTGGTAGTCGCCGGGACGCGAGGCCGTAATCCCGAACAGGATGTGCAATTTACCGGCGGCCCGCGCCTCGGCGTCATTGAGGCGCCCATCGCAAATGACAAAGTAGGCCTCATCGGGCGCCACTTGCGGGAACGCGCCTTCCTGGTACAGCGATTCCAGGAACGCCTCGACCTGGCCGCGCACCCGCAGCCAGGTGTCCTGGTCGTTTTTCTCGAACACCGTCCAGCGCGTTCCTTGTTCAACGCTCGCGGTCACGAACAGCGCCAGGCGCCGCGCCCGCAGGTAACGCCAGTCGTTGGTGCCGGAGTTGCCATCCGCCAGCGTGCGCGGGCCGAGCGTGTCGGCGGCATCCGGCGCCACGCGCACCGCGAGGAAGGAATTGATCGAGAACTGCGCCAGGCGCTGCCGGTCCGTTTCCACGACACTGCAGCCCGGCCGCATGTTAGGTCGCAGCACCAGCTGGTCGTCGCGCTGCACGGACCACAGCGGCAGGTTGTCGTCGCTGCGCGCCAGCATGCCGGCGACCGCGCCGCAGTTGGCGAACAGCTCGAAGCGTCCCCGCAGGCGGTCGAAAGCTGACAAACGGGGGAAATACATGGCGGCGTTGTCGGCGCGCAGCGGCCACTGGCGCGCACCGGCGATGGCCTGCTGCGCATCGGTCCAGCTCGCCGGCGGATCGACCAGCAGCATCGCGTGCCGCAACCGGCAGATACGCGTTGCCACCAGCCAGGTGCTGAGGCCGACATCCTGTTCGCGCGTCAGCGGCGGAATGCACAACATGCCGAATGGCGGCGCGCCCTGCAGCGCGAACAAGCCGGAATGCGCTGCCGCGGCGCCGATCACGTCGTAGTCCGACAGCGGCTGGCCGTCATCGCCGTCGGTGTTGGCGTTCACGTAACCCACGACTGCGCCGCTGGCCGCAGCGGGGGTGCGATTCGGCCGCTGTGCCGGGACCTCGCCGTGCACGCGCGCCAGGCGCGATTCCGTCAGCGCTTCGATCACATGCCTGCTGGCGCCCGGCTTGACGCTGAGGCGGCGAAAAATCTCCTGGTCTTCAACCCGTTCGGAATTCGCCGCGCGGGTCCGCTGCAACACGAGATTGAAACGGTCCGGTTCGTTGGCCGCGATGCCGTCATAGTCGACTGATGCGCGCAGAAACTCGCGGGTCCCCGGCCACAGCCCGATCAGCGTGAGGCGCCCAGCGCCCGCGGGCAGCGTAATCGTCGGCGGCCGTCCGCCATTGGCAACGCGCACGATGATGGCGTGCCGTCCGCCATTGTCGAAATACTGCTCGATTGCATAGGACAGCGTCGAGGGCTGCCAGACACCGCCGAACACGTGCTGATACTCGGCGAAGCTCGCGATGCTAACAGGCGTATTGACCGGGCCCTTGAGGGTGCGGCCGATAAAGGCGGTCGCGGACACGGCGGCACGCGCAATCGCGTGCTCCGGTCCATTTTGCTCGGCAATTGTTATTCCGGAGAGGGCTTGCTCAGCCACAGTTCACCTGTCGTCGCTGCGCGAAGGTTAGCACAGCAAGCGCGTGCGCCGCAGTCCCTCGCATGCGCCGTGCGCAGCGTTAGTTGCGAACGATCGGATCCAGCGTGGACTGCAGCACCGA
>JAYUGT010000141.1:0-1762 GCA_043738315.1 Gammaproteobacteria bacterium
ATCCGTTGCAGTACTTGAATCCCGGGCTGCATGGCGAGATCGACATCTTCAGTTTTGGCGCCGATGGTGCGCCGGGCGGCGAAGGCAATGACGCCGATATCGGTTCGTGGACGCTGTAAATGGCCTTTCCGGGGTAGACCGATGCAAGCGCGTGGCAGGCACACCCGTGGTTTCACGCTGATCGAGATGCTGGTCGTGCTGGTGATCATGGGCTTGATGGTTGGCCTGGTCAGCGCGGTGGTACGCCCGGATGATGCTGGCCTGGTGCGGCTGGAGGCGGAACGCCTGGCCCAGCTGCTGGACCTGGCCGGCTCCGAAGCGCGCCTGACCGGCAACTCGATCGCGTGGACGGCCGACGGTCCCGGCTACCGGTTCTGGCGGCTGAGCGGCGACGGCGACTGGGCCGAGCTGCGCGACAGCGACCTGTTGCGCGCGCGCACGCTGCCGGCGTCCATGAACATTTCGAATCTCAAGGTCGAGAACATGCCCGTGCGAGGACCGATGCGACTACAGTTCGGACCGGACGATGCCACGCTGTCGTTCTCGATAGAACTGTCGCTGGCGGCCGCGCAGTACACGGTCGTGTCGTCTCCGGTCGGACAGCTGCGGGTGATGCCGGGCGAAGGAGAGACCCATGCCGGATTGGCGCGGCGCTAGGACCGCTGGCTTCACGCTGGTCGAGGTGTTGGTGGCGTTGGCGATTGTCTCGGTTGCCTTGCTTGCCGCGTTGCGTGCGGCCGAGCAGGGAACCAGCAACCTGGGCGAGCTACGCGCGCGGTTGCTGGCCGGCTGGGTCGCGGAAAACCGGCTGGCCGAACATCGGGCGCGCGGCGACTGGTTGCCGCTCGGGATACGACGCGGCAGCGAGCGCCAGGCCGGCATCGATTTTTCCTGGCGTGAGGAAGTCATTGCGACGCCGAATTCTGCATTCCGCCGTATCGATATTTTCGTCATGGCCGAACCGTCGGCCGTGCACTCGCTGGCCCACTTCACCGGATTCGTGGTCAACCCGCCGGGCGGCACGCCGTGAGCGCGCCCATCCGCGCACGCCGTCGTGGCTTCACCCTGATCGAGCTGATGGTGGCGCTGCTGATCCTGTCGCTGCTGGCATTGATGTCCTACCGCGGCCTGGGCGCAGTCCTCGATGCCCGCGACCACGTCAGCCGGGAAAGCGGGAAGTGGCAGCACGCCGCCGCGTTTCTTGCGCGCTTCCAACGCGATGTCGAGCTGGCCGCGCCGCGCCCGGTGCGTAGCGCCGCGGGCCAGGCGCCGCCATGGATTGGTCGGCCCGCCAATGCCCCAGGGCCGCGCCTGGAAGCCAGTCGTTTCGCCTCGGCCGAAGGCGTCGATTCACCGCGACGATTCGGCTACCGCTTGAACGAGAAAAAGGAAATCGAACTGTGGCTGTGGCCAGGCCTGGATGTTGCCCCCGGCACGCTGCCGGCACGCTACCCGGTGCTGGACGGGGTCGCCCGCTTCGAGCTTGACTATCTCGACAGCCGCCGCGCCTGGGTAAGCACTTGGCCGGCCGCGCCTGGCGATGCGGCCATACCCCGCGGCGTGCGCCTGCACATTGTGCTGGTGTCGGGCGAAAGCATCGTGCGCGTGTTCGCGGTGGATTCATGAGCGCGCTCCAGCCGCACGCGCGGCAGCAACGCGGCGTCGCCATCGTGCTGGCCATGGCCGTGGTTGCCATGGCGGTGCTGGCGGCGACCGCGATCCTGGTTGCGCAAAGCACCTGGTCGCGGCAGCTCGAGCTGAG
>JAYUGT010000142.1:0-1759 GCA_043738315.1 Gammaproteobacteria bacterium
CGCCGCCGGTGCGCCGATCCACGCGGACGCGCGGGCCGATGCGCCAGGCGCCGACGATCGGCAGGCGCGCGGCCAGGCCCAGCGACTCGATCGTCTGCGTGGGCGAGTTCTGGTAGCGCAGGCTCACGACCCAGAGGTCCGATGACCGTAGCATGCTGTTGCCGCTCAGTTGCAGCTGCAGGGTCTTGTCGAACGGCAGGGCCGGCATCGCGGCCACGCCGCCTGAGGCCGGCGACTCGCCCGTGCGATAGCCAAACGCATCGATGCTGAGCTGGAAGCGCTCGCCCAACGGTCTGCCGAGCGACAGCGAAACCAGATCCGATTGCGGGGTGCGATCCTGCGCCAGCTGTTCGATCTCACTGGGGCTGAACAATCCCAGCAAGTCACGCAGTGTCGCGACCGGCTGGCCGATCAGCGCGTTGCGCGTCGTCAGGACCGGGGCGCGCCGGTGGTCGAGGTTCGCACTCAGCATCCAGCGTGCCGGCAATTGCAGGTTGCCTAACAGAGTGACGTTGTTCAGCGTCTGGTAGTGGATGTCATAGTCGACCACGCCGACCAGCGTGCGCCCTGGCACGAAATAGCGGCCTTCCAGGCCGACTGCCAGCCGATCGACCTCGCCACCATTGCGCTGCGAGACCACGAATACGCTGTAATCCCATTTATCCTTGAACGGCCCGAATTCTGCGGCGATTCCCAGGAACTGACGTTCGGTGCCGATGGTGTCGCGCGTGGATTCGACCGGGAAGCCGGCGGCGGCGCTGAGATTGACCCGCGGCCGCCACTGGTAGCTGCCGAACAGGCCGTCGAAGGTACCTAACAACCCGCCGCTGCTGCGCGACTGGCGGCCGGCGCGCAGGTCGAGCCCGCGTTCGCGCTGGTTGAGTTCGACGTAGGCCGAGCTGACCCGGACCTGGTCGCCCGAGGCGACGGGCCGCAGGTCCTTGGTATAACCGCCCGAGAAGCGCGCGATCACATCGAAATTGTCGCCACGATGCCGTGCCAGCAGGTCGGCATCGGTATAGACCCCGTTCTGGCTCTGTTGCTGGGTCGTCTCGCCGGCGGTGGTCAGTTCGGCGCGCTCCCAGCGATAGAACTGCGTGAGCCCGCCGTCGATCTGCCAGGCCTTGTCGAGATCGCCTTCGCCGCCTGACAACGTGCCGCTGCGGCCGCTGCGGCCGGCGCTGGCTAACAGGCGCAGGCGCTGGCGGATGCGGCCGGCCGCCTCGCCCTGCGGATAGCGGCGCAGGTACTCCTGGTACTCGGCCTTGGCGTGCGCCAGCTGTCCGGAGCGTTCACGCGCGAGTCCCAGCAGTTCCTGCGCCCGGGCGCGCTGCGGGTACTCGGGCTGCCGGATCAGCTTGGTGAGCTGCTCAACGGCTTGCGGATAGTTGCGGCGGCTCATCGCGACTCGTGCCGTTTCCAGCAGCGCTGCGCGTTCCTTCGCCGGCAATGGCGGGTCGACCACGGTGTTCACGCCCGCGTTCGCGGGCACGGCCAGCGCATCTCCAGGCACGGGCGCTTCATCGTCGATCGCCAGCCACGCGCGCGGGTATTTGGTCTGCGCCGAGGCTAACATGCGCTCCGCGTCGCGACGCCCGGCGATCGGACCGATGCGCAATCGATACCAGACGCGGCCCTCGAGTTCGATGGTCGAGATGCGGACCGGCATGCCGAGCGCCTTGCTGGCTGCGTCCAGGTCCGCGTCGGAGAATTTCGTCGTGTCGGACTGCAGGTTGATCGCATAGCCGCTGGTGGCATC
>JAYUGT010000143.1:0-1757 GCA_043738315.1 Gammaproteobacteria bacterium
TCTCGACGCTGCTGGTCGGCACCTTTCATGGCCATACGCTGCTGCTCTTCGCGGTGGCCGCGCTGCTACTGCTGATCGGCTGCTTCATGGAGGTGGTGGCCGCGCTGATCTTGTTGACGCCGGTACTGGGCCCGGCGCTGATGGCCGCCGGTCTTGATCCGATCTTCGTGGGCGTGCTGATGGTCTATACGCTGGGCATCGGCCTGGTCACGCCGCCGGTCGGCCTCTGTCTTTACGTGGGCAGCCAGATTTCCGGCATGCGCCTGGAAAAGGTAGTCGTGGCGACCGCACCGTTCATCGTTCCGCTGGTCGTGACGATGGTGCTGCTGATCCTGTTCCCGCCGCTGATCACCTGGCTGCCCGAATTCGTGTATGCAAAGTGAGTCCATCAAAGGAGATATCATGAATCGAGAAAAGTCCGTTTCGCGTCTTGTCAAGTCCGTCATCACCGGCCTGGCGATCGGCGCCGCGCTGCTGGCAGTGCCGGGGGCCTGGGCGCAGCAGCCCATCACCCTGCGCATTGGCCACAACACCCCGGTTGGCACGCCCCTCGACCTGGGAATCAAGCGCTTTGCCAAACTGGTCGAAGAGCGCTCGGGCGGCAAGATCCTCGTTCTCGATTATCCGGGCGGGCAGATCGGCAACGAACAGCAGATGATCGAGGGACTGCAGATCGGGACCATCGACATGGCGGGGATCATCGGCTCGACTTACGGCAATGTGCTGCCCGAAGCCAACGTGCTGGGCGTGCTCTACACCTTCCGCGACCCCGCGCACCTGCGCAAGGCGATGCAGGGACCGGTCGGCGACCAGCTTGCCGCCGCGCTGCTGAAAAAAACGAACATCCATATCATGAGTTCGGCGTGGTACTACGGCACGCGGCAGTTGACGTCCAACCGGGCGGTGAAGACCCCGGCCGATATGGTCGGCATGAAACTGCGCGTGGTGCCGGTGCCGATCTTCGATGCGTCCTGGCGCGCCGTTGGCGCGACGCCGACGCCGATCGATTTCAAGGACCTGTTCACCGCGCTGCAGACCAATGCCGTCGATGCGCAGGAGAATCCGCTGGCGACGACCAAGGGCGCCGGCATCCATCTCGTGAACCGCTATCTGTCGCTGACCGATCACCTGGTGGCAAACGTGATCGTCGGGTTGAGCGGCGAAACCCATCGCCGGCTCAGGCCGGACCAGGTCGAGATGATCAGGACCGCGGTCCGCGACGCCGGCGTCTATCAGGATGAACTCACGCTCAAGAGCGAGCAGGACATCCTGGCCGAATTCAAGGCAGCCGGCGTCACCGTGATCCAGCCGGACAAGGCGGCTTTTCGCGACAAGGTCAGGAATGTCCCGGCCACTTTCCAGAATGGCATCCTCGCCGACATCCACAAACAGATACAGGCAGTGCAATGACCCAGCGGCCATGCCGGGCGGCAGTGTCCCGACCGGATCGTGCGAGCCGCACGCGGCACACTGATGCCGTTCGCGGGGCGCGCAGGCGACTTTCCGATTTATGGCGCGAGTACCCGATATGAACGCGTTCGAGTCTATGTTCGACTTCGGCGGCAAGCGCGCCCTGATCACCGGCGCGGCGAGCGGCATCGGCGAGACGATGGCCCGCGCGTTCGCCGCGCAGGGCGCGCAGGTGATCCTGGCCGACCGCAATGCCGAGGCGCTGCGCAAGCTGGCATCGGATCTCGCGCCCGCCGCCCTATCCCACACTTTCGAGCAGGCGGACCTGGCGTCGGTCGAAGCCCTCG
>JAYUGT010000144.1:0-4494 GCA_043738315.1 Gammaproteobacteria bacterium
CTCGCCGCCTCCACCACCGCGTCTGCCGCCAGCACACGCCGCGGCAGGAAGGGAATGGCGTCACTCGAAGCGGTGACCGCGCTGATCGCCGACTGGAAGCGCAAGGACATCGATGCCGTGATGGCGCGCATCACCGATGACATTGTCTGGTACTCGCACGTCGGCACTCCGGCGATCCGCGGCAAGGCCGCCATGCGCGCTTTTCTCACAGCCATGGCTGCGGGCATTACTGATATCCGCTGGCGCATCCAGCACCACGCCATCAATGGCAACCAGATCTTCATGGAAGGTGTCGACGATTTCGTGATGAACAAGGACCAGCGGCAGGTCGCCATACCTTACCTCGGCACCATGGTGTTCCGTGACGGATTGATCAGCGAGTGGCGCGACTATTTCGATCGCGGTTTGTTCGATCGGCTCAAGGCGGGTGAAGCGCCGCCGCCCGATATAGCAGCCCTGGCGGACCGGCCGGGTGTCCCCTAGGCGATGAAAAAGCTAACGGCAGGTTTGATCGCCCTGCTGCTGACGTCGGCTGCTAACGCGCAGCAGCCGGCTGCGGAGATTCCGGACGCCAAGGCCAGCGACCCGGTGACGCTGGGCTACATGGTCGGATCGCCACCATCCGCCGATCGCCTGGTCGCGTTCGAGGATGGCAGTTACCTGCGCTTCCCGCAGCTGCGCTGGGCGTTGTCGCACTGGCGTGAATTGCGTCCCACGGCGCCGATCTATCGCGGCAGCGGCAAGGTGAGCGTTCTGCCGCGCGCAGAAAGAACCGACATTGACGCAGTGAGCTTCACGCCCCTGGGTGGCGGCCCCCGAATGACCTGGGCAGATTCGCTGGCTGCAAACTACACCGATGGCATCGTCGTTCTGCATCATGGAAAAATCATCTACGAAAAATATTTCGGTGCGCTGACAGCCCAGGGCCAGCACATCGCGCATTCGGTCACCAAGTCGTTCTTCGGCACCCTTGCGGCCATGCTGGTTCACGAAGGCAAGCTCGATGAGTCCGCGCTCGTATCGAAGTACATTCCGGAGCTGACGAACAGCGCCTTTGGTGATGCGACGGTGCGCCAGCTGCTCGACATGACAACCGCGATCAAGTTTTCGGAAAAATACACCGACCCGGATGCCGAAATCTGGGACTTCGCGCGCAGCGCCGGAATGGCGCCATTGCCGCCCGGATACCAGGGGCCGCGCTCGATGTATGAGTACCTGCCGACCGTCAAGAAGAACGGCGAGCATGGCGCAGGCTTCACCTACCGCTCCGCAAATGCCGAAGTCACCGCCTGGCTGGTTTGCCGCGTGACCGGCAAGTCGGCGCAGCAGGTGCTACAGGAACGCATCTGGGAAAAGCTGGGCGCCGAACAGGATGCCTATATCCAGGTTGACTCACATGGCAGCGCGATCGGCGCCGGCGGACTCAACATGGGCCTGCGCGATCTGGCGCGCTTCGGCGAGCTGATGCGTCTCAACGGCGCGTGGCAAGGCCAGCAGGTCATACCTGCGGCCGTGGTCGCGGAGATCCGGCGCGGCGGCAGCCCCGAAAAATTCCGCAACGGCGGCTACACAACCCTGCCCGGCTGGAGCTATCACAACCAGTGGTGGATCTCGCATGACGATCATGGCGTGTTCGAAGCGCGCGGCGTGTACGGCCAGGCGATCTACATCGATCCCAAGGCTGAGATGGTCATCGCGCGTTTCGGTTCAGCGCCCTGGGCATCTAACATCTATCTCGATCCCAAATCCCTGCCGGCGTTTCGCGCGCTGGCCGAGCATCTGCTGGCAACCGACGCCGTCAAGTCAAAGCGCCGCTGATGCCCGCTGGGCCTGCGCCCAGGCCAGTTCCGCCATGCCCTCGACTTCGGCCGCATATTTGCGCGCCCGGGGACTGACCGCGGTGCCGCGCACCACGCGCCCGCGGATGCCATGAAAAATGGCCGCGAGGCGGAACATGCAGAACGCGAGATAGAAATCCAGATTGTCGATGCCCGACAGCTGGCGGCGGCGGCAATAGGCCTGCACGTACCCGGACTCAGCCGGCACGCCGAGCGCGGCCGTGTCGCGGCCTAACAAACCTGGGATTGAGGCGTTCGACATCCGGTACATCATCACGTGATAGGCGAAATCCGCCAGCGGATCGCCGATGGTTGCGAGTTCCCAGTCCATGATCGCAATCACCCGCGGTTCAGTCGCGTGAAAAATCAGGTTGTCGATGCGATAGTCGCCGTGCACCACCGATGCCGCAGGCTCCACCGCGGGCATATGCGCCGGCAACCACTCAAGCAGCCGATCCATCGCGGGCACCCGGCCCGCCCGCTCATCCGCCAGGTATTGCTTCGACCAGCGCGCAAACTGCCGCGCAATATAGGCCTCGGCGCGTCCGAAATCCTCGAGCCCCGCGGCCTGCGGCATTACCGCATGTAGCCGTGCGATGGCGTCGTTCATCGCATCGAACAGCGCTGCGCGTTGTTCGCGCGGCACTTCGGGCAGACAGGGATCCCAGAAGGTTCGTCCCTGCACAAAGTCCATGACGTAGAACTCGGTGCCGATCACGGCCCGGTCCATGCACAGCACATACATACGCGCGACCGGCACGTCAGTGCGCTCGGCGAGCGCGCGCATGACCCGGAATTCACGATCCACCGCGTGCGCCGATGGCAGCAATTGTCCAGGCGGCTTGCGCCGCAGCACGTAGTTGTGTCGGGGCGTCAGCAGCCGGTAAGTCGGATTCGATTGTCCGCCGGGAAACTGCCGCACCTGCAAAGGGCCTTGAAATTCGGGCAATTCCTTCGACAGAAACGCCTCGAGAGCCGCCACGTCGAATTCCAGGCCGGGCCGGAATTCATGCCCCTGCAATTCCGCCACGGCTGTTAGCCTGCGGCCGTCTTGCCATGGCGCCGCTGCAGGCGCCGCGCCAGCGACCACAAGTGCACCTCGGTCGGGCCGTCGTAAATGCGGAACGCGCGGATTTCGGTGAATATGCGGCCGACCTGGGTGTCACCGGTGATGCCGAGACCCCCTAACACCTGCACGCAGCGATCGACAATCTGGAACAAGGTCTCGGCGCTGCTCATCTTGGCCATGCTCGACTCCGTTGTCGCCTTGGAGCCTGCGTCGAGCGTCCAGGCCGTATAGTCGATCAGCAGGCGCGTCTGCAGCAGCTCGACCTCGTTGCGCGCGAGCATGAAGCCCACGCCCTCGTGCTCGATCAGCGGCTTGCCAAAGGCCTTGCGCCGACAGGCGTAATCCACCGCGATGTCGTGCGCGCGCTGCGCCGCGCCCCACCAGCGCATGCAATGCGTCAGTCGCGCCGGCGCCAGGCGCACTTGCGCGTAGCGAAATCCCTCGTTCGCGGCACCTAACACCTGGCTGGCGGGAACCCGCAGGCCCTCGAGGCGTATTACCGAATGACCGCCTGGTATGGCCTGATCCATCGTGTCGAGCACGCGCTCGATGATGATGCCTTTGGCATTCATGTCGGTGAGGAACATCGTCGCGTGATCGCCGGTGCGAGCCATCACGATGCCGAAGCTCGCGCCGGTCGCGCCGGTGATCAGCCATTTGCGGCCGTCGATGACCCAGTGATCGCCGTCCAGGCGCGCCGTCGTGCTCAGCATGTCCGGGTCCGAGCCCGCGCCGCCGTCGGGCTCCGTCATCAGGAATGCCGAACGCAACGCTCCTGCCACCAGAGGCGCGAGGAACTGAGTCTTTTGCGCCGGCGTCGCCACTTTGTCGAGCAGATGCATGTTGCCCTCGTCCGGCGCCATGCAATTCATCGCGACCGGACCTAACAGTGAATAGCCCGAGGCGCGCAACACCGTCGCGGTCTCGCGATGGTTGAGGCCGTAGCCGCCCCACTCTTCGGGCACCTGCGGCGCCAGCAGTCCGGCGGCGCGCGCATGCGCGCGCAGTTCCGCAACCAGCTCGGGCGACGGACCATGCGCACCGAGCCGAGGATCGTTTTCATAGGGAATGACCACGTCGCGAATGAATTTCTGCGTACGCGCTTCCAGGTCGATTTCGCGCGCTCCGCGCGTGAAGTCAATCATCGGGGCTTCTCCGTTTACAATCGCATGGTAGCGCTATCGTGCCGCATGCCTAGGTCTCACCGGTTCGTCGGCGCACCGACGTTGAACACAATCTTGCCTACCGCCCGCCGGCCACTGAGCTCTCCGAACGCTTCGCGATACTGATCCAACGCGAAAGTCCGGCTTATCAAAGGGCGTATGCGTCCCGACGAATACAGCGCGCAGAGCTCGGAAAAATTACGTCTGTAGCCCTCAGGGTCTTTCCCGCGCCAGGCGCCGAGGAACACCCCCAGGATCGCGCAACCCTTCAACAGCGGCAGATTCAGCGGAATGCTCGCGATATTGCCTGCGGCGAAGCCCACCACCAGAAATCGTCCGTCCCATGCGATCGAGCGCAGCGCCGGCTCGGAATACTCGCCGCCGATGGCATCGTAGACGACATCGACACCCGCGCCCTGGGTTA
>JAYUGT010000145.1:0-4476 GCA_043738315.1 Gammaproteobacteria bacterium
TTCGTCGACCCAGTGCAATGTCCGACTTCTGTTCAGGCGCCAAGATTCACCACTCCCACCGCGGAAACTGATATCGGGGCTACGGTAGCGGCAAAGTCCAGCCGCAAATGGGTGGCGTCTCAATAATTGGTCAAATCCCAACGCGGACCGCCGGGAAAATGTGAACGTCGTCACGATGCCACCGCGCGCAAACCATCGGATACCTTATGCTGCTGTCTCGGTCTGCGGGGGTAACGGTGGTGGACAAGCAGCGATTGCCGGACGAAGCCGTCGGGCATTCGGCCATGACGAAGGCCTTGTGGCGCATTTTGCCGCTGATCGCGCTCGCATATCTGTTCGCCTACATGGACCGCGTCAACGTCAGCTTTGCCGCGGCGCAGATGAACGCCGACCTGAAATTCAGCGCCACCATTTATGGTCTGGGCGGCGGGTTGTTCTTCCTCGGCTACGCCCTGTTCGAGATTCCGTCCAACCTGATGCTGGTGCGCTTTGGTGCGAGGCAGTGGATCGCGCGGATCATGATTACCTGGGGGCTGCTGGCCGCCGGCATGATGTTCATCCAGACGCCGATGCAGTTCTATGTCGTGCGCTTCCTGCTCGGCGTGGCCGAAGCCGGCTTTTATCCCGGGGTTATCTATTATTTCTCGGGCTGGTTCCCCCGCACCTATCGCGGCCGCGCGGTCAGCCGGTTCTATGTCGCCAGTCCGCTGGCCTCCATCGTGATGGGTGGAATTTCGGGGTGGCTGCTCGGACTCGACGGCCATGGGAATCTGCAGGGCTGGCAATGGCTGTTCCTAGTGCAGGGCTTGCCGGCGGTATTTGTCGGGCTCGCGGTCTTGCGTTTCCTGCCCGAGGCGCCCGCCACCGCCGCGTGGCTGACCGAGCCGGAAAAAAAGTGGCTTCAGGACGCTCTGGCGCAGGAGCAGGCACTCCTGCGCCAACCGGCCGGGCACAACGTGCTCGCCGCCTTCAGGAATCCTCGCGTGCTGCTGCTCGGCGTTATCGGCTTTCTGCTGATCGGCGCGATCACGACCTTCATCCTGTCGGCGCCGATGCTGCTGGCAGGCGCCACCGGCCTCGATGCGACCCGGGTCGGCTATCTTGTTAGCCTGGGCGGCATCAGTGGCGCCGTGGCCATGTTGATTGCCGGCGGTTATGCCGATAGGCGCGGCCACCGCTTCCGCACTGCGTTCTGGTGGACGCTGGTGATGGCAGGCGCGTTCCTGGTGCTCAGCCTCTCGACCGCTCCCGCCATCTTCGTCGCCGCCTACCTGGCGTTTGCTACAACTTGTTTTACGGTCGCAATGCTGACCTCGTCTGGCTGGGCGGATGTCATTCATGTGCGCGAGCTGGCCGTGGGCGCGGCGGCCATCAATACCCTGTCGCAGATCGGCGCGTTCGTCTCGCCCTTCGCGTGGGGGGCCGCCAAGGACGCGACCGGTAGCTTCCACACAGGACTGGTCGCGCTGCTGCTCATGACGCTGCTGCTGGCGGCATTGATGATGGTGCTGCACCTGCAGGTGCGGCGTCCGTAGCGCGCTGCCAAGCAATCGCGCGAGCGTCACATCACTACTGATGGTCCCTGGGTATGGTCTCGCGCCAGGTCTTCTCGCGCACCAGCTTGCCGTTCTCTGTTAGCCGGCGCCGATACACGTAGAAGAAGTTTTGCCGATCGCTGCGGAACGTCAGCTCGGCGTCCCAGATCAGGGTGCGGCCGGGTAGTTCGACATCCATGCGGTGCGTGCCAGTCACCGCGGCATCAGCGGGCGCGCTATCGTTGATGTCGTAGCGGATGGTCTCGTAGCTGCGTTGGGTGCCCCACGGGTAGCGGGTCCCGGAGTTGTTAGTCGCCTTCGCGACCACGGCGCCGGTCTGCGGATTGCGCTCGACCGAGGAAATCTCGCCGTAGCCCGAGACGGTGCCGCCCTCGAGCGATTCGACCCCGGCGTATTTCGGGTCGTCCTTGGACGGCGGCAGGAAATCAGGCACGGGCCGCTTCTCGAAAGGGACCACCGGCAGCGAGAGTTTCGAAGCGCCCAGCCGCAGCTGCGTCGTCATCGGCTCCGGTGTCGGCCAGAGCATCGGCCACTGCGCGTTGTTGATGGCGAGGCGAATGCGGTGTCCCTTGGGGAACACCCAGGACGTGAAGTGCATTTCGATGTCGAGCTCGAATGGCTCACCCGGCGCCAGCGCCCGCGGTTCCCGCGCCGAAACGCGGTGCGTGCCGTTCATCGCGGCGCCCGTGATCTGCGTCACCGTGCCATCCGGCGCAACATCGGACAGGCGCGCCACCCAGTTGGCGCGCGTCGCGTCAGCCGCGACTGTTAGCAAGGCATGCGGCAAGCCCAGGATCTCGACGGATTCGTCGAGCAGCGCGCTGTCGTACACGAGGCTGAAGGCGTCCGTGCCCCGCTGGTCGTGCGCAACATCGCCCCACCACATGACCGGGCCGCCGCCCTCGAAACCGACCGACGGGACATAGCGGAGCTGGTGAGTCGTCGGAGCCGGTGCCGCGGTGTCTAACGTGTGATTCGGCTGCGGGTACAGCACCCGATCGCGGATCCGCGCGACCGGCCAGCCATCCTCGAAGCGCCATTGCCCCGGCGCGTTGTCGAGGCTCGGGCCTGGCGGGTGCCAGTCGCGGACGAAAACCGCGAAACGCGGCTCATCGAGGATGCCGGTGTTTTTGCCTTTCAGGAACTGGTCGAACCAGCGGATCGCTTCGTGCCGCCATTCCATGCCCGGCCCCGGATAGGGCTGGTGCGGCCAAGTGTGATGCCAGGCGCCCACCATGCCCTTCACCGGCACATTCTTCACGTGCTGCAGCATGCGCGCGACGCTGTCGCGATAGCCGTCGTACCAACCCCCGATGTGAAACGTCGGGATGCGGATCTCATCGTAGCGGCCGCGCAGTGAGGCGCGGTCCCAGTAAGGCCCATCGCGCTGCTGACGCTTGTGCGACAAGGTCCAGGGCTCGACGTCGAAGCGGTTGCGGAAATTGTCGTCGTCGATAACGAAATCCGGTGCCCCAGGCCGCGCGTTGTCGAGATCCATTTCCATCTCCCAGGCATCGAGGTGCATGATTCCGTCCATGTAGTGCACGTCGTCCTGGTAGAGATCTTCGGTCGCATCGATTGCGATGATGGCCTTGAGCGCGGGCACGTCGCGCGCCGCCATCTGGATCGCGTTGAAGCCGCCCCAGGAAATGCCGAACATACCGACCTTGCCGCTCGACCAGGGCCGTTTCGACAGCGAGTCGATCACCACATCGCCGTCCGCATGCTCGATATCGGAATATTCGTAGGGAACGGTGCGCCCTTCGCTGTTGCCCGTGCCGCGGATGTCGACCGCGGCGACCACGTAGCCGCGCTGCACGAAGTAGGAATAAAGAGGCCAGTTGCGGCTGCGCCCCTCGTGCTTGCGATATGGCAGGTACTCGAGCAACACCGGGAATCGCTCGCCGGCCTTGCCACCGGTGGGGCGGTACAAATCAGCCGACAGGCGCACGCCATCCGGCATCCTGATCCAGTCGGTGACCAGCTCCATGCCGTAGCCCGCTGGGGTTTCCGTTGCGGCTGCGGCGGGCAACGGCGCAGCTGCTAACAACAGCAGGCCGCAGGCAATCAGGCCGGGTTTCAGAGTCCGGGTCATAGCGCGAGTCGCTCCAAAGTACACTTTCGGCGCACCGAGTCGAGAGCGCTCAGTCGCCCAGCACCTCGAACGCGAGCCCCGCGTGCGCGGTGAGCCGCTCGATCAGTCGGTCGCCGAAGATCGTCGCCGGCGTCCAGAATCCACCGGGCGGCTGCGGCTGAGAGATGTCGAGCGCGAGGCAGGCAGCCGCTTCGCCTAACATCTTGCCGGTCGAGCCATAGCCCGGGTCGCGATCGCCGGTGACCTTGGTCCGCAGGCGGTGGCCATCGGCCGTCTTGCCGTGAAAGCGCAGGTCGAATAATCCGTTCTCCTGGTCCTTCAGGCTCGGACCTTCGCCGGGCGCCGGCAGCACCAAGCGCTCGAGCAGCCAGCGCGTCGGCGCCAGTGCGCCGGTGAGCATGAAGCCGGTGAGGCCTGCTGACATCCCGGTCGCAGCAAGCCGGCCCTTGAGGCCGCGGCCCGTTAGCACCGCCTCGTCGTAGGTAAAACCGGCGCCCCAGGGCTGGCCGAGCAGCGCGTGGCTGCGCTGCACGATTCGGGTGTTGATCGCGCTCATCACGAACGGGGCCGTCCAGGCCCCGAAGTCGGCATCGAATTCAGCCGACTTCACCGCGGGCTGGCGCGTCCTGGGCCGGGAACTTTCCGAACACAGCGAGTACGGGTTCCGCAGTTCGCGCCGCAGCGCCGGATCGGCGGCGGTTTCCTTGACGACGTTCATGAGGCTGGCGACGGTGCCGCCCGAGAAGCCGCCACGCATCGCGCGCACGCGCATCTTCACATGCACACAGGGCTGGCCGAAGCGGCGCAGCGCCTCGCGCTGCAGGA
>JAYUGT010000146.1:0-11127 GCA_043738315.1 Gammaproteobacteria bacterium
GTGCGGCGATGGGTGGGCGAGCGCGTTTGCTGTTTGCGACCATGTTGTCAGCGGGCGAATTCATGCGTGTTTCACGGGTTCATCGAGCAACGCGAGCGCCAGATGCCGGGTCTCCGGCGCCCAGCGCTGGCAGACGATGGCGCCAATCGCGAGCACCACGACACACGCGGCCAGTGCGACCTTGATGCCGAACGAGGCCACGATAACCGGCAACAAAAATGTGCTCGCGGCGGAGCCGATCCGGCTCGCGGCGATCGCCATTCCGATGCCGGAGGCGCGCAGGTCGGTCGGGAACAGTTCCGGGAGGTAAACGTAAACGAGATTCGACGCGGCCGATAGCACGCCGGCAAACACCGCAAACAGCAGGATCAGCAGCGCCGGCGGCAGGTTCTGCCAGAGGCTCGGAATCAGCATGGCGACCGCCGACACCACGAAGCTGCCGATCAGAAACGTCCGGCGCTGCAGCCGCTCGACGATCAGCAGTCCGGCGATGGCGCCTAACAACAGCGACAGGTTGTAGAACAGGCCACCGATATAACCGCCCTCGAGTTTCAGCGCGACCATCACCTGGGTGACGAAGGTCCCGACCGCAAAGTAGGGGATGACCTGGCAGGTGAAAAAAGTGCAGGCGACCAGCGTGCGTACGCGCCATCGCGGTGACAACAACTGCGCCCAGCGGCCGGCGGCCTGGACCGGCGCCGCGGTCTTCGACGGCGGGCGGATCTCGCTGCCGAGTCGGTCGCGCACGATCTGCGCCGCGCGCTCGGATTCACCGCGATTGGCGAGCCACATCGGTGACTCCGGCATGGTCAGGCGCAGCGGCATCACCAGCAGGCAGGGCGCCGCGCTGCTCAGCAGCATCAGGCGCCAGGACTCGGGGCCGAGCGACGTCATCGCGAATCCGACCGCGTAGGCGCCCGCGTAGCCGCCCGCCCAGGCGACCGAGAGAAACCCGAGGATGCGGCCGCGGTAACGGCGCGGCGCAAATTCGGTCAGCAGCGCCTTGCTGACCACATAGTCGGTGCCGAGCAGAAACCCGATCGCGAGCCGCAGTAACAGGAGCTGCACCGGCGAGCTAACAAAAAACTGCAGCAGCGACAGCGCCCCGCAGAGGAGCATGTTGTACGCGAAGATCGGCCGCCGTCCGTAGCGATCGGCGGCGAGGCCGGTGAGCAGCGCGCCGCCGAACAGTCCCGCGAGCGACGCGCCGCCCAGCAGGCCGAGCCACACCGGCGTCAGGCCAAGCTGCGGGGTCGCGAGGCTGAGCGCGATGCCGATGATGCCGAGCCCGTAGCCGTCCGCAAACACCCCCGCCCAGCTCGCGACCGCCAGTCGCTTGTGAAAGGGCCGCAGGGGTGCGTCGTCGAATTCAGTCATGCAGGCTCTTCTCGCTTAGTCGCAGGGCCGGTTCTATGTAAGACTTCGGGGCGGCATCCATGAACCATACCAATTCTGTTTGATGAAAGGCAGGTTGACATGAATTTGCAATCTCTGGCGATCCGGGCGTTGTTGCTGTTAGTACTGGTAACGGCGCCTTTGGCCAACGCGGCCGGCACGGCCTCCGCGCTGTTGCCGGTGCGCGCCATGCGCGCAGCCGCTGTTACCCCTGCACCGGTCGCGAACGCCGCCTTTGCGCCGGGCGCTGGCAGCACGCCCGCGCCCGCATTCACCGGCGTGCTCAGCATTCCGCAAACCCCGCTCGCGACCCTGCCGGCGCTCATCAAGCCCATGCAGGACGGGCGCGATGCGCGTCTGTTCCCGGGTGTAACGCTCGAGTTTTTCACGCTGGGCGACATCCTCGTGCCGGTGCAGCGTGGCGAGATGGTGCGTGAGACCGCGCCCGGCAAGGTCCAGAGCTATTGGCGCGTCATTCCGCAATTGGGCCGCATCTGGCACGAGAAGGCCGATGGCCGCTGGTCGCGCGCCGCGTTCGCCCTCATGCTGGTCAACGATACCGAGAATCATGCGCACCAGGGACTCGCGACATTTTTGTACCGCGAGGGCGAGATCAGCCAGCTCAAGTTCCAGTTCATCCAGCAAACCGCGCCTTACCTGCTGGATCAGCATTTTGTCGCCTGGGGATCGGCGCCGATGACGCTGGCGGCCGGCGACGCGGGTGCGCTAACAGCGCGGCGCGCGGCGGCGCAGCAGGAACTCGCGGCGCGCCTGCCGGCCAAGCCCTGGGCGGAACTCGTGAAGTCGCTCCCCGCCGGGACCCTCGATGGATTCGGCGGCCCGGTGTATCCCAAGTGGCGGGTCGTCGGGGCGCTGGTGCGTAACGGCACGCTCTACTACCAGGAAGCGCAGACGCCGTATGGGCCCTATCCCTATCCGCTCGAGATGCGCTTCGGTGTGCGTTCGGTGACCAAGAGCGTCGGACTGCCGCTGTCGCTGCTGCATCTCGCGCAGGTCTATGGCCCCTGGGTGCTGACGCTTAAAATCGGCGACTACGTGCCCGGCCTCGATCCCAAGTGGAGCCGCGTTCGGTTGATGGACGCAGCTAATATGGCCACCGGCTTCGGTGGCGTCGGCACATTCAAGACCAATCCTAACGACAACCAGGATGGTTATCTCGACAACGACTACGACGGCTGGTACACGGCGCACTCGCAGGCTGACAAGCTGGCCCATATCAATACGCACCTGCGCCCGTACCCCTGGGAACCGGGCACCGTGATGCGCTACCGCGACCAGGATTTCTTTGTCGCCGGCGCGGCGCTCGAGAGTTTCCTCAAGTCGATGCGCGGACCCAAGGCCGATCTCTGGGACATGCTGCGCGCCGAAGTGTTCGAGCCCATTGGCATCTACCACGCGCCGGCGGTGCGTACGCGGGAGCCGGACGGGCGCGACGGCCTGGTCTGGTTCAGCGCCGGTTACTACCCGACCCTGGATGATCTCGCCAAGATCGCGCTGCTGTATCAGCAGCAGGGCGTGCATGATGGCAAGCAGATCCTCAACAAGCAGCTAACAACCGAGGTTTTCGCGGCGCGCGATGCGCTGCAGAAGGACAGCGATTTCTCGGTGCGGCGGATCGCGCCAGAAGATGCGGCGCCGGACGCGCCGTTCTACCGCATGGGCATCCATTTCGTGCCGTATGTTGGCAGCGCCAGCAAGCGCCTGTTCCGCCTGCCGCGGTTGTCCGGCTATGGCGAAAACGAAGTCACCCTGTTCCCGAACGGCATCGTCACGATCACCACGGCCAAGGTCGGCAGCCTGCCTGCGGGCGAGCAGGGCAAGTCCAAGGACAAGGACGAAACGCTGCGCGCCGTCGATCGGCTGGCGCCTTTCTGAGGGCGGCTGGTCCGGTCATTTTGATTTCAGCAGTGATTGTCAGGTCGTCTTCCGCGCCGCAATCACCATGAAAGTGAACACCGGCGCGTCGGTCTTGGCGCCGCCGCCATAGTTCTGTGCAGCAGCCGGCTCGAACCGGCACTGCGCCGGAGCGAAGCCGGCCTGCTGGCAGAGCGCCGCAAAATCCTCGTCCTGCAATGAGCCGAGAAACGGCTCGTTGTTGAAATGCGCCATCCACTCGCTGAAGAAGCGATCGTAATGGCTGTCCTTGCTGATGGAATCCAGGTGCGCCATGACGCCGCCCGGTTTGAGCACGCGGTGCGCTTCCCTGAAAATGCGGCGGATGGCCTTGTGTGAGGTCTCGTGCAGCAGCGCGTGCGAGACCACGAGATCGAACGAGTCATCCGGGAATTTCAGTTCCTCGGCATTCTGCTGGCTGAAATGCACCGCCTTGCCCATTGCCACCGCGCGCGCATGGCCATAGCGCAGGCAGGGCGCGGATACATCGACCGCGTGGACTTCGGTGGTCGGGCCAAAGGCGTCGACGTAGGGCAGTGTCGAATGCCCGACCGTGCAGCCGAGATCCAGCACCTTGCGCGGCGCGAGGTCGGGGTAGCGGCTCTGGATCCACTCGATGAGCTGACGGCCCTGGCCGTCGAGATCCGGGCCGTAGCTGCCCATCGAATAGAGGCGATAGGTGCGATCGAATTCGGCGCCTGGGAACACATCGTCCGCTGTTAGCTCCTGCTGATAGCTGCCGGGCTTGCAGTGATAGTCGATCGCCTCGAAGTAGCGTGGCAATGGCATGTCGGGATTGAGTTGCAGCGACCCCAGGCGTCCGCGCAGGGCGTTGGAACGCTCGATCAGGTCCGGCAGCTGGCGCTCGATGCTCGGGCCCACGGTGTCGTAGAGCATCTCCTGCGTGGTGCGCAGCATGGCGCTGTACCAGCGATAGGTCGGCTCGCGCCCGAAGGCTTCACGCAAGGCCTTGCGGCTCGGCGCGCGCGCGCCGTTTTTGCGACGCAGCTGCGGTTCGATCCTGTCTTTCAACAGCGCGCGGTTGTTAGCATGGAAGTGGCACGATGCATAGATGCGCAGCGACTTGATGAAGTCCTGCAGCACCTGCTCATCGTGCGTGGCGTCCGGAAACATCGCATGAGTTGACAGGTCAGCCATGGTGATACTCCTGTTAGCGGTTACTTCTTGATCGCGTCATCGACCAGTTTGTTGATATCGGGTTGCTGCGCCTGCGTTTCCGCGACCGCCAGGATCCGGAACACCCGCGTCAGCATCGCCTGGCGCTGCGCCTCGCGCGCCGCCTCAGCGGCGGCGTCGGGAAGGAAAGACTCGATCGCTTCGGGCGTCACCGGCCTGCCCGCCGCGAGCAGGCGTTCGTGCGTGTCGAGCCGGCCGCGCAACAGCGCGATTTCGCCGGTCATCGCCATGATCATGGCCAGCAACTTGTCGACATCCGGATCTTGCATGAACAAGGGGCGGCGCCCCTTGGCAACGCGCTGGCGGGGGCGCTGCGATTGGGCCGCATTCTTCTTGGAAGCAGGTTTCTTGGCAGCAGGTCTGGCCATCGTTTTCGATCCGGATACCCGTCCCAATCATGAGCGCCGAATTGGCGCGGGTCCAGTGGCGACGGCCTCAACCATCCACAGCGCGCCGCCGAGCGTCACCCGGCCGTTCCTGTCATGCGGCGCGAGCACCGCAGCGAGTCGTTCCGCGGCTAACGCCCGGGTCTCCTGGCTGGCCTCGGTCAGCGCCGAGGCCGCGGGGCCGATCTGCATCGCCATGCGCACCGCGGCGTCCACGCCGCCATCGCTCGCGAGGCAAACCGGAAAATCAAACGCGCTGATCGTGATATCGGCAAATCCCGCGCGCTCGAGGATGCCCTGCAGGCGTGCGCCATCGGCCAGCGCAAACGGACCCGGTGCATGCGGCACCGGCGGTGGCCCTTCCGGGAGCAGCGGCCTGATCGCGTCCATCGGCGTCGTGACCCACTCATTCTCGGACTCGGCGCGCCAGCAGGTGAACAACAGCCGCCCGCCGGGTCGCAGGTTGGCGGCAAGGGTCGCAAAAGCCTCCTCGGGATTGGCAAAGAACATCAGGCCCAATTGCGACACGGCGAGATCGAACAGTGCGTCACTCCGCCAGGTCGACGCGTCCGCCTGCAACAGCCGGGCCTGACCCCGGGTGCGCTCCGCGGCCACCGCCAGCATCGGCCCGGAGACATCGATGCCGGTGACCGTCGCGCCACCCTCGAGCCACAGGGCGCAGGTCTCGCCCGCGCCGCAGCCGATATCGAGTACGCGCTGGCCTTTGACCGACCCAGCCCGCGTCTTCAGCTCCGCCGTCGCGTGCGCCAGCATGGCACCCAGGCTGGCCTGCAGCGCAGCCCATTTCTCGCCCACGCGGCCGTTCCAGAGCTCGATCTGCGCTTTGTTAGCGTCGCTCATGATATCGCTGACCTGCATACTCGTGCCTGCGAACCGCCATTCGCGTATATCATATGCCCCCGCCGTTTTTCCTGTAGTCCGTTAGCCTCGACTCCCATGCCTCGTAATACCATTGCCATCGCCTGGCCGCTGCTTCTCGGCATGGGTGTACTCATGCTCGGTGCCGGCCTGCAGTCGACACTGCTCGGCGTGCGCGCGACGCTCGAGGCCTTTCCGACGGCGGCGATCGGCATCGTGATGTCCTGCTACTACGTCGGCTTCCTGTTCGGGACCACCATCGCGCCACGTCTGATCCAGCATGTCGGGCATGTCAGGGTGTTCGCCGCATTTGCGGCAGTCGCTGCGGCTGCCACGTTGTTCCAGGCGGTGTTCGTGCATCCCGTGCCCTGGGGCGTGATGCGCTTGCTAACAGGGATGTGTTTTGCCGGCATCTACGTGGTCGCCGAAAGCTGGCTCAACGATCGCGCGACGCAGGCAACGCGCTCGCGGCTGCTCGCGATCTATATGGTGGTGCTGTATGGCGGCCTGGGCGCCGCGCAGTTCCTGCTGATCGTGTCAAATCCGGCCACCGACACGCCGTTCATGCTGGTCGCCGCGCTGATCTGCCTCGCGATCGTGCCGCTGGTGCTGTCGGCGCACCCGGCACCGGTGGTCGTCACGCCGCGCGGGGTGCGCTATCGCGACCTGTACCGACGATCCCCGCTCGGCGTCGTGGCGGTTGCGATGTCGGGGCTGATGTCGGCCATGGTCTTCTCGTTAGGTCCCGTGTATGCGCGCCTGAGCGGCATGGACACCACCGGTATTGCGACCTTCATGGCCGGCAACATCCTGGCCGGCGTGGTCACGCAGTATCCCATTGGCTCACTTGCGGATCGGCTCGATCGCCGCGCCGTTATCGCCGGTGTGTGCGCGCTCGCCACCGCGCTCAGTGTCTCCATGGTGGTGTGGGCCGACATGCCGCGCGCGCTGCTGCTGGTGCTGTCCGCGCTTGTTAGCGGCCTGGTGCTGACGATCTACTCGCTCGGCGTTTCGCATGTCAACGACCGGCTGGAGCCCGCCGAGATGGTCGCGGCCAGCAGTGCGCTGCTGCTGCTGAATGGTGCTGCGGCCGTCATCGGACCCATCCTGGGCGGCAGCCTGATGGGCCGCTACCAATCGTCAGCGTATTTTGCGACGTTCGGGGCCCTGACCGGCGCGCTCACGGTTTATTGCCTGTGGCGCAAGAGCCGGCGTGCGCCGGTGCCCCGCGAACAACGCGGCCCTTTCGTCAAGGCGCAACCGGAGACCAGCGCGGTCATGGACGAATCCCAGTGGCAGGATGGCAAGGCCCAGTGACGCAGCGCTTCAGTTACCTTCCTGGCAATTGTTATAGTGGAAGTAATCATGACCGACCGATTCGACTACAGCCGCATCCCGGAACTGCCGGCATCGGTGTTTGTCGCACCCCTGCAAAAGCCGGCCGGCCTCGGCCAGGACTGGCTCGAGCCCGCGCAGCGCCGCTACTCGCAGGCGCAGCACGGGATCTGGGACGAACTCTACGCCCGGCAAATGCAGCTGATGCCCGGGCACGCCTGCCGCGAGTTCATGCATGGACTCGAGCTGCTGAATCTCGGGCGCGGCGGCGTACCCGATTTCAATGCGATCAGTGAGGAGCTCAAGAGCCTGACGGGCTGGACAGTCGTACCCGTGCCGATGCTGATCCCGGATCATGTGTTCTATTTCCACCTGGCTAACAGGCGCTTCCCGGCGGGCAACTTTATCCGCACCCGCGAGCAGTTCGACTACATCCAGGAGCCGGACGTCTTTCACGACGTGTTCGGGCACGTGCCGCTGCTGACGAATCCGGTGTTTGCGAACTACATGGAGGCCTATGGCCGCGCCGGCTGGAAGGCCCTCAAGTACAACCGCCTGAAAGCACTGAGCGCGCTGTACTGGTACACGGTCGAATTCGGTCTGATTCTCGAGGACGACAAGCTGCGCATCTATGGCGCCGGCATTCTCTCGGGTCCCACCGAGACCGTGTTCTCGATCGAGGGCCGGTCGCCCAATCGCATCCACCTCAACGTCGATCGCGTCATGCGCACCGACTACACGATCTCGGACCTGCAGGCGACCTACTTCGTCATCGAATCGTTCCGCGAGCTGTTTCATCTGACCGAGCAGCGCGGCTTCGAGCCAATCTACGAATCGCTCGCTGCCGCGTTCCAGTACGCCAAGACCGCAGCGCTCGACACCGATCACATCTACCAGCGCGGCTCGCAGGAATATGAGTTGCGGGGTGGACGCGGCTCGGGGGCGAGCGCGGTTTAGCGTCTACCGTCGCGGCAGTGGACAGCGGAAGGTCCTGACTGGCCAGCGTTGGCCCGACTGCGTATGTTGTCGGGGTCGTGTCCAGGGAAGGTACCCATGTTATTGCTTGAGCGACCCGCATCGCGGCGCGCCGGGTCGGGCGTGCTGGCGGTTTCAACAGCCTGTCTGCTGCTCGCCGCCTGCGGGCGTGGCGGAGGTGCGTCCGAGCCCAAGGAGGCCCTCACCGTCACGGTTGGCCAGACCGAATCGCGCGCCATCGCGCTCGATGTGATCGCGTCCGGATCGGTCGCTGCCTGGCAGGAGATGTCGCTGGGCGTCGAGCTGAACGGCGTGCGTGTCGAGCGCGTGCTGGTCGAAGTCGGCGCCAAGGTACGCGCCGGTCAGCCGCTGCTGCAGCTCGATACACGTTCGTTGCAGGTTGATCTGCGGCGCGCCGAGGCCGCGTATGCGCAGGCGCGGGCCAACCTCGATCTTGCGGTCGCGAGTGCCACCCGCGGCCAAACGCTGCTGCGGCAACAGCTGATTTCGCAGAGCAACTTCGATCAACTGCGCGCGACCCGCAGCGGTGCGGAAGCCGGGCTGCAGAGCGCGGCCGCGGAGCGCGACTCGGCGCGGCTGCGTCTCGCGTACGCGACGCTGCGCGCGCCCGACGCCGGCGTGATCTCGATGCGCGCGGTGCAGCCGGGCCAGATCGTCACGAGCAACGCCGAACTGCTGCGCCTGATCCGCCGCGAGCGGCTCGAGTGGCGTGCCGAGCTAACAGATAGCGATCTGGCGCGGGTCACGCCGGGATCCCCGGTCAAGGTCCGAGCGCCCGATGGCAGCTTCGTCGCGGGCCAGGTTCGCGTCGTGTCGCCGGCGCTCGATGCCGCCTCGCGCACCGGCCGGATCTACGCCGATTTGCCGGCGCCCGGCGCCTTGCGCGCCGGGATGTTCGCCGAAGGGCGGGTCGAGCTGGGTGAGGCGCAGGCACAGGTTCTGCCGCGCGCTGCGGTCGTCATGCGCGACGGTTTCAGCTATGTGTTCGTGGTCGACGACAAGTCGCGCGTCGCGCAACGTCGCGTGCAGGCCGGGCCGCCCGCGGGTGAGTTCGTGCCCATTGTCAGTGGCCTGTCGCGCAGCGAACGCGTGGTCGTGACCGGGGCTGGTTTTCTCAGCGATGGCGATCAGGTACGCGTGGTCGATGCGGCCGCCAAGGCTCCGCCGCCGTGAATGTGTCCCTCTGGGGCATCCGCAATCCGCTGCCGGCGGCGCTGGTATTCGTGGTGCTGTGCGTGGCCGGGCTCTGGGGCTGGCGGCAACTGCCGATCTCCACCTTGCCTGACATCGCGCTGCCCGAGGTTCGGGTCACGATCAACCTGGCCGGCGCGTCACCGTCGCAGCTCGAGACCGAAGTCACCCGGCGCGTTGAGGATGCGGTGGCGAGCATCACGGGGATCGACAAGATTCGCTCGGTCATCAACGAGGGCACGTCGGTCACGCGCATCGAGTTCGAAATCGGTCGCGATGTCTCGGATGCCCTGGATGAAGTGCGCGACGCCATCTCGCGCATCCGGCCGCAGTTGCCGGGCGACATCGACGAGCCGCAAATCGTCCGCATCAGCATCGTGGGCCCCACCTTGCTCGCGTATGTCGTGCAGTACGATCGGCTAACACCCGACGAGCTCTCGTGGTTCGTGGATGACACGATCACCAAGGCGCTGTTTGGCACCACCGGAATCGCGGCCGTCACCCGCAGCGGCGGCGTCGATCGGGAAATTCGCATTGATCTGCGCCCCGAGGCACTGCAGTCCTTCGGCGTCACGGCTGGCGTGATCTCGAATCAGCTCGCACGGCTGCAGGTGGAGCGACCCGGCGGTCGCACCGAACAGGGCAGTACCGAGCAAACCGTCCGGACCGTCGGCACGGTGCGCTCGGTGGCCGATCTCGCCAACTATCCGGTCTTTCTTCCGGACGGGCGTACGGTCCGTCTCGGCGCACTTGCGCACGTAGGCGAAGGCGCGGCACTGCTGCGCGAAGCGGTTTTCCTGAACGGCAAGCCGGCGGTCGCGGTGTCCATGTCCCGGACCCGCGGCTCGTCGGAAGTGGCGGTTGGCGAAGCCATCCGTCGCAAAGTCGCGGCGCTCGAAAAACAGTATCCAGGCCTGCGTTTCATCGAAGTGGCCTCGTCGGTGGAGGAATCGAAAGCGTCCTACGACGCCTCGATGCTCATGTTGCTGGAAGGCGCGCTGCTCGCGGTCATCGTGGTCTTTGTGTTCCTGCGCGACTGGCGGGCCACCTGGATTTCAGCGGTGGCGCTGCCGCTGTCGGCGATTCCGACCTTTGCCGTGATGCAGTGGTTCGGGTTCAGCCTCAACCTGCTGACCTTGTTAGCTCTCGCGGTGGTCATCGGCATCCTGGTCGACGACGCGATCGTCGAGGTCGAGAACACGGCCCGCCATCGCGCCATGGGCAAGTCGCAGCTGCAGGCCGCCATCGATGCATCGAACGAAATCGGCGTGGCGGTGATCGCGACCTCGGCGACGCTGGTCGCGGTGTTCGTCCCGGTCGCGTTCCTGCCCGGCGTGACCGGCAAGTTCTTCCGCGAGTTTGGCTGGACCGCCGCCGCCGCGGTCCTGTTCTCGCTGCTGGTGGCCCGCTTGCTGACGCCGATGCTCGCAGCCAATTTCATGAAGAGCATGCCGCACGCGACTGACGATTCGGGCGCGATGCAGTGGTACCTGCGCTGGGTGCGAGTCGCGATCGAGCATCGTCGCATCACCATGCTGCTGGCGCTCGCCAGCTTCGTGCTCTCGCTGGCGCTGGTGCCTTTCATTCCCAAGACTTTCGTCCCGGGATCCGATCTCAACCGCATTCGCCTGCAGGTGTCGCTGGCGCCTGGCACGCGCCTGGAAGATACGGCGCGCGCGGCCGAACAGGTGCGCCAGCATTTGCTGGCGATTCCGGAGATTGAGAGCGTGTACGCGAGCGTGGGTACGTCGCCGGGCGGCGGCGGCGGGCGCATCACACTGCCGGAGGTTCGCACCGCAACCCTGACGTTGCAGTTCAACAAAGATCGCGACAA
>JAYUGT010000147.1:0-4459 GCA_043738315.1 Gammaproteobacteria bacterium
TCCACGATCGTGGGAAATATCCTCACGAACACGGCCCACGAAAACTGTGTCGCAATTCGCAGCTTCGGTAGCGGCCGTCGGATAACCGCCCGGTTTGTGCTCATCAAGCACCGTGACACCCGGCGCGGCCGCCAGCAGCCTGAGCGCCTCGGCCGCGCTGATCTTGCGCCGGGTCTCGATATTGACCGCCTCGGAATGCCCGTAAAAGACCGGCACGCGCACCGCGGTCGCGTTGACGCGGATCTGGCTGTCGCCGAGGATTTTCCGGGTCTCCCACAGCATCTTCATCTCTTCCTTGGTGTAGCCATTGTCCTGGAACTTGTCGATCTGCGGCACGCAGTTGAAGGCGATCTGCTTGGCGACGACCCTGGCCTCAACCGGGCCCCGGCCGCTCAGCAATTGCGCGGACTGCGACGCCAGTTCCTCCACGGCTTCCTTGCCGGCGCCGGAGACGGACTGGTAGGTCGCGACGTTGATGCGCTCGATGCCGACAGCGTCATGAATGGGCTTGAGCGCCACGAGCATCTGGATGGTCGAGCAGTTGGGATTGGCAATGATGCGGCGGGCCTTATAGTCCCCGATCGCCTGCGGGTTCACCTCCGGCACGACCAGCGGGATGTCATCTTCGTAGCGAAACTCCGAGGTGTTGTCGATGACCACGCAGCCGGCGGCGGCCGCGCGCGGCGCGTGCTGGCGCGATACCTCGCCACCGGCGGAAAAAAGGCCGATGTCCGCTTTGCTGAAATCGAACTTGTCGACGTCGATGACCGCATAGCTCTTGCCACGGAACGTGACGCGTTTGCCGGCCGAACGGGTCGAGGCCAGCGGATAGAACTCGCTGACCGGGAAATCCCGCTCCTCGAGCACCTTGATCATCATGTCGCCGACCAGGCCGGTTGCGCCGAGAACCGCCACCCGCCAGGCCCTGCCCTTCTGCTCCTCTGCCATCTGTCTAGTCCTGACCTGTGCTGATTACTAACAAAAAAACTAACGGGTGATGACCGGCGTGCGCGACTCTACGTCGGCATTCTGCGCGCGATGGCGCAGCCAGTGATCCATGAGGGTCAATGCCAGCATCGCCTCGGCGATCGGCGTGGCGCGCAGGCCCACGCAGGGGTCGTGGCGGCCGGTGGTCACGACCTGCGCCGGGCGGCCGTCGACATCGATGGTGTCGCCGGGGATGGTGATGCTCGAGGTCGGCTTGAGCGTGATCTCGACCAGGATCTCCTGCCCGGTGGAAATCCCGCCTAACACGCCACCGGCGTTGTTGCTCCTGAAACCCTGCGGCGTCATCAGGTCGCGGTGCTCGCTGCCGCGCTGGCTGGCGGCGCGCACGCCGGCGCCGATCTCGACCGCCTTCACCGCATTGATGCCCATCATCCCGTGGGCGATGTCGGCATCCAGGCGGTCGAACACCGGTTCGCCCAGGCCCGGCGGCACGCCGCTCGCCCTGACGACCAGCTTGGCGCCTAACGAATCGCCGTCCTCGCGCAACTGCCACAGCAGCGCCTCGAGTTCGGCGATGCGCGACGGATCGGGACAGAAAAACGGGTTCTGGTACGCAAACTCGGGCTGCACGGGTTCTATGCGCAGCGCACCGATCTGCGACAGGTAGCCGGAAATCCGTATGCCGGCGCGGGTTGCGAGGTACTTGCGCGCGACCGCGCCGGCCGCGACGCGCATGACGGTCTCACGGGCCGAGGACCGACCGCCGCCGCGGTAATCGCGAAATCCGTATTTCTGCTGGTAGGTGTAGTCCGCATGGCCGGGCCGGAACAGATCCTTGATCTTGTCGTAGTCGCGCGAGCGCGCGTCGGTGTTCTCGATCAGGATGCCGATCGGCGCGCCGGTGGTGCGGCCCTCGAAAACGCCCGACAGGATGCGCACCTCATCGCCTTCGCGCCGCTGACTGACAAACCTGGAGGTGCCGGTGCGGCGGCGATCGACATCGGGCTGGATGTCGGCGGCCGACAGCTCCAGGCCCGGCGGGCAGCCATCGACGATACAGCCGAGCGCCGGCCCATGACTTTCGCCAAAGGTCGTTACCGTGAACACCTTGCCTAACGAATTGCCCGACATTGCTCCGCCGTCAGTAAAAACACGCCACCACCACCGCGCTCGAATTCCAGCCAGGTAAACGGCAGCTGCGGCCACGCACGCCTGACCGCGCGCTCGCTGTTGCCGACCTCGACTATCAAGACGCCGCCCGGCCGCAAATGCCGGCCGGCTCCCGCCAGGATCCGCCTAACAATGTCCAGGCCATCGCGGCCCGAAGCCAGCGCCAGGCGCGGCTCGTGCGCGTATTCCGCAGGCAAACGCGCCATTTCGCGCGCGCCGACATAGGGCGGGTTGGCGAGGATCATATCGTAGCGGCGGCCTCGCAGCGCGCTGTAGACGTCAGATTTGACCAGTCGCACGCGTTTTGTCAGGCCGTGCATCCGGCGGTTGTGGCGCGCCAGCGACAGGGCGGGCGCGGAAATATCGACCGCATCGACACGGGTATCCGGAAAATAACGGGCCACGGCGATGGCGATGCAGCCGCCGCCGGTACCGATATCGAGCACCCGCCGGACCTGGTTCATGTCGACGAACGGCTCGAACCCCTGGCCGATCAATTCCGCGAACGGCGAACGCGGAATGAGCGCGCGTTCATCCACCTGCATCCGCAGGCCGGCGAAGAAGCTCTCGCCTGTTAGGTAAACCGCCGGGATGCGTTCGCGGATGCGGCGCCTGACCAGCGATTGCAGGTAGCGGAATTCAGCAACGCCGGGTCGCCGGCGGTAGACCGCCGCGCCGCCGTCCCAGGGCAGCGCGAGGGCGTGAAACACCAGCGCCGCGGCTTCGTCGTCGGCGTTGTCGGTGCCGTGACCGAAATGCAGGCCGGCGCGACGCAGTTGCCGCGCCGTCGAGGCGATCAGACTGCGGGCGGTGTGGGATAATTTCGGCATGCAAATCGGTACCAAGGTCGCTCTGGCGGTTGTTATAGCGATTATCGCAGCAACTGCCGGCGTACAGGTCGCGAGGTGGACCACGCCCGGCGCACCGCAACTGCAAAGCGGCACCTGGTTGCCGGCGGCGCGAGCCACGGTGCCGTTTGCCCTGACCGACCAGCAGGGCCGCGCGGCCAGTGAGCAGCTGTTGCAGGGCCGGGCCACGCTGCTGTTCTTTGGTTTCAGTAACTGCCCCGACGTGTGCCCGACGACGCTGGCGCTGCTCGCCGGCGTCCGCAAGTCGACCGCGCTCACGCCCCTGCAGGTGGTCATGGTCAGCATCGACCCGGAGCGCGACACCCCGGTGCAACTGCAGCGTTACCTCAGCGGTTTCGATCCGGCCTTCATCGGCCTGACCGGCGCACCGGCGGCGATCGACGCGCTAACAAAAGCATTCTCAGGAGTCGCGCAGCGCGAACCGCTGCCGGGCGGCGACTACACCATGGATCATTCCGCGACCGTCTACCTGCTGGACCGCGCGGGTCGCCTGGTCGCGGTGTTCACGCCGCCGCTGTCGCTGGAGAAAATGCGCCAGGACCTGGACGCGCTGCGGGATCGCCTGGGCTGACCCACTGATGTTCACGTGGCTTCAATACATCCTGCCGCAGCACGGCCTGTCGCGGCTGGTGGGCGCGATCTGCCGGGTCCGCGTGCGCTGGTTCAAGAACCTGGCGATTCGCTGGTTCGTGCGCGGCTATCGACCGGACATGCGCGATGCCCTGCAACCGGACCCGCAGAGTTTTGGCAGCTTCAATGAGTTTTTCACGCGCGCGCTGCGCCCGGACGCGCGCCCGCTGGCCGACAGCGCCCGCAAGTTCCTGTGCCCCGTGGATGGCACGGTGAGCGAACTCGGCTCCATCGAGCAGAATCGCCTGCTGCAGGCCAAGGGACATCACTACACGGTCGGCGATTTGTTAGCAGGCAACGCGCCGTGGGCGGCGCGGTTCACCGGCGGCGCATTCGCGACGATTTATCTCGCGCCGTACAACTACCACCGCATTCACATGCCCGCAGACGGGGAACTGGCCGAGACCTGGTACGTGCCGGGCCGCCTGTTCAGTGTCAATCGAGCCACGGCGGACAGCGTGCCGCGGCTGTTTGCGCGCAATGAGCGCGTGGTCTGCCTGTTCGAGCAGCCGCAGGCGCCTTTTGCCGTCGTGCTGGTCGGTGCTCTGAACGTCGGCAGCATGGACACGGTGTGGCACGGCAACGTCGCGCCACGCCGGCCACGCCGTGTGCAGCGGCTGGCGGATACCGGCCTGTTAGCACCGCCCGCGGCAAGGGCGGGCGCCGAAATGGGACGATTCAACATGGGCTCGACGGTCATCCTGCTGTTCCCGCCCGGGGCGTGCCGCTGGCGCGCGGATCTCAAGGCCGGCAGCACGGTTCGCACGGGCGAAGCGTTAGCCGACCGGCTGGTTTGAGCCATGCGACCTGCCCGCGAGACCGGTCCGTGAGCGTCGCCTGGC
>JAYUGT010000148.1:0-11062 GCA_043738315.1 Gammaproteobacteria bacterium
GATGCGCTGATGACCGACGCGGTCGCGGCCGATGCTAACAAAGGCGCCGGCATGGGCGCGGCGCCGGCCGGCGCCCGTCGCTACGGCGCCGACATGGACGCGACCATGCGCGCAGCCGCCGGTTTTCTGGTGCAGCCCGACGGGCCGAGAGTCGCGGTACTCGATGGCAGCGGCTGGGATACCCATGCTAACGAAGGCACTGACAAGGGCGTGCTGGCGATACGCCTGGGCTTGCTCGATGAGGCGCTGCGAACCCTGAAGACCCGCCTCGGGCCCGCCTGGAACAAGACCGCGGTCCTGATCGCCACAGAATTTGGACGGACGGCCGCAGTCAATGGCACCCGCGGCACCGATCACGGCACGGGCGCGGCGGCGTTTGTAGTCGGCGGTGCGGTGCGCGGCGGTCGGGTCATCGCCGACTGGCCGTCGCTGGCGCCAGGCGCGCTCTACGAGGGCCGCGACCTGCGGCCGACACTGGATCTGCGCAGCGTCTGCAAGGCGCTGCTGCAGGATCACCTGGGCGCGCCGGCACCGGCGGTGGAGCGCGAGGTGTTCCCGGACAGCAGCGGAGCACCGGCGCTGCGCGACCTGCTCGTCTGAGCTGCCGGCCGCAACAGCGTCCGCTCAGCTCAGGTGCGCTCTTCGTCCTTGCTGGTGCGAATCACGATCCGTTGCTGGACGTGGGGCGCAGGACTGCCCGGTCCGGCAGCGCCGGGCGGCGGGGGCGGCGGCATCGGGCCCATGCCACCCGGCGGCGGCGGCATCGGCGCGCCGCGCGGGTCGTCGAAATCCGGGCGCTGGAAGACGATTTCGCCATCGAGCGTTACGGCCTTGCGCTGGCGCTGCACGCGCAACTTCACTTTCTCGCCCTGCTGATAGGAGCGCAGGATGCCCGCCGCATGCGCGGCGCTCCGCGGCTCGCGGCCGTCGAGCGCGAGTATCACATCGCCCTCCTCGATCCGCAGCTTGTTAGCTTCGGGCGCCTTCAGGACCAGCACGCCTTTGTCGACCCCAAAATACTGGCCGAGCTTCGGCGTCAGCGTCGCGAGCTCCAGACCTAACATGCCCGGCCGGCCGAGAAGCGCCCCGACCACGCCCGGCATGCCCTCGCCATCCATACCCGGCGGCATGCCAGGCATCACCTGCGCCATGCCAAATCCACCGTGCATGCCGCCTGGTGCGCCGCCGTGGGCCATGATCCGATCGCGCGGCGCGCCGCGCGCGGTGACCTCGAAGTCCTGTACCTTGCCCGCGCGCAGCACTTTCAGCTTGACCTTCTGATCCGGCTCGACGCCGCGCATCTGCTGCATCAGTTCGCGCTCAGCGCTGTCACGGCCGCGCAAATCCACACCCTGGATGCCGACGATCACGTCGCCGCTCTTGAGGCCTGCCGCCTCGGCGGGACCCCCCGGACTCACCGCGACCACCCGGGCCCCGGTCTTGGAATCGTCGCCGCCACCCTGACCGAGCTGGATACCCAGGATCGCGCGGCGGCGATCGTCGCTGCGGAACTCGAAAACCCGCGTCTCGGGACCGCCGCGGCCCATCTGCATCGACAGCTCGGCGACTTCGCGGGCCGCGGCATCCAGCCGCTGGCGGGCCAGGTCGAGCCGCTGGGCGGCCTCATCCGGACTGACCGGCGCGGCTGCCGCCGCCGGAGCGGCGGCCGCGATCGGCGGTACCGGAGGGATAGCTGGTGTCGCCGCCAGGGCGACTCCACCGGCCAGCAGCAGCGACAAACCTAACAAAATCGGTGATTTCATGGACTCATACTCCGTTTCGCAAGCAAAAAATCAATTGGCATCGGCAGAGAGCTGCTCGGCGTAGCGAACCCGCACCAGCGCGTCGACCAGCTGGGCGCGCTCCGAGCGCAGGCGCAGCACCTCGCCATGCGCGGCCTGTTCCTGCAAGGCAGCGCTCAGCGAATCATCGAGCCAGGCAATACGGTCCTGGAGCATTCCCACCGGCGCTCGCGTCGACACGCGTGCCACGGCCGGCTCCTGCGGCAAATGGCGCAGCCAGCTTTCGTCCATGACCGTCGACAAGGCTGCATCCCCGGGATTTACTCCGGTGCTAATTATCGCCGCCGCCTCGGTGGCCAGGGCGGGCCGCTGGCGCGCGGACACCAGCAACAGGCTGAGCGCCGCGATGCTGACCGCGGCCAGCGCCGCAACGCCGACCCGCTGGCCGGCCAGCACGCGCCGCCGCGCAGCGGCAACGCGCGCCTCAAAGGCCGCAAAATCGTAGGGCGCCGGCCACTCGCGCTGGGCGGCGGGACTCAGGACTTGGGTGGGGTCTGGCATAAATATTCTTCAGGACTGGTATTTGCGTCGTCGCGCAGGCGCCGCAGCGCCCGCGCCAGCTGGGTCTTGGAAAAACTTTCGCTGCGGCCAAACTGCGCGCCGATGTCGGCGTGCGAGTAGCCCTCCACCGCGTGCAGCCACAGCACCGCCCGGGCGGTCGGTGCCAGGCGCCGCAACGCGCGCTCCGCGTCCACGGCAAACGCCGGATCGGTCGAATCTGTTAGCTCACCGGCGGACTGCGCAAAATCCTCCCAGTAGACGCGGGCGCGCCGCCAGGGCGAGCGCAGCTGCATCAGGCACTGGGTGACGACGATCCGCCGCAGCCAGCGGCCAAAGGGCGCTTCGCCCCGAAAACTGCCGAGCGCCGCGAACATCCTGACCATGCTGTCCTGCAGGACATCCTCGGCCACCGCCGGGCCGACCAGGCGGCGCGCCAGCGTGTAGGCGGGCCCTGCGACCAAGGCGTAGAGCCGGCCGGCCGCGTCGCGGTCGCCGCTGCGCGCCGCCGCGAGCAGGCCGTCGCCCACCACCAGGTCTGCCAGTTTGCTCATGTCCTTACCCAAGATGCCCCAGGCCCACAAAGCGTCGCAGTGTTGTTTCCACGCCCTGCTGCGCTACACTCCCGCCCCGTTTTTGACTGCCCGCCCGGGTGGTGGAACTGGTAGACACAGCAGACTCAAAATCTGCCGGCCGCAAGGTCATGGGAGTTCGATTCTCCCCCCGGGCACCAGGTTCACTAAATCATGAAATATTGCAGCGATTGTGGCGCGCCGGTCAGCTTGCGCGTGCCAGAGGGTGATTTGTTGCCGCGCTTCGTCTGCGACAGCTGCGGCATCGTCCATTACCAGAACCCGAAGATCGTGGTCGGCTGCGTACCCGAATTCGAGGGCCGGATCGTGATCTGCAAGCGCGCCATCGAGCCGCGGGTCGGATACTGGACCGTGCCGGCGGGGTTCCTCGAAAACGGCGAAACCCTGCAGCAGGGGGCGGCCCGCGAGGCCCATGAAGAAGCCCTGGCCAAGGTGGAAATCCTCTCGTTGCTAACAATCGTGCACGTCATACCCGCTCACCAGGTGCATGTATTCTTCCGCGCCCGCCTGCTGGACCCTGAAATCGGCGCCGGGCCCGAGAGCCTGGATGCCAGGCTGGTCACGGCGGATGAGTTGCCCTGGGCCGACATCGCCTTCCCCAGTACCGACTACACTTTGCGTCGTTTCCTGGAAGACCGGGCCGCCGGAGTGGACAAGCACCACTTCACTCAGTTCAACCGTCGCGCCCGGTAGGGCAGAATAGCGCCCAAGAGGACTGCAATGACTTTTGTCGTTACCGAACAATGCATCAAGTGCAAGTACATGGACTGCGTGGAAGTCTGCCCGGTGGACTGCTTCCACGAAGGCCCCAATTTCCTGGTCATCGACCCGGATGAATGCATTGACTGCACGCTGTGCGAACCGGAGTGCCCGGTCGAAGCGATCTATTCAGAAGAAGAAATCCCTGCCGGCCAGGAAGCGTTCAAGGCCCTGAACGCCGAGCTGTCGCGCAAGTGGCCGGTGATCACCGAGATGGGCAAGGCGCCGGCAGATGCCAAGGAATGGGAAGGCGTGGCCGACAAGCTGAAGCTGCTGGAACGTTAGGTTCCAGCGCGTCGCAAGGGCTACTTGCCCGACGCCAGGCCCTGCAATTTCGCGACCAGATTGATCGGCGGCACATAGCCACCCAACAGCTCGCCGTTGGCCAGCACGATACCCGGCGTGCCGCGCAGGCCGATGTTTTCGCCCAATTCGTAGTCGCGCTTGACCGGCGTGTTAGCGCACTTCGCGGCCTTGAGGGTCTCGCCCAGCTTGGCCTTGGTCAGGGCTTCGTTGCGGTTCGCGGAACACCAGACCTGCTCGGCCTTGGCCCAGGACTCGGTATCCGGGCCGCTGCGCGGGAAGAAGAGATAGCGAACCTTGATACCAAGATCGTTGTACTGGGCGATCTTGCTGTGCAGCTGCCGGCAGAACCCGCAGTCCACATCGGTAAAGACGGTGACGGTGTACTTGGGATCCTTGGGCGCGAACACCACCGCCTGCGAATCCGGGACCGCGGCTAACATCTGCATGCGGATCTCGCGGCGCCGACGCTCGGTCAGGTTGCTGCTCTGGTTGTTGAGGTCGTACAGGTCGCCGGCAATGGCGTACTTGGCATCGCCGCTGACATACACGACGTCGGTGCCACGCATGACTTCAAAGACCCCCGGGACCGGCGATACCCGGACGTCGTCGACCTTGGTGCCGGGAAATTTGCGGGATATGTCGAGGCGCACATCGGGGCGCGCGCCCGGCTTGTCCGGCGATTGCGCCAGCACCAGCGGCGCGGCACACAGGCCAAGTAAAAGCACCCAGGAATTACCAAGTTTCATGCCGTAGCCGTCCCATCTGAGTAAGCGTAACGATTCGACCGCAGGGCAGCCGAGTGGTTCAAGTTTACCTCAAGGGTCCCGCCCTGAGACCGGGCGGCAGCGGGAATTGCGACTTAACCGCGCGGATGGTGCGCTGCGTGCAGTTCTTTCATGCGCTCGCGGGCCACATGGGTATAGATCTGCGTGGTCGACAAATCACTGTGACCCAGCAGCATCTGCACCACGCGCAGGTCCGCGCCATGATTGAGAAGATGCGTCGCAAACGCGTGCCGCAGGGTATGCGGCGAGAGCGCTTTCTCGATCAGCGACTTGCGCGCGTAACGCTTGATGATGTGCCAGAAGGCCTGGCGCGTCATGCGATCACCGCGGCGCGTCGGAAACAGATAGTCCGTGGCGCGGTCCAGCAGGATTTCACTGCGCGCGCCGTTGATGAATTCACCGAGCCAGCGCACCGCTTCTTCGCCGACCGGAATCAGGCGCTCGCGATTGCCCTTGCCGAGCACGCGTATCACGCCCTGGTTGAGATTGACCTGGGTGTACTTGAGGCTGACCAGTTCCGACACGCGCAAGCCCGTGGCGTACAGCACTTCCAGCATCGTGCGGTCGCGATGACCTAACGGATCGGTCACGAGCGGCGCCGACAGCAGCGACTCGACTTCCTCCTCGGACAGGGACTTGGGCAGCGAGCGGCCGATCTTGGGCATGGCGATCTGCGCCGTCGGGTCCTGCTTGACGCTGCCCTCGCGCAGGAAGTGGCGAAAGAAGCGGCGGAACGATGACAGCTGGCGCGCGGTTGAGCGGGGCCGGGCGCCGTGTTCGACGCGCGCGGCAATGAAACCGAGGAGATCCGAACGTGTGGTATCGAGAATTCGGATGTCGCGCTCGGCGAGCCAACGATTCAAGGCGGTCAGATCGGCGCGATACGCCGCCAGCGTATTGACCGACAAGCCGCGTTCCATCCATACCGCATCCAGAAAGCGCGTGATGGCGGGATCCGTGTTGTCCACCTTCGCTACCTGCCCTGCTGCTGCCTTGATCAATTCAGCCTCGATTGCGTAATGGCAAAACTGTTGCCTGTTCGGATTCGCAGGAGGAGTATCGGTTCCACGCCGGTTGATCCGCAGTGACCTTATTCACGGTTGTCGAGACGCATTAACATAAAGAGAACTCGGTCACAGTAAAGGTTCAAAACCGACGATGCCGCTAGCCTACGGTTTATGGGGAATTTACGCGTGGCTTGCCATCGCAGTTCTAGGCGTTATCGCGCTGCTGGGCGTGCTGCTGGTGCCCGGATTGCGGGCGCGCCGGGCGCTGGCCGGCGCCATGGCGCGCATGATGCTTGTGGCCTCCGGCATGCGCCTGCGCGTCACCGGGCTGCACCACCTGCCCGCCGGCGCCTGCGTGGTGGTCGCCAATCATTGCAGCTACCTCGACGGGCCGGTGATGAAAGCGGCGCTGCCGACGCGTTTTTCCTTTGTCATCAAGAAGGAAATGGACCGGGTGCCATTGGCGGGGTTTTTATTGCGGCGCATCGGTTCGGAATTCGTCGACCGCGTCAACCGCCACCAGGGCGCGTCGGACGCGCGGCGGCTGTTGCGCAGCGCCAGTCGCGGACAGTCGCTGGTGTTCTTCCCGGAAGGCACGTTTCACGCCAGGCCCGGGCTGCTGAAGTTTCATTCGGGCGCGTTCGCCATCGCCGCGCGCTCACAGCTAACAGTCGTGCCCTGCGTGATCCGCGGCACGCGCCAGCGCCTGCCGCCGGAGGGTTACTTTCTGCGACCGGGCGTCATCGAGGTGGAGGTGCTGGCGCCGCTCAAGGTGCCGCACGGCACGACCGCGGACCCGATCGACCTGCGCGAGCGCTCACGGGCCGCGATCCTCAGCCGCCTGGACGAGCCTGACCTCGCGCCGCACTGACGCGCCGCCTGGCCGCCTTACATGTTGCGGCGGTACTGGCCACCGACTTCATACAGCGCCCGCGAGATCTGCCCTAACGATGCGCAACGCGCGGCGACCATCAGGTCGCCAAAGGTGTTGCCATTGCCCGCGGCGGTCGCACGCAACTGCTCGAGCGCTGTGGCGCGCCGCGCCGCGCCACGCGCCTGAAACGACTGCACGCCGGTGACCTGCTGCTGCTTTTCTTCCTCGGTGGAGCGGATCAGGGCCACCGCCGCGTGCTCCGCGGCCGCGTCGTGCTTGCTGAGGAAGGTATTCACCCCGACGATGGGCAGGCTGCCGTCGTGCTTGCGGGTCTCGTAGTACAGGCTTTCTTCCTGGATCTTGCCGCGCTGGTACATGGTTTCCATCGCACCTAACACGCCGCCGCGCTCGCTGATGGATTCGAACTCGCGGTACACGGCCTCTTCCACCATGTCGGTCAGGTAGTCGATCATGTAGGAACCCTGCCAGGGGTTCTGCGTCGCATTCAGGCCGAGTTCGCGATTGATGATCAGCTGGATCGCGACCGCGCGCCGCACGCTCTCCTCGGTCGGCGTGGTCAGCGCCTCATCGTAGGCATTGGTGTGCAGCGAGTTGCAGTTGTCGAACAACGCGTACAGCGCCTGCAGCGTGGTACGGATGTCGTTGAACTGGATCTCGCGCGCATGCAGGCTGCGACCCGAGGTCTGGATGTGATATTTCAGCATCTGGCTGCGCGCGCTGGCGCCGTAGCGCTCGCGCATCGCCCGCGCCCAGATGCGGCGCGCCACCCGGCCAATCACCGCGTACTCGGCATCCATGCCATTCGAGAAAAAGAAACTCAGGTTGCCGGCGAAGTCATCGATCTTCATGCCGCGTGCGAGGTAGTACTCGACGATGGTGAAGCCGTTGGACAGCGTAAAGGCCAGCTGGCTCACCGGATTGGCGCCGGCCTCGGCGATGTGATAACCGGAGATCGACACCGAGTAGAAATTGCGCACGTTGTGGTCGATGAAATACTGCTGCACGTCGCCCATCAGCCGCATGGCGAATTCGGTGGAGAAAATGCAGGTGTTCTGCGCCTGGTCCTCCTTGAGGATGTCCGCCTGCACGGTGCCGCGCGCCAGGCTCTGCGCTTCGGCGGCGAGCTTGCGGTGCTCGGCGGCGCTCAGCAGTTCCTGGCCGTCTACGCTGACGCCCACCAGCTGGTCCGAACTCAGGCCTAACAAGCCGAGGCCCAGGCCGTCGTGGCCCTCGGGCAGCTCGCCGACGTAGCACGCGATCGGGATGCCGGCCGCCTGCTGCTGTGCGCGCAACTGGCCGATATGCCGCTCGGCGCGCGGCCAGCGGCCCCCGGCACGCAGGAAGCGCTCGACCCGCTGGTCGATGGCGGTGTTCATGAACATTGCGAGCAGCATCGGCGCGGGACCGTTGATGGTCATCGACACGGACGTGTTCGGCGCGCACAGGTCGAAACCCGAGTAGAGTTTCTTCATGTCATCCAGCGTCGCGATGCTGACGCCGGAATTGCCGGTGCGGCCGTAGATGTCCGGACGCAGGTCCGGATCTTCGCCGTACAGCGTGGTCGAATCGAATGCGGTCGACAGGCGCGTGGCGTCGGCGTCGCGCGCTAACAGATGAAAGCGTCGATTGGTGCGCTCCGGCGTGCCCTCGCCGGCAAACATGCGCGCCGGATCTTCCGCCTCGCGCCGATACGGATAGACGCCCGCGGTGTACGGATACGCGCCCGGCAGATTCTCGTTGCCGAGGAAGCGCAGGATGTCGCCCAGGTCCGTGAGCCGCGGCGCGGCGATTTTCGGCACCTTGTTGCGGCTCAGGGTCTCGAGGTAGTTGTCGCCACGCACTTCCTTGCCGCGCACGACGTAGCTGTAGTGCGCCTCGGTAATGCCCTTGATCCGCGCCGGCCATTCCCTGAGCTGCGCCACGCCCTCGGCGCCGATCGCATCGAGCGCCTGGTGGTAGGCGAGCCGCAGCGCGTGCCGCGCGGCGTCGGACTTGCCGCTCTCGAGCGTGCCGCCCGGGTAGCGATCTAACAAAACCGGCAGTTGTGCATCGCCCAGTACCTGCAGGGCGCGATGCAGGCTTTGCGCCGCGCTCGCCGCCTGCGCCGCTTGCTCCAGCCGGGTACGGGTATCGCGGCCCACGGCGGCAATGTCGGCCAGATAGCGGCCGCGATTCTCGGGGATGAGCGCCGTGCGGCTGATCTCGGCAATCGTGACCGGCGCCACCTTGGAGATCGCCGCGTTCAGCCAGTGCCCGGGCTTGCCGGCCCTGGCGTCGAGGCGCGCACAGAGCGCCGCGAACAGGCGATTGACGCCCGGATCATTGAAGCGGCTGGCGATGGTCGGATACACGGGCACCTCGCCGTCGGCGATCTTCATGCGCTCCGGGTGATTGCGCCGCCACTGCTTGCGCACATCGCGCAGCGCGTCCGCGGCGCCGCGTTTTTCAAACTTGTTGAGCACCACCAGGTCGGCGAAATCCAGCATGTCGATCTTCTCGAGCTGGCTCGCGGCGCCATAGTCGGCGGTCATCACGTAGGTGGAAATGTCCACCAAGTCGACGATCTCGGTGTCGCTCTGGCCGATGCCGGCCGTCTCCACCAGGATCAGGTCGAAGCCCGCCTGCTGGTAGAGCTCGATCACGTCCTTCAGCACCACGCTGGTCGCGAGGTTCTGGCGCCGCGTCGCCAGCGAGCGCATGAACACGCTGGAATTCGACAGGCTGTTCATGCGGATCCGGTCGCCTAACAACGCGCCGCCCGAACGGCGGCGGGTGGGATCCACGGCAACCACGGCGATCTGCCGCTGCGGGTACGCGCGAATCAGCCGCTGCAGCAGCTCATCGGTCAGCGAGGACTTGCCGGCGCCGCCGGTGCCGGTGATGCCGACCACCGGCGCGCGGGTCACGGGCCGCGCCAGCGCCTTGCGCAGGGCCTCGGTGCCGGCCCCCTGCTGGCCCGCCTCGCCCTCGAGCATGGTGATGCAGCGCGCCAGCTGCCGGTGATCGCCGGCGTTGAGCGGCGCCATCGCGAAGGCCGGCCGGCGCGCGGCGCGCACGCGCCGGAACACGTCGTTGACCATGCCCTGCAGGCCTAACAAACGGCCGTCTTCGGGCGTGTATATCTTCTCGACGCCGTGTTGTTCCAGCGCCGCGATTTCCTGCGGCGCGATCGTGCCGCCGCCGCCAACGATCACCCGTATGTGCTCGCAGCCTGCGGCGCGCAGCGTGTCGACCATGTAGGCGAAATACTCGTTGTGCCCGCCCTGGTAGGAGCTGACTGCGACCGCATCGGCGTCTTCCTGGATCGCCGCACGCACGATGTCGGCCACCGAGCGGTTGTGCCCGAGGTGCACGACCTCGGCGCCACCGGACTGCAGCAGCCGGCGGATCATGTTGATGGCCGCATCATGGCCGTCAAACAGCGATGCGGCCGTGACGAAGCGCAGCGGCGCCTGGCTGTCGGCGGCCGTGACCGCCGACTGTGACTGCGCTTTCGAGGGGCTGGCCATATTGCAATTTACCTGCACGTAATCTAAATTACTCGTCGGTAATTTAATCATACGATAACTGGCATGTTGAAGACAAGGTCTGTGACCGCCAAGTCCGTCACGCCGCCGCGCCGGGGGCGGCCGCCGTCGCTGTCACCGTGGCGCGATGCTGCAGCGCGGGACGCCGAACGCGGGCGCAAACGCGCGGCCCTGATCCGCGCCGCCGCCCAGGCGTTTCGCGCCAACGGATTTCACAACACCTCGCTGGATGATGTCGCCGCCGCCGTCGGTGTCACCAAGCCACTGGTCTATCACTACGTCGGTAACAAGCAGCAGCTGCTGTTTGAATGCTTCTGCACCGGTGTCGAGCAGATCCGCGCCGCCTTCAAGACCGCCGAGCACAGCGGCACGACCGCGCGCGCACGCCTGCTGCGGGTGTTAGCTGGCTACGCCGAGGCGATCACCGGCGATTTCGGCTGGTGCATGGTGCGAGCCGAGGACCTGGACCTCGACGCCGCCTTGAGCGCGCGGGTCAAGCAACTGAAGTCGGAAATCGACCAGGGGCTGCGGCGCCTGCTGCGCGCCGGCATCGAGGATGGCTCGATTCGGTCCTGCGATCCCAAGATGACCGCTTTCGCGCTTGCCGGAGCGCTCAACTGGATCGCCCACTGGCATCGCGGTCGCGACGCTCTGACGCCGGCGGAAATCGCCGCACGCTTCATCGATTTGTTTGAACTCGGACTGGCGCCGCGTGCGGACCGCGCCGCGCGCCGCTGAGTCATGCAGGTTTTGGGGCACATGCCTAAAATGTCATCCTGAGAGAGAAGCTTGAAGCCGGGAGAAGTGGGAAATGTCTGACGCAATTGTTCTGCTCGCTGCCAAACGCACGCCGATCGGCGCCTTCCAGGGCGTGTTTTCCGCTACCACGG
>JAYUGT010000149.1:0-11049 GCA_043738315.1 Gammaproteobacteria bacterium
ATGCGCGCCGGCTTCTGTCACGACCGCCGCCGTCGCGGCCGCGTGGTCTAACAAATCTGCAACGTTGAATTTGACATCAACATTGAAGGGCATTGCGTGCACGCCCTGCCCGGTCACCTGCTTCCAGATCGGCTCCAGGTGCTGCATGTAGCGGATCGGCTGCACGATGGTGTACGCAAGCCCGGACTCCACCAGCATTTCCTCGCACTCCAGCTTCAGCCGGTGGTGACGCACCTCGCGCCGCAGCGTGTGCATGACGGAGTAATAGACGAAATGGCGCAGGCCGCGCTTTTTGGCAGCCTCGATGCAGTTGCGGGTCAGCGCCACTTCGTCCGGATGCATCGGCGGGCCGATATGCACCATGGCGTCGCAGCCAGACAGCGCCCGGCCAATACTGTCCGGGTCACGGAGCTCGCCGACCGCGTGATCGCCGGCCTTTCCCAGGGCCTGTAATGCCTGCCACTGGGCGGCGTCACGGATGAAGCTGCGGACTATGGCGCCGCGCGCGGCGAGCGCCGCGGTGACCTCCCGGCCTGTTTTGCCGTTAGCTCCGGTGACCAGAACCCGCATGTTGCACCTATCTGGTTGACGAACCCGCCTGCGGCCATTAGCGTGGCGGTTCGGGATATCCGTTGAAAATAATCCTAACCGAGAACACCCATGACCGATCACGCGACCGCCGCCCATGAATGGCTCAAATCCCAGCTGGGCAAGGAAATTCACACCAGTGACTGGCTAACGGTCACGCAGCAGCGCGTTAACGAGTTTGCGCAGGCCACCGGCGACTTCCAGTGGATTCATCTCGATGTCGAGCGGGCGAAACGCGAATCGCCCTATGGCGGCACCATCGCGCATGGCTACCTGACGCTGTCACTGTATCCGTTGCTGCGCGGCCTGGTCGAAGCCAGCAAGCCGATCGTGCCGGGCGTCAGGAACATCATCAATTACGGCCTCAACAAGCTGCGTTTTCCGAACGCGGTCAAGGTCGGCGCCCGCGTCCGGGCGCATTGCACTTTGTTAGCCGTCGAGCCGGCCGGCGGTGGCCTGCAAATCACCGAGCAGTATTCGGTGGAGATCGAAGGCGAGCCCAAGCCGGCGTGCGTTGCGGAAGCCATCATGCGGATCGGGTTTTGATCGTGTCGCGTCGCGTTGCCTGGATCCCGCTTGCGTTGCTGCTGCTGCCCGCGGGCGCGGCCGCGCTTGAGCCTGCTAACGACGGCGAGCGCCTGATGGCAGAGTTCGGCCTGCGCGAAGCCGCAGAACCGGTGTCAAAGGTCCCCGGTTGGCGCGTGCCGAAGAAGATCGCCGTCGATTCGGACGTACCGGGGCTGGTCGACGCGCTGCGCACGGCGGCGCCCGGAGTCAAGCTGGTTGCTGCAGCTTCGGCGCAGGACATGGCGGTTGCGGCGGCCGGCGCGGATGCTGTCATCGGACGAACGGTCTTCATCTGCGATGAACGTGTGCTGGCGGCCGGCACGAACCTGCGCTGGATGCAAACCACCTCCTCGGGGGTGGACGTCTGTGCCGGACAATCCAAGACCATCATGCAGCGCCGGATCCTGGTGACTAACATGCGAGCGATCGCCGCGCCGGTGATCGCGGAGCATGTGATCGCCTTTACGTTAGCACTGTCGCGCGGCCTGTATGCGTGGATTCCCCAACGGGAACAGCATCTCTGGGCCGAAGATTCCAGTAAGTTTCCGATGATCGTGATTCAAGGCAAGACCATGCTGGTCGTCGGGCTGGGCGGCATCGGCAGCGAGGTTGCGAAGCGCGCGCATGCGCTCGGCATGCGCGTCATCGCGACGCGCGCGACGCGGCAGGAAAAGCCCGACTACGTGGACTATGTGGGAACTTCGGATGAGCTCAAGGCGCTGATCAGCCAGGCCGATGTGGTCGTGAACGCGATGCCGCTGACTGCGGAAACCAAGGGGCTATTCGACGCTGCGATGTTTGCACGCATGAAGCGCAGCGCCTATTTCATCAGTGTCGGCCGCGGCATGAGTGTCGTGACAGCGGACCTGACCGAGGCGCTGCAGAAAAAGATCATCGCCGGCGCGGGCCTCGATGTCACCGACCCCGAGCCCTTGCCGCCTGATAATCCACTCTGGCAGCAACCCAACCTGATCCTGACACCGCATGTCTCCGGCCAGTCGGACCTGGGAGCGCAGACGGAGCTGCGCGTGCTGCGCGAAAATCTGCGCCGTTATGTCACCGGGGAAAAAATGTTGTCGGTCGTCGATGTCGGGCGCGGCTACTGATTTTCGCACGATGCGCAGGCGTTCGTTGAATCGACCAATATTCGCCGGGCTTCTGTGCTTGCTGGCATTGCCGATGACAAGCCTGGTTTTTGCGGCCGACAAGCGGCCTCTCAACATCGATGATTTCGCGCGCCTGCGTGACGTCGGCGCGCCGCAGCTGTCGCCGGATGGGGAACACATCGCCTACACGGTACGCACGGCGGATCTGGCCCAGGACAAGCGCACCGGCGACATCTGGATGACGGACTGGCGTGACGGCGGCGAGCGGCAGCTGACATTCACGCCTGACAGCGAGACCGAGCCGCGCTGGAGCCCTGAGGGTCGCTGGCTGGCATTTCTCTCATCACGCCGCGATGACAAGGAGCATTCGCAGCTCTGGATCCTGAGCATGGACGGCGGCGAGGCCGAGAAAATCACCAGCTTGCCGGGCTCGGTCGACGACTACGCGATATCTCCCAATGGTCAACAGGTGGCGCTGGTAGTCAGCGACCCCGACGACGACAAGCCGCTGGTCGAGAGCGCCAAGACTGCAAAGCCGATCGTCATCGACCGCTTTTATTTCAAGGAAGACATCACAGGTTACCTGGGCAGGAGCCGTCAGCATCTCCATTTGTTAGATCTCAAGACCCGTAAGACAGAACTGCTGACGCCCGGTAACTACAGCGAAGCCTTGCCGAGCTGGTCGCCCGACGGCAAGACGCTGGCGTTTGTCAGCAAACGATCAGCGGATCCTGATCGTGACGAGACTTTCGGCCTGTACCTGATGGCGCCGACCGCCGGCGCCGCCTCGCGCTTGCTGACGACCTACCAGGGCGAAGGACAGGACACCGACTGGGCGAGCCCGCCGCTGTGGAGCCCGGATGGCCGGCAGATCGCGTTCGTTGCCGGCGGCGATCCGAAACTCCTGTACTACGCGCAGTACGGGCTCGCGGTGGTCGATGTCGGCGCCGGCACGGTGCGACGGCTAACAAAAAGTCTCGATCGAAACGTTGCCGAGCCCCACTGGTCCGGCGACGGCAAGTCACTGTACGGCGTGCTGGAAGACGACGCCACCGACCAGCTCATGCAGGTGAATCTCGCGAGTGGCGCCATCCGGCGACTATCCGCCGGGCTGCAATCGGTCTCCGGACTGACCGTCGCGCGCGGCGATCGTATCGCGTTGCTGCACAGCGACTCGCAGCATCCCGCTGAAGTCGCGGTGTTCGACCGGAACCAGTTCCGGCCGGTGACGCGCCAGAACGCCGGTTTGTTAGCTGAATTGAGGCTTGCGCCGGTGGAACGCACCGAGGCCCGGAGTCCTGATGGCACGCGCGTCACCGGCTTTGTCGTCAAGCCCCTCGACTACGTTGCCGGCCGCAAGTATCCGACCATCCTCCGCATTCACGGCGGCCCAACCTCGCAGTTCGCTTTCACTTTCAGTTTCGAGTGGCAGCTGCTTGCGGCCAGCGGCTACGTGGTCGTCGCCGCCAATCCGCGCGGCAGCACCGGTCGCGACGAGGCTTTTTCCAAGGCGATATTCGCGGACTGGGGCAATCTCGACGCGCAGGATGTGATTGCGCATGTGGACCTCGCAATCGCCAATGGACTGGCGGATCCCGCACGGCTCGGCGTCGGCGGCTGGAGCTACGGCGGCATACTGACCAACTACGTGATTGCGCAGGACAGCCGCTTCAAGGCCGCAACCAGCGGCGCCAGCATATCTAACATCCTCGCCGGCTATGGCACCGACATGTACATTCGTGAATACGAGACGGAGCTTGGGCCGCCGTGGAAGGACACCGCGACCTGGGAAAAGCTTTCGTTCCCGTTCCTGCATGCGGACCGCATCAGGACGCCAACGCTGTTCCTCTGCGGCAGCCTGGATTTCAATGTGCCGCTGCTCAACTCCGAGCAGATGTACCAGGCGTTGCGCAGCCAGAACATTCCGACGCAACTCGTGATCTATCCCGGCCAGAATCACGGGCTGACGAAACTGTCGTATAACAAGGACCGATTTGAGCGTTATCTCGCCTGGTACGCCAGATTTCTCAAGCCATGAAGACTCTGTCGGCCGCGCGAAATAGCCGATGCCGTCACGTTACGCAGTTCCTCGCCGGTGCAATGCTTCCACGACCTAACAATTCGCGCGATGATTGGAGGATCGCAGTACCGGGCCCGGAGAATGGAATTGATCCAGGAATTTCGACGATCTGACATATTCCCGGCCTCGCTGCGTGCCGTAGTCGCGCTGGCCACGGTGCTTGGCATGTCTGCACTGCAAGCCGCGGAGCCAGAGCCACCGCAGCGCGTCACGATTCGTGGTTACCACACGGATGCGATGGAGCCGTTCATCACGAAGGACGGGCGCTACCTGCTGTTCAACAACAGTAATGATCCACGCGTCGACACCAATCTTCAGTACGCTACCAGAATCGATGACCTCACTTTCGAGTACGGCGGCTCGATTCGCGGAGCTAACAGTGCCGTCCTGGATGGCGTGCCCAGCATGGATGTCAATGGCCAGCTGTATTTCATCTCGACGCGCAGTTACGCGCAGAACCTCGCAACGATCTACCACGGCCGCTTTGAGCAGGGCGCGTTGTCGGGTCTCGAGGTAACTGGCGGTTTGTTGCCGAAAAAGAATGGCAGCCTGATTTTCGACGCTGAAATCAGCGCGGACGGCAGCACGCTGTTCGCAGTGGATGGAAAATTCTCGGGTGACCCGGTTCCAGACTCTGCCGACATCTTCATCGCGGTTCGTGATGGCAGCGGGTTTCGCCGACTGCCGGAGAGCGCGGTGATCCTGAAGAACGTCAACACGTCGGCATTGGAATATGCGCCAGCCGTTTCCGCAGACCTGCTGGAGCTCTTTTTCACGCGTGGCCCGCGCATGTTCCAGAAGTCGCCGGTCATCCTGCACGCATCGCGGACGCGCGCCGATGAACCGTTCGGTGTGCCGCGGCCGGTTCCATTGATTACCGGTTTTGTCGAAGCGCCATCCTTGTCGAAGGATGGCTGCTGGCTATACTTTCACAAGAATGACAGCGGCCGCTTCGCAATTTACCGCGTCGACAGCGGCGCGAACTGCCTGCCTGCACGAGCAGCAGCTGCGCGACTGACTGGCGCTCTATAACGAAAATCCGGTTCCTGATTCTCGATCACGGCACGCAAGGCCGCGGGCAGCTGGTCGTACTTGATACCCCGCGCGCCGATGCCATGCATGACGACTGCTCCCTCGCGCGAACCCATTTTCATCCACGGATACCAGGGCCGGACCTGGCCCCAGGACAGGACCTGGTCCAGTTCGCCCTTCTTCGGCAGCGCCAGCGGCCGTTCGCTGGTTTCAAAGTCGAGGACCTGTTCGCGGCCGCCAATGTACTCCTGGTAGCTGCCACCTAACGGATTGTCGCGGAAGGTCATCTCGGCATCGCTGCCGGTCAGCGTCTTGTCGGTCAGCTGAAAACGGCTCGCAGTGCGCGCCGGGCTGCCATCGGGATTTTTCTGCCAGCGGTCGGGCTCGGCCCGCGCCAGGATCTTCTCCGTTGGCACGGTCACCGTCTCGCCGGACCAGGGATTCTTCCAGCTGCTCAGCACCGCGTCGCCCGTGGTCGGCACGTAGATCATGAGTTCGCGCGATACGCGCCGGAAGCCCTTGCCGCGCACCGGGTCGCTCAACAACTCGCACTTCGAAATGCGCAGGCGTTCGGCGTCGAATATCCGTGTGTCCTTCTGCTCCATGCGCCGGCTGTACACATGACCATGCCACCAGGTCACCATCGGCTCGGCTGGCTTTACGGCACAGCTGTCGCGCAGGTCCTGGGTCCACGCGTCAGCAACCGGCACCGGCGCCGGCGACGTGATCAGCGGCGGCTGTTCGGCCACGACCGGCGGCTTGCCGGGCGTGATGACCTTGCGGAAATAGCTCCAGCTGGTTTCGTTAGGCCGCTGGTCGTCCAGCGGCGGCGCCGACTGGTACTTCGCGAACTGCGTCTTGAGCGCGGTGCGTATCGGTTCATTGAGGTCCTCGACCGAATTCACGCGCTGGCCGACGGCCGTGAACACCAGCAGCCCGGGCCGGTCGCCCATGCGCATCCACGGCAGGAAGTTCGACACCCGCTTCCAGGAGCGGCTCCAGCGCGGCAGTGTCTTTACTTTCGGATCCAGCAAATCTTTTTCGTAGACATAGACGTTGAGCATTTCCATCGCGTGGTAATGCCCGCCGACATAGTCCTGGTAATCGCCCGCCAGCGGGTTGTCGTAGTAGAGCGGCGCTTCGTTGCTGAAAATCACGCGGCCATTGACGAACCTGCCATCGAAGCTCGCCGCCCGGCCGTCGCGACTGTTCGCATACAGCACGGCGCCCATGTTGACCGGGTCATTTTGCGTATGCACCACCTCGACCAGCTCGCCGGTCCAGGGATTGCGCCAGGTCTTGAGCAGCGCGTTGGTCGCGGGATCGAGGTACAACATGATCTCGCGGGACACCGAACGGTAACCGTAACCGCGCTCGGGGTCCTGGTAGCCCTTGCAGGCGCGTGCGTTCCAGATCTGGAAATTGAACAGCTTGCGATCGGCCTCGCCCGGCCGGCGGCCGTAGACCGAGCCCTGCGACCAGAGGTAGATCGTCTTGCCGTCCTCGAGCGAACACCAGAGTTTCTGCTGGATGCGCACCGCGTGGCCGGGATCGTTAGGGTTCAGGCGGGGCGGCGCTTTCGCCGCCTGGCTGACGCCCAGCGCCCCGGCCAGCATCACACCTAACAAAACAGTCTTCGGGATATTCATGAGCACTCCATTTCCCAGGTCGTCAGCGGCGCGCCGCGCCGCAACCACAGCCCCGCACCCACGCGCCTGAACCAGCGCGACAGCCGCTTGTGATACCACTCGCCACTGCGCAGGTGCACGTCGCCATCGGTGCGCGAGCGGTCGCAGTTGTAGCGCCAGTCCTTGCTGGTCAGCGCGGTGAAATAAAGCACGCCGCGGCACAGCTGGCCCAGCGTCACGATGGCGCGGGCTGCGGTGCGGTCATCGAGATACTGGCCAACGTCGTAGCAGATGGCCAGGTCAAACTGCCGGCCCGGCCGGTAGCTCGCGAGCGAGCCCTGTTGCCAGCCATAGCGCTTGCAGAGGTAGTCGCTGAATTCGAGGCCGACGTATTCGGCGCGTGGCAGCAGCCTGGCTAACGGCTTTTGCAACAGGCCGATGCCGCAGCCGGCATCCAGGATCGAGCCCACCGGCAGCCCGATGTAGTCGACGTAGGCCGCGATCAGCCCGGCGCGCGCCGCCATCTCGGCGCGGTGCGTGACCGCCGTGCGCCGGTTGTAATAGAAACGCCGGTAATAGTCGGCGCCGAAACGCTCAGACAATGCCGGCCAGCTTTTTCGCGATCTCGGCGACCTGCGTCGGATCCGCCTTCGACACTTCCGGATACTCGCTGAAGCGCTCCGGAATCTTGATGGTCGCGTCGATGCCCATCTGGTCCGAACGGAAGGCGCCGAACTGCGCCGATTTCTCGCAGGATGGATCCAGGATCATCGGGATACCGTTAGGCTGCAGGATCGAATCCTTGGCCGGCTGCCAGCGCGTCATGATTGCCCACTCAACCTGCTTGAGATCGTAGGGATCGACATCCGGGCCGACCACGATCACGAGCTTGGCGGTACGCCCCCAGCGGCCGGCCGAACCCCAGACCGCGTGCAGCACGTACTTGCCGAACTCGTTATGCGGCTTGGAGGCGCCGTCGACCGACAGCTGCACGATGTAGCACATGTTAGGTGTGACGGCGACATCATGGACTTCCGGGATCTTCTTGCGCAGGTCGGAGAGCACCTCGCCTTCCACCGGCAGCAGCGCGATGTAGTTGTGGTCGAACGGCGGCACCATTTCCATGGTGGCGTGCCAGATCGGGTTCTTGCGATGCGTGATGCACTTGACGCGCACTATCGGAAACACCTGCACGCGGTCGTAATAGCCCACCGGATTGGAATGCCAGCCGATGGCTTCCAGTTCTTCGTGGAACACTTCACCTTCCAATACCCATTCCGAGGTGGCAGGTACTTCGAGATCCACGGTTTCGCATTTCACCATCTCGACGGCTTCGCCACGCAGGCCGCCCGCGAAGGCCGCCTCGTCCTGGCCGTACGGGGCGCCGGTACCGGACGCGAGGTGCACGGCCGGATCGCATACACCGGCAATTGCGACCTCCAGATGCTTGCCCATGCGCGAGGCCTTGAAGGTGTGGCGGCCGATGTCCGAGAACGGCGGATTCCACCAGTAGAAGGCCGCGAGGTCGGTCTTCTCGCGCCCCGGCGCATAGCTCTTGCCTAACGGATGCGTGGCGTCGAGAAACTGTGTCAGGCGATACCAGCCGACGTTGCGGCCGCCATTCTCCGGGTCCTTCGAGAACGTCATCGCGTTGGTGATATAGGCCGGGCCTTCCTTGCCGAACCAGACATGCGGAACCTGCTTCGAGATATCGACGTCCTTGCCCCTGATGATCACGTCCTTGCAGGGCGCCTTCGACTTGTCGATGATTTTCGGCGCGATCCAGCGCGAAGGATTGCCGAGCACGTCCGCGTGATGCAGCTTGGCTTCGCGCCAGTCGCGAAAACCGATGGTCATCGCGGTGCGTTCGCGCGTGCCGAAGGGATTGAACAGGATCGGTACGCCCTGGGTGTTGATGCCATCAACGTTGTTGAGCATCAGCGCGGGGCCCTCTTTGCCGCAGAGGTAGGCCATCAGGGATTGCAGCTCGTTATCGCCGCGACGGCCCTTGAACGGCACATCGACGTGCTTCAGCTGACCGTCTTTTTCCAGCAGCGCGAGGTATTCGCGCATGTCCTTGAACGCCATGGCTTGATGCTCCTGAAAAGGTAGCGCAAGCCTAACCTGCAGGCGTTGAGGCCGCCAGAGAAGCCAAGGCGGGCCGAAGCGGCTGACCGATGCTAGGTCGCTGCAGCGGCTACCGGCTGTTGATCGGGCCGCGTGTGCCGGATGTCTTTGCCGTGGACAACGTAGACCACGTACTCGCACAGATTTTTGGCATGATCGCCGACCCGCTCGAGCGCACGGATCGTCCACATGTCGTCCAGCGCGCGCCGGATCATTTCCGGGTCTTCCATCATGTAGGTGACGCACTGGCGCTGGATCGCCTCGTACTCAGTGTCGATCGCGCGGTCCATGCGCATGACTTTCCATGCGGCGTCGGCGTCCAGGCGCTCGAATGCCGCCAGTGACTGATGCACCATCTGCTGCACCACGCGCGCCAGGTGCCGGATCTCGCGGAACTTGCCGCGCTGCCGGTCGTTGGGCGTCAGCTGGGTGGCAACCAGCGCAATCTTCTTGCACTCATCGCCCATGCGCTCGACGTCACCGACCATCTTCAGCAGAGCTAACAACATGCGCAGGTCGCCGGCAGCCGGAGCGCGAGTTGCAAGCAGGGTCTGGCACTCGGCCATTATCTCGCGCTCCATGCGATTGACCTGATCGTCGCCCTGCACCACCCGCGCCGCCAGTGCGGCGTCCGCCGTCACCAGCGCCTTGATCGAGTCCTGGAACTGCCGTTCCACGATCTGGGCCATTTGCAGCGCGTTCACCAGGACCCGCTCGAGGTCGGCGTTGAAACGCCTTGAGGTGTGCTGGGCCAGGTCCGCTCTTTCCATAAGACCCGGACGCTATACCCACAAGATGACAATTTCATGACTGGCATAATCCTGAGTATCTAACAAAGCTTTGTCACGCAAGTACCTGAAACGTCACGGTAAATTCACGGCCGTGTAGCGGAACTGCAATATTTGACCGTCAGCATGCGTGCAACCTGAGCCAGCACGCGAGGCTAACGTGAAGCGACCCGCTAACAGGCAGAGCCTTCGGAGTGTCTTCATTTCGGATCTGCATCTGGGATCCCGCGGTTGCCGTGCCGGGCGCCTGCTCGACTTCCTGAATCACATTGACGTCGAGCAATTGTTCCTGGTCGGCGATGTCGTCGATCTGTGGAGCCTCAAGCGCTCGCCCTACTGGCCCGCCAGCCACGAAGCGGTGCTGTCCAGGCTGATGCGGATGGCCGATGAAGGCCGGCGCGTGGTGCTGGTTCCCGGCAATCATGACGCCGATCTGCGCGCTTTTACGTCGCAACGCTTTGGCAATATCGAAGTCCATCGCAATTTCACGCACCGCACCGCCGAAGGGCGCCGCCTGCTGCTGATGCACGGCGATGAATTCGACGGCGCGCTGCACTGCCATCCGTGGCTCGAAGCCTTTGGTTCGCGGGTCTATGACTTCACGATTGCGCTGAATCACCAGATCGACCGGCTGCGTACCTCGATGGGCTATCCCTACTGGTCGCTCGCGGGTTACCTGAAGCAGAAGGCCGGCCGCGCGATGCAGTACGTGCATGCATTTGAAAAGGCCGTTGTTGCGGAAGCAAGGAATCGGCGCGTTGACGGTGTGATCTGTGGGCACATTCACCGCGCCGCGTTACACGAAGTCGATGGCGTGCTCTACGGCAATGACGGTGACTGGGTCGAAAACTGCTCCGCCATCGTCGAACGCAACATCGGAGCGTTGCAGCTCTGGCACTGGCCGGGCCAGGGCGTTCCGGTAGCTAACGCGCTCGCGCTCCCCTCGCTGGGGATGGCCGCGTGAACACTTCATCCCTGGGGCAGCCCGACCAGCAACCGGAGCAGACATGCGAATACTGATGGTCAGCGACGTGTATTTTCCGCGCGTCAACGGCGTGTCGACGTCCATCCAGACGTTCCGCCGCGACCTCATCGCGGCAGGACACCGTGTGTTGTTAGTTGCGCCCGCTTCC
>JAYUGT010000150.1:0-11004 GCA_043738315.1 Gammaproteobacteria bacterium
ATACCGGCCTCAATATCCTCAACAAGGAAGACACCAACATCTCGACTGCGGAGGATCCGGCGGAAATCAACCTGCCCGGCGTCAACCAGGTGAATGTCAACGTCAAGGTCGGCCTGACGTTTGCATCCGCATTGCGCTCCTTCCTGCGCCAGGATCCGGACGTCGTCATGGTCGGCGAAATCCGCGACCTGGAAACTGCCGAGATTGCGATCAAGGCGGCGCAGACCGGTCACCTGGTGCTCTCCACGCTGCACACCAACGACGCGCCGCAGACCCTGACGCGACTCATTGACATGGGCGTCAAGCCCTACGCCATCGCCACGTCGGTCAGCCTGATCATCGCGCAGCGCCTGGCGCGGCGCCTCTGCACCTCCTGCAAGGAACTGGCGGACGTTCCCAACGAGGCCCTGCTCAAGGAAGGATTCACGGCGGAGGAAGTCGCTGCCGGCATCAAGCTCTACAAACCCAGGGGCTGCGCCAACTGCAGCGACGGCTACAAGGGCCGCGTCGGCATCTACCAGGTCATGCCAGTCACCGATGCGATCGGCCGCATCATTATGGGCGGCGGCAACGCCATCGACATCGCCGATGAGGCGAGGAAACAAGGCGTTCCGGATTTGCGCCGCTCGGGGCTCGACAAGGTCAAGGGCGGCATGACCAGCCTCGATGAAATCAACAGCGTCACCATCGACTAACAGGACGATCTAACATGGCACAGGCTACTGCAACCGCCAACAAGGGCGGCGTAAAACCGGCGAAGGATATTGCCTTCACCTGGCAGGGGATGGACAAGAAAGGCAAGAAGGTCAAGGGCAATGGCCTCGCCGTTGACGAAGCCAGCATGCGCGCCGAACTGCGCCGCCAGGGCATCACGGTCCAGAAGATCAGCAAGCAGATCAACTTCTTCAACAGCACCAAGGGCGGCAAGGTCAAGCCCGAGGACATCGCCATTTTCAGCCGTCAGCTCGCCACCATGATGGCGGCCGGTATCCCGATGGTGCAGTCGTTCGAGATCGTCGGCAACGGCAACGACAAGCCCGCGATGCAAAAACTCATTCTCGACATCAAGGCGGACGTGGAAGGCGGCAGCTCGCTGCACGAGTCGTTGTCCAGGCATCCGCTGTATTTCGACGACCTGTTTACCAACCTGGTCGAAGCGGGCGAACAGGCCGGCGCGCTCGAGAATCTGTTAGACAAGATTGCGACCTACAAGGAAAAATCCGAGGCGTTGAAGAAGAAGGTCAAGAAAGCGCTGTTTTACCCGGCGGCGGTGCTGGTGGTAGCGGTCGTCGTGACGGTCATCCTGCTGATATTCGTCATCCCGCAGTTCGAAAAACTGTTCGCAGGCTTTGGCGCGGAGCTGCCGGCCTTCACGCAGATGGTTATCAACGCGTCAAGATTCCTGCAAAACGATGGGGTCTTTGTCGGCATAGTGGTTGCCGCCGGCATCTATGCATTCATCTATTTCAAGAAGCGCTCGAAGAAAATGCGCGAGGTCCTGGATCGGATGTCATTGAAGTTGCCGGTCATCGGCCCCATCCTGACCAAGTCGGCGATCGCGCGGTACGCGCGTACGCTCTCGACCATGTTCGCCGCCGGCGTGCCGCTGGTTGAAGCGCTGGAGTCGGTGGCTGGCGCCACCGGCAATATCGTGTACGAAGACGCGGTCATGAAAATGCGCGAAGAAGTCGCGACCGGCGTGCGTCTGCAACAGGCGATGCAGAACACCGGGGTGTTTCCTAACATGGTCATCCAGATGATCGCGGTCGGCGAGGAATCCGGTTCGCTCGATGAAATGTCCGGCAAGGTTGCCACCTTTTACGAAGCCGACGTTGACAACGCGGTCGACAGCATGTCGAGTCTGCTCGAGCCGCTCATCATGGCCATCCTCGGCGTGCTGGTCGGTGGTCTCGTCATCGCGATGTACCTGCCGATCTTCAAGCTCGGTTCCGTCGTCTAAGCAGCCCGGCGCCCCGTGTCAGCGTTGCTCGCCGGCTCGCCTGCCCTGCTGGTCGGCGTCGTATTTCTGTTCGGCCTGCTGATCGGCAGTTTCCTTAACGTCGTCATTTATCGCGAGCCTGTCAGGCTGCAGAATGAGTGGCGCGACGAGGCGCAGCGCATCCTCAAGCAGACCCCCGAACCGCGCGCGCCGTTCAACCTCGTTACCCCGCGCTCCGCGTGCCCGTCGTGCAAGGCGCCGATCACAGCCTGGCAGAACATTCCGCTCCTGTCCTGGCTCCTGTTAGGCCGGCGCTGCGCTTCCTGCAAGGCGCCGATCAGTGCGCGCTATCCGCTGATCGAGCTGTTCACAGGCCTGCTGTCGGCGGCCGTGGCCTGGCGTTACGGGTGGTCGCTGGCGCTGGCCTGCGGTCTCATCATCACGTGGACGCTGCTTGCGCTGAGCGGGATCGACTACGACACGCAGTATCTGCCGGACTCCCTGACCCTGCCCTTGTTATGGCTGGGTTTGTTAGCCAGCCTGTTCGCGGGCAGCGTGCCGGCGGACACGGCGCCGGCAGCACTGCCGGTGACGCCGGATCGCGCCATCGTCGGCGCCATCGCCGGCTATCTCGCGCTGTGGTCGGTCTACTGGGTCTTCAAGCTGGCAACCGGCAAGGAGGGCATGGGCTATGGCGATTTCAAGCTGCTGGCCGCGCTCGGAGCCTGGCTCGGCCCCGGCATGCTGCTGCCCATCATCCTGCTGTCCGCGGGTGTCGGCTCCATCGTCGGGATCACGATGATTCTGGTGTTAGGGCGCGACAAACAATTGCCGATCCCGTTCGGGCCCTACCTCGCGGCGGCCGGCTGGATCGCCATGCTCTTTGGACCCGACCTCGTGCAGGCCTGGTCGCGTTTCATCCTGCGGGCCTGAGAAAGCCACATGGGCCTGCGCGTTGGACTCACCGGCGGCATCGCTTCTGGCAAGACCACGGTATCGCGCCTGTTCGCCCGCCTGGGGGTGCCCATCATTGATACGGACGTCATCGCCCGCGATGTCGTCGCTCCCGGCACACCGCTGCTGCAGCGCGTGGAACAGGACTTCGGCCCCGGGCTGATTGGCGCGGATGGCGCCCTGCAGCGCCGCCAGCTGCGGGAACGCGTGTTTGCCGACCCGGATGCGCGGCGGCGCCTGGAAGCGCTGCTGCACCCTGCAATCCGCGCCGAAGTCGCGCGCCAGTCGGCCCAGGCAACCGGGCCGTACCATATTCTGGTCATTCCCCTATTGGTCGAAGGCCATGGCCGGATCCCGGTCGACCGGGTGCTGGTCGTGGATTGCCCCGAAGACCTGCAAATCCAGAGACTTCAGGCGCGGGACGGCAGTTCCGCAGCGCAAGCGCGGGCGATGCTGGCAGCCCAGACCAGCCGCCCAACCCGTCTGGCCGCGGCCGATGATGTGATCGTGAATGACGGCGACCCGGGCCGTCTTGAGGCAGCGGTCGCAGCTCTGCACCAGAAGTATTGTGGCGCTGGCGCGACGTGACGCAGAATACCGGCATGAACGATGTCGCCGAGTCGGTGTTAGCACCGCCTCGAGAACCCGCGCAGGCCCCGATCCCGGGCGTGGCCGAATTGACCTATGAACAGCCGCTCAGTGAGCGCCTGCGCACCTACCTGCGCCTCGATTTCCTCTACAACCAGGCCCTGAATCACAACCAGGGCAGCGGCGCCTGGTCGAGCCGCGCCGCGATGAGCAGCCTGCTCGATATCCTCGCCATCACATCGCGCGCGGATGCCCGTGCCGACGTGCTCAAGGAGCTGGAGCGGCAGCTGGCGTTGATGAACGAATATTCCCGGCGCTCGGGTGTCGACACGGCGCGCTTGCGCGGCATCGTCAATAACCTGATGCGCCTGCGCACCGATTTGTTAGGTACCGGGGGTAGCTACCTGCAGGCGCTCAAGGATTCGGAATTCGTCGCCGCCATCCGCCATCGCAGCGCCATCCCGGGGGGCACCTGCGACTTCGATCTGCCGGACTACTGCTACTGGCTGCACCGGCCGGAGGCTGAACGCGTGGCGGACTTCGCGTCCTGGCTGTCGTTGTTCCGGCCGCTGTGCGATGCCATCGCCGAATTGCTGTGGCTGACCCGCCAGAGCGGCAACCCGCGCCAGGAAGTTGCGCACGGCGGCGTCTATCACATCGCCTTCGACCGCGACATGCCGGTGCAACTGGTGCGCATCGCGCTGCCAGCGGATTGCAATCTCTACCCCGAAATCAGCGGCAGTCACTACCGTTGCAGCCTGCGGTTTGTCAGCTGGAACGGCGTCAGCCAGCGCGCCACGCAGTGCCTCGACGACCTGCCCTTCACCTTGACCTGCTGCACCTGAACACCAAGATCGTCAACTGCCCGACCTGCAAGCGGCCCGCGGAATTCTCGGCCGCCAATCCCGATCGGCCGTTTTGCAGCGAGCGCTGCCGCCTGATCGATCTGGGCGAGTGGTTTGCGGAGAAGCACGCGATTCCGGCCGATAGTCCCCCGGATCATGATCCGGAAAGCGGCCCATGAAACGCGCCTGTCGTGGATAAGGACTTCTGGCTCGCCAAGTGGCGCGCTAACGAGATCGCCTTCCACCAGGCGCAGCCGCACCGCTCACTGCAGCTTTATTGGTCGCTGTTAGGTCTGCGGCCGGGAGCGCGGGTGTTCGTGCCGCTCGCCGGCAAGAGCCCGGATCTCCTGTGGCTGGCAGCGGCCGGTCTTGAGGTCGTCGGCATTGAATTGAGTCCGCTGGCGGTCGAGCAGTTCAAGTCCGAGAACGCCGGCCCGTTGCTGGCGTCGATCGACCTGCGCTGCGGAGACATCTTCGACCTGACGCCGACATCTCTGGGTCCGATTGCTGGCATTTTCGACCGGGCCAGCCTGATTGCGCTGCCACCCGCGATGCGCCAGCGCTACGTGGCGCAGCTTGCCGGCCTGTCGGAACCCGGCACGCAGACGCTGCTGGTGACCCTGGAATACGACGCCAGCCGCATGGCGGGGCCACCGCACAGCGTCGACTCCGCGGAAGTCACGGCGCTCTACGGCGCGACTCACGGGATCCAGCCGCTGGCGCGCAATGAGCAGCTGGAGGATTTCCCGAAATTCCAGGCACGCGGCCTCGATCGGCTGGCCGAAGTCACCTACCGCCTGACCCGGCGTTAACTTGACCCCGGCGTTAGCCTAGCGCGGCGCCGGTACGCCCAGCGCGTTGGCGGCGAAGCCGTATTGATCCGCGAAGTCCTCGATCTGCATCCACACCGGTTTGCCGGCACCGTGACCCGCACGGGTTTCGACGCGGATCAGCACCGGGTTCGCACAGCCCTGGTCGCGCTGCAGGCTGGCGGCGAACTTGTAGCTGTGCCAGGGCACGACCCGGTCGTCGCGATCCGCCGTCGTTACCAGCGTGGGCGGATAACAGCTGCCCTTGCGCGTGTTATGTACCGGCGAATACCTGAGTTGCGCGGCGAAATCCGCGGCGTTTTCCGACAGGCCATAGTCCGCCGCCCACTGCCGCGCGTTGGCGCTGGCGGTGTCGTAACGCAGCATGTCGAGCACGCCGACGCCCGGCAGCGCCGCGCCGAACAGCTCCGGCCGTTGGGTCATCGTCGCGCCTACTAACAGGCCGCCGTTGCTGCGGCCCGAAATTGCGATGCGGCCGGCGCGCGTGTACTTTGCGGTGATCAGGTATTCGGCCGCTGCGATGAAGTCATCGAACACGTTCTGCTTCAGGAGTTTGCTGCCGGCATCGTGCCAGCGCTCGCCGTACTCGCCGCCGCCGCGCAGACTGGCCTCGACGTAGACGCCACCCATTTCCAGCCAGGTGATGACCGCCGGCCGGAACACCGGTGTGGTCGCGATATTGAAGCCGCCATAGCCGTACAGCAGCACGGGATGCGACGCATCGCGCTTCAGCCTGCGGCGCTGGGTGATGAACATCGGTATCGACGTGCCATCCTTGCTCTTGTAGAAACGCTGTACGGTTTCGTAGCGCGCGGTGTCAGCCGCGATGCGCGCCGCACGCCAGGGGCTGACCTGCATCGTGTGCGTATCCAGGCGCAGGATGCGCACCGGTTGCAGATAGTCGGCGAACGAGAAGAACGTCTCGCTGCTGTCGCCGTGGCCGGCAAAACCCGCGAGCGTTCCAAGGCCCGGAACCGGCACGGCTCCGACCAGGGTGCCATCGCTGCCGAACACACTGGCCACGCCATGGGCGTCCTTGACATAGCGCACCACGACGCGCCCGCCGATGAAACTTGCCTCGTCGATTGCGAGAGCGCTCTCCGGCACGACGTCGCGCCAATTCGCTCGCGCGGGCTGGCGCACATCGACCGCGAACACCCGGCCGTTAGGCGCGCCCTGCGTGGTCCAGACAAAGAAAGTCTCGCCCTGGTTGCCAATGACGTTGTAGCGCGCGTCCCAGTCATAAAACAGATCGCGCACCGCTGCGCCCGGCGTACGCAGATCGAGCAGGCGGATGCCGTTCTCCTTCGAACCCTGCTCCAGGCTAAGGACCAGGTAGGCGCCGTCGTCCGTGATCTCGGCGCTGACCGTACGCTCGGTATTTTCCGGTACCTTGTAGACGAGACGATCCGAGCTCTGCGGTTCGCCAAGTTTGTGGAAGTAGATGGCAGGCTGCGCGAGGTCATCGCCACGTCCGGCATCCGGCCGGTCGGCGCGTTGCGGATAACGGCTGTACCAGACGCCGGAATTATCCCTGGCCCAGCTCAGCCCATAAAACTTGGTGAAGCGGATTTCATCCGGCAGATCGGCGCCAGCCGCGGTTTGCTTGAACTTCCAGATGTCCCAGTCGGTGCCGCCGTCCGACAGCGAATAAGCTAACAACTTGCCGTCAGGGCTGGGCTCAAACCTGGCCAACGATATGGTTGCGTCCCCGCTGGTCTTGTTAGGATCGAAAAGCACCCGGCCCGGATCGGTCAGCGACTCGCCGACGTACAGCACGCTCTGATCCTGCGTGCCGCTGTTCCGCAGCCAGAAATAATGGCCACCCGCCTCCCTCGGCAGGCCGAACCGTTCGTAGTTCCAGATCTTTGCCAGCCGCCGCTTGATCCAGGCGCGCTGCGGCAAGCTCTCCAGCAGCGGCCGCGCCAGCTCGTTCTGCGCCGCCACCCAGGCCTTGACCTCGGGAGCATCGGTCGCTTCCATCCAGCGGTACGGATCGGCGACCTGCGTGCCATGGTAGTTGTCACTGACCGGTCCCTGCGGGGTCTCCGGGTAGCGCAGCGGACTCTGGCCCGCTGCGAAAACCGCGGTAACCGCCAGGCCCATCGGCAACAAGTAGCGCAGATTCATGGAGAAATCTAAACTCCGGGGAATGACAAAGAATGCTACCAGACGCCGCGGCCTGCCGGCTGCGCTGCTCACAACGTGCGTTTGCGCGCTGGCCCAGGCGCAGCCGCTTACGATCCCGAGGATATTCGCGGCGCCGGATCTCAGTGGCGCGAATTTGCGCGCTCCGCAGCTCTCGCCGGACGGGCGCTGGCTGACTTATCTGCAAGGCCGGGACACTAACAAAGACCAGCTTGACCTGTGGGGCTTTGAACTCAGGACCGGACGGCGCCAGCGGCTCATCGACTCCAGCGCGCTGACGCCGCAGGGCGCTGAACTGTCCACCGAAGAAGCGGCGCGGCGCGAACGGCAGCGCACCGCCTCGCTATCCGGCATTCTGGAGTACTCGTTCGCACCCGACTCGCGGCAGGTGCTGGTGCCGCTGGCAGGCGACCTGTATCTGTACGATCTCACCGCGCCAGCCGGGCGCGCCTTGCGGCGCCTGACCGAGACGCCGGACTATGAAACTGACGCGCAGTTCTCGCCGCAGGGACGCTATGTCAGCTTCATCCGCGCGCAGAATCTGTTAGCCATCGATTTGAGGACCGGCCACGAGTTCGCGATCACGCGCGATTGCCGCGGCGAAGTTTCCTGCGGCGTGGCCGAATTCATCGCGCAGGAGGAAATGGGACGCAACACCGGCTACTGGTGGGCGCCGGATGAAAAACATGTCGCGTACACCCGCGTCGATGAGTCGCCTGTCGATGTCATCGAGCGCTTCGAAATCCTCGCCGACCGGGTCATAGTCGTTGCGCAGCGTTATCCCGCCGCCGGCCGGCCTAACGCGCGGGTGCAGCTGTTGGTCGCCGCCGTGGGCTCGGTCAGCCCGCCGGTCGAGATGAGCATCGGCGCCGCGAACGATCAATACCTCGCGCGCGTCAACTGGTTTCCGGGAAGCCGCGCCCTCGCCGTGCAACGGCAGAACCGCGAACAAACGCGCCTCGAACTGCTGAAGGTTGACGTGGCCAGCGGCGCGGCCAGCATTCTGCTGACCGAAACCAGCGCCAGCTGGGTCGATCTGCATGACGAGCTGACTTTCGTGTCGAAACCCGCCGGCTTCATCTGGGCGTCTGACCGCACCGGCTACCGGCACCTGTACCTTTACGACCTGCAAGGCCGGCTGCAGCGCCCTATCACCGGCGGCGAATGGATGGTCACCGGGGATGGCTCGGAGCGGGCGCTGCGCGGCGTGGATGAGGCCCGTAACCGCGTGTATTTCATGGCTAACAAAGACACGCCGCTGGAGCGGCATCTCTACAGCGCCCCGCTGCGCGGCGGCAACGTTCCGGCGGCCATCGAAAATGGCATCCGCCGGATTACCGTGGCACCGGGCTGGCACAATGCGCGACTGGCTGCAGACCAGCGGCAGTTCATCGACAGCTGGTCCAGCGCCACAACGCCGCCGCAAACCGAGCTGGTGCGCATCGATGGTCGCGTGATCGCTGATATCGTTGCTAACAAGCTGGACGCTGCGCATCCCTATGCTCAGTATCTGGACAGTCACATCGCCACTGAGACCGGCGCGCTCGTGGCCAGCGACGGCCAGACGCTTTACTGGCAGCTGCTGAAACCCGCCCATACGAAGCCCGGCGAGCGCTATCCGGTGATCGTCGACTTGTACGGTGGCCCCAGCAACCAGCGCGTCAGGAATGCGTGGATGGGCGGTTCACGCAGCGACGAGGGCCTGTTTCGCCAGTTCCTCGCGCAGCACGGCTATGGAGTCTTCACGCTCGACAATCGCGGCAGCGGCGCGCGCGGCGTGCGTTTCGAGACGGCGCTGCATCGGCGCATGGGCCAGGTCGAAGTGGAGGACCAGGTCACGGGCGTCGAATTTCTGCGGCGGCAGCCGTTTGTCGATCCACAACGCGTCGGCGTATTTGGCTGGAGCTACGGCGGCTACATGGCGCTGCGCTGCCTGATGCTGGCGCCCGATTTTTTCCAGGCCGGCGTGGCTGGCGCGCCGGTCACCGACTGGTCGCTGTACGACACCCACTACACCGAGCGTTACATGGGGACCCCAGCTAACAATGCGGGCGGCTATACGGGCAGCAGCAACCTGGCGCTGTCACCCTACCTGCGTGGCCGCCTGCTGCTCATGCACGGCATGGCCGACGACAACGTATTGTTCACGCACACCACGACCTTGATGAAGATGCTGCAGGATCGCAGCCAGCCGTTCGAACTGATGACCTATCCGGGCGCGAAACACGGCCTGTTGCGCAGCGCCGATACCGGCCCACATGCCTATCAGGCCATCTTTGATTTTTTCGAACGGAGTCTCGCGGCTCGCAGCGCTGACTCCCGCTAACGCACCAGGGTCCTGGCTTCGCGGGCGCTGACGTAGTCTGCCGAGCCAAACTGCGCGTACTGCGCAAACGCGCTTAATGCATACACCGTGCGCGGCGTGCCGCCATCATCGTGCACGGTTCGAACGCAGCCGACGGTCACGACAAAACCGGTCAGCGACCCGGCCGCCGGATTCAGCGTCCCCGCTGCGCAGGCGTTGCTGCGGTCAATCCGGTAGCGCGCCCATTCCAGCCCGGCCGCCGCTGCCGCATGCGCGCGCAGCTCGGAAATCTGCAGGCCGCTGACTTGTGAGCCGCCGCCCATCAGCTGCAGCAGCGCCGCGCCGATCACGGCGCCGACGACCATGACGAACAAGGCCGGCAACAGGCCGACGCCGCGCTGGCGGCCTGGCAAATCAGCCGGCATTGTCGCCCACCCTGGAAACATCGAACACCAGTTGGTCGGTCCCGTTGCGGAACGTCACGGTCAGATGGTGGGTGGTCTGCGACGCCGTTGCGTTAGCCGTAGCCGCGATCCGGCAATTCACGATGCCAGTCGCGAGCACCGATCGCGCCGCGCCCGCGCCGAGCAGCTCCGCATCGGTATCGCGCAGCGCCTGGTTGGCCGCGATCGTGTAGCCGGAATAGCGGGCCAGTGTGCCGTTGACGGGATTGCACAGGTAAGTCACGGGACCCGACAGGATGTACACGCGTCGCGACGCGCCGACTACCGTAAAGTTCGTTGCGGGTGTTAGCTGCACCTGGTCCTGCCCGGGCGAGCTGCCGGCATCGATCTGCACCCGGGTACCGGGTGCGGTGATCACATTGGCCAGGGCCCAGGCATTTGCGCCCGCGGCCCCGGTGTGATGCACAGCGACGTAGAGTGCGGTCGAATCCACGGGCTTGGTCAACTGGCCGAATGCGCCCAGGGTTTCGAACTGGCTGTCCGCCACGCCGGTGGTCAGGCGCTGGTTGGCCGGCACTGCAATATCGTCGCGGAACAACACCGCGGCATCGAGCACCGCCAGGTACTCAACCGCCAGTACGCCAGCGGTGGTGCGAAATCTCAGGCTGTTAGGCAACGCGTTGCGCCAGTCCCGTTCAACCTGCATCATCGTCTGCGCAGCATTCTCGCCGAGGGTCGCGCGGCGGGTGCTGGCTTCCATGGTCGCAGGCGGCGCCGAAATCAGCGTCACGGAAAACGACGCAATAATCGCCGTCACCGTCAACGCGACAACGACCTCGATCAGCGTCATGCCTGAATATCGGCGGTACATGTGGGTCAGGGCCTTAACCGGACGCCGCTCACGATCATGCTGGCGCCCACCGGGTCGGCGACGCTCACGTTCACCAGCAGCGCATCAGCCGCCGGAACGCCGGGCAGCACATTGCTGTTA
>JAYUGT010000151.1:0-1717 GCA_043738315.1 Gammaproteobacteria bacterium
AGCGACATGAAATTTGAGAGCAGCGCTCTCGGCGGGCCGATGCAGCTCGAGAAACTGACCATGGGCGATGTCGTGGTGATCCGCCGCAACGTGCGCGCGCAGTTCGTTTCGCCCAGCAGCGGCGAGTTGCGGCGCGAGCTGTCGGTGGATTCATTCACCACCACGCCACGCGCGCTGGCTGACAAAAAACTGCGGATGCTGGCGCCGGCCTACCATTGGGAGGCGGTCGGCGGCTGGATGGCGGATCTCGCGATGGGGGACCGTCCCGGCCGCATGCTCTGGTCTATTTTCGGCCGCAATTACCGGTCGGCGCAGGAATTGCCGGCGGATTTCCGCCAGGCACTTTTGCAGCGCATCCCGGATGCCTTGCAACGCCCGCTCAATTGATCATTGCGCTTGATCGTTACGCGCGCAGGCCCAGCGCCGCGATCGCATCCAGGCGCCGGCGACGCAGTTGTTCGCCGATCAGCGCGCCATCCAGGCCCGCCATTTCCTCGGGCTTGAGACTCGCCTCCTGGGCGGCGGCCAGTGCGCGCGCAAACAGCGCCGCCTGCGGGTAGTCGTTGCCTTCAAGGCCTTTGCGCCCGCGCGCGTCGAATTCGCAGGCAGCTAACAACTCGGCGAAGCGCGTCGGGCGGCGCAGCGCATCGCACTGTTCCAGCGTCTGCAGCACCGTCGCCGGACGCAACTGCGTGAACGTGTGTACGTGGGTATGGAAACGACAGACCAGCCGCGCCAGGTCCCGGCACTCGTTAGGTACCCGGAGCCGGTCGCAGACGGCATCGATGCTGGCAACGCCGGAATTTTCGTGGCCTGGGTGCTGCGGCAGGCGATGCGGTGGCGTCAGACCCTTGCCAAGATCGTGCATCAGCACCGCAAAGCGTACCGGCAGCGAAGCACCGGCATCGGCCGCGAGGCGCAGCGCCATCATCACGTGCACGCCCGTGTCGACTTCCGGATGCCAGCGTTCGGGCTGCGGTATGCCCCACAGGCGGTCCAGTTCCGGCAGGATGACTTTGAGCGCGCCGCAGGCGCGCAAGGTTGCAAAGAAAACCTCGGGCCGCTCCTCGGCTAACGCACGCGCCATTTCCTGCCACACCCGCTCGGCGACCAGCGCGGATACTTCGCCGCTGGTGACCATGGCGCGCATCAGCTCCAGCGTCTCGGCGGCCACCGAAAAACCCGCCGCGGCGAAACGCGCGGCGAAGCGCGCCACGCGCAGGATCCGTACCGGATCCTCGACGAAGGCGTCGGAGACATGCCGCAGCAGCCGCGCGTCGAGGTCGCGCTGGCCACCGTAGGGATCGACGATCCCGCCGGCGGAGTCCTGCGCCATCGCGTTGATGGTCAGGTCGCGCCGGCGCAGGTCGTCCGCCAGGCTAACATCGCTGGAAAACTCGGTGACAAAGCCGTGATAGCCGGGCGCCGTCTTGCGCTCGCGCCGGGCTAACGCGTACTCCTCCTGCGTCCCCGGGTGCAGAAACACCGGAAAATCAGCGCCCACGCGCCGGTAGCCCTGCCGCTCGAGGTCTTCGGGGCGTGCGCCGACAACGACCCAGTCGCGCTCCTTGACGGCTCGCCCGAGCAGCTGATCGCGCACCGCACCGCCGACCAAGTAGACTTCCATGGGTGCATGTTACCCGAGCATGGTTGCTGTGCCTGCTGCCGGCGGCGCTGACCGGCTGTTACAGCCTGCAGGCCGCGCGCGGGCAGTGGG
>JAYUGT010000152.1:0-10985 GCA_043738315.1 Gammaproteobacteria bacterium
CTCGGTTCGACATGCCATTGGCGTTGTCTTCCAGGATGCTGGCCTGTTTAATCGCACGATCGCTGAGAACCTGCGTGTCGGCAAACCCGATGCGACAGACCAGGAACTCGAGCGCGCAGCCCGCCTTGCCGAGGCCTACGACTTCATCGTCCGCAAGCCCGGCGGCTTTAACTTTCTTATCGGCGAACGCGGCCTTTCGCTGTCCGGCGGCGAGCGTCAGCGCCTGGCCATCGCGCGTGCCATCCTCAAGGATGCGCCGATCCTGATCCTCGACGAAGCGACCTCGGCTCTCGATACCGAGTCGGAGCGGCGCATCCAGGCGGAGCTCGATGCGCTGCGCCGCAATCGCACCACGCTGGTTATCGCGCATCGCCTCTCGACCATCGAATCGGCCGACATGATCGTGGTGCTGGATGACGGGCGGCTGGTCGAGCAGGGGACGCACGCCGATCTGCTGGCGCGCAATGGTCTCTATGCGCAGCTGCATCGCCTGCAATTCAATGCGTGACTGAGCAGGGCATCAACAGGCTCTGGTATCGGCCGTCCTGGCGCTGGGCGGCCTGGTTGTTAGCGCCGTTGGCTGGCATCTTCGCCTTGCTCGCGTGGCTGCGCCGGGTTGCGTATCGATCGGGACTGGCCCGCAGCCGCCATCCGGGCGTGCCGGTGATTGTGGTGGGCAACCTGACCGTGGGTGGCAGTGGCAAGACGCCGCTCGTCATCTGGATCGCACAGGCGCTGACGCAGCGGGGCCGAAGAGTCGGCATCATCTCGCGGGGCTATGACGGCCGTGCGTCGGCGCCCTGCATTTTGCCGCCGCAAGCGGACCCTTCGATCTATGGCGATGAACCGGTCCTGATCCAGGCAGCGACCGGCTTGCCGGTGGCGGTGGCTGCGGTCCGTTCACGGGCCGCTCTGTTGCTGGTCGAGCGCGCCAGCGTCGACGTCATTGTGTGCGACGACGGCCTGCAACACTACGCGCTGCGGCGTGATTTTGAAATCGCAGTGGTGGACGGCCAGCGCGGATTCGGCAACGGCTGGCTGCTGCCGGCCGGGCCGCTGCGCGAGCCGCGCAGCCGGCTGCGCAGCGTCGATGCCGTGGTGCTGCGCGACCCCGGCGCAGGTGGCGTCCCGGGGCTCGGGGAACTGGCGGTGGACAGTGTCGAGATGCGCCTGGTGTTAGGCGGACTGCGTCCGCTGCTGGTTGCGACCAGCGAACTAACAGACATCGCGCAGTGGCGCGGCCGGACAGTCCATGCGGTTGCCGGTATCGGCGTGCCGGAGCGGTTTTTTGCAGCCCTGCGAGCCGCCGGCCTTGCCGTGCTGGAACGCGCCGCTCCGGATCATCACCGTTGGTCGGCAAGTGAGCTCAGTTTCGGCGATGGCTTGCCGGTACTCATGACCGGCAAAGATGCCGTAAAATGTCACGGCTTCGCGCAGCCGCATTGGTACAGTGTGGACCTGCGGGCAGAAATTCCGCCGGCGCAGGCCGAGCGGCTGCTGACCGCGCTGCTGGCGCGAATTGGCGCTCGCAGGGACAGCTAGAGGTTTCCATGGATTCACGATTGTTAGACATTCTGGTCTGCCCGCTGTGCAAGGGGCCGCTGCTGTGGCGCCCGGCCGCTCAGGTGCTGGTGTGTCGGCCGGACCGGCTTGCTTATCCGGTTCGCGACGGCATACCCGTCATGCTGGACGACGAGGCGCGCCCGCTGGCGTCTGACGATCCATTGCTTGAGATCTAGGCGCAGGCTCTGCGCGGGCGCTCCCTGAGCTAACAAACATGTTTCGTGTTGTCATACCGTCGCGCTACGCCTCGATCCGACTGCCTGGCAAGCCACTGCTCAACATGGCCGGCAAGACCATGCTGGAATGGGTCTGGTTGCGCGCCTGCAGGTCCGCAGCCGCCGAAGTCCTGATCGCAACCGACGATGCGCGCATCGCCGCAGCGGCGCGCGGTTTCGGCGCCGAGGTCGAAATGACCTCTGCGCATCACCAATCGGGTACCGCACGAATTGCCGAAGTTGCGATACGGCGCAGCTGGGCCGCCGACAGCATCGTCGTCAATGTGCAGGGCGACGAGCCGTTGCTGCCGCCTGAGTTGATCGACCAGGTTGCGGCTTTGTTAGCTGCCAACAAGATAGCCGATGTCGCGACGCTGGCGACCCGGCTGCGGGATCGCGCGCAGTTCCTGGATCCGGCGGCGGTCAAACTGGTGACCGATGTGCGCGGTTATGCGATGTATTTCAGCCGCGCGCCGATTCCCTGGCAACGGGATGCAACGCCCGATGCCGAGCCGCCGACGATCGCGCGCCGGCATCTGGGCCTGTATGCCTACCGGGCGGCAGCCCTGAAGCGCCTGGCGGTGCCCGCCAGCGCCCAGGCTTGCGAGCTGGAGAACCTGGAAAAACTCGAACAACTGCGGGTGCTGGCACTTGGTTACCGGATCGTGGTTGCCGATGCTGTTTGCGAGCCGGGTTCCGACGTCAATACGCCGCAGGACGTGGCGGCGGTCGAAGCCCTGCTGCGGACCTGATGGCTAACAAGCGGGTCGATGTCGCGACGCGCGAGTATCGCGTGCTGATGGTTTGCCTGGGTAACATCTGCCGCTCGCCGACGGCCACGGCAGTGTTGCAGACTCTGGCCGCCAAGGCCCTGCCGCCCGGCGTGGTGTATGTCGAAGGCGCGGGTACGGCCGACTACCACGTCGGTGAGCCGCCGGATCGGCGCAGTGTCGAGCACGGCCTGCGCCGCGGCTACGACCTGCGGCAGTTGCGCGCACGCCAGGTTGCCAGCCAGGATTTCCATGACTTCGATCTGATTCTGTCGGTCGACCAGCCGAATCTTGCGTCCCTCCGGCGCAGCGCGCCGGACGGCGCGCGTGCCCGGCTGGCGCTGCTGCTGGACTACGCGCCGCAGCAGCCGCTGCGTGAAGTGCCGGACCCCTATTACGGGCAGGCCGCGGACTTTGAGCGGGTGCTGGATCTCTGCGAATGGGCGGCACAGGGCCTCATCAGCTCCTTGCCGCCCGGCCGTTAGTTACTCGCGGTCCGGCGGACGATCACCCAGGTTGCTGGACGACCAGAGCAGCTTCGGCTTGTCATCGCTGCTGGGCGCCGGTGCATCGCTGCTCCAGACTTTTTCAACAGGGGCGGCGCCAGTCCAGGACATCGGTGCCGCCGGTGGCGGCGCCGGGCGAGGCTCGGTGCTGACCGGCGCGACGGGTTCCCGCGCGCCGTCGGCCGGTGCGGGATCATAGTTGCCGCCAGCGTTGCCGCCCGAATCATCGCCGCCCGCGTTCTCGCCGTACTGCCCGGCTGGGCCGCCCTGGTCACGGCTGCCACCCCGACGGCCACGGCGGCCGCGACGACGTCGGCCGGTACGGCCGAACTGATCGCGCTCGCCAGGCGGGTTGGCCATGGCTGGGCCGCCGGCGTTTTCGGCCGAAGCGCCGAAATTGTCCGCGACGTTGCCGTTGATGTCGTTGAACTTGTTAGGGTCGACGTTATCGGCCGGCGCGGCTGCTGCTGGCGGGCGCGGTTGCTCACGATCGCGATTGGCATCGCGCGGGGGGCGCTGCTCACGCGGACGGTCATTGCGATCCTGGCGCGGCTCGCCCTGGCGCGGGCGGTCGCGGTCGGCTCGCTGCTGGCGGTCAGGCCGGTCACCGGCAGGCCGCTGGTCGCGGTCCTTGTGACGCGGTTCGGCGCTGCGCGGGCGATCGCCCCGATCCCGATTGCGGTCGCGGCCATGTCGATCACGCTCGCCATGACGATGGCGGTCGCGATCTCCCTGGCGCGGACGACGGTCACCGCCCGGGTGGTGATGGCTGCGAGGCGCGTGACTGTGCGCAGGCGCCGGAGCGGCTTCACCGCTGCCGGCAAACACCGCCTTCAATCGCGCCCAGAAGCCCGGCCGCGGACTGGCAATGGCGGCAGGGGCCACCACCACGGTGGCCGCGTTAGCCAGCGTCTGGGGCGCGGGCGTGGCCGGCAGGAAAGTCGGCACCGCTGCTGGCTCCAGTTCCGGTTTCTGTTCGTGCGTGCCAGTCGGTTCGGCGACTGGCGCAGGCGTCGGCATCTGGTAGCTGAGGCGCTTGTTTTCCGGCGCTTCCATTTCGTCGGCGCGGATACGCCGCAGATTGTAGGCCGGCGTGACCATGTTGAGGTTCGGCACGATCACCACTTCGGTGCCGGACTTGTCTTCGAGGGTGCGCAGGGCAGTGCGTTTTTCGTTGATCAGGTAAGTAGCGACATCGACCGGGACTTCGGCAAATACCTTGGCGGTGCGTTCCTTGCGCGCTTCCTCGCCGATGAGGCGCAGAATCGCGAGTGCCATGGACTCGACGGTGCGGATGCTGCCAATGCCGCTGCAACGCGGGCATACCGAGTGACTCGAATCGCTGAGCGAGGGCCGCAGACGCTGACGCGACATCTCCAGCAAACCGAATCGCGACAGGCGGCCGATCTGGACGCGCGCCTTGTCGAACTTCATCGCATCGCGCAGCCGATCCTCGACCGCACGCTGATTGTTCGGCTCTTCCATGTCGATGAAGTCGATGACAATGAGGCCGCCGATATCCCGCAGCCGCAGTTGCCGTGCGACTTCATCCGCCGCTTCGAGGTTGGTATTGGTGGCCGTGGTCTCGATGTCGCTGCCGCGCGTTGCGCGCGCCGAATTGATATCGATGGACACCAGCGCCTCGGTGTAATCGACGACCAGTGAGCCGCCCGATGGCAGCTGCACCTTGTGCGCGTACGCGGATTCGATCTGGCTTTCGATCTGGTAGCGCGTAAACAGCGGCACATCGTCCACGTACAGTTTCAGGCGCCGCTGCACGTCGGCCGGCATGAAGCGCTGCATGTATTCCTGTGCCGTGGCAAAGGCGTTAGCCTCGTCGACCAGTACCTCGGCGACATCGTCCGAGAGGTAGTCGCGCAGGCCGCGGGTCACCGCGTCGCTTTCGCGGAATAGCAGGAAGGGCGCGCTATGGCTGTCAGCGGCCTTGGCAATTTCGGTCCACTGGGTCGCGAGGTTATCGAGGTCCCACTGCAGTTCCTGCACGCTGCGGCCGACGCCGGCCGTGCGCACGATCGCGCTCATGCCTTCAGGCACGTTGAGCTGATCCATGATGGCTTTCATCTGGTCGCGTTCTTCGCCTTCGATGCGGCGCGATACGCCGCCGCCGCGGGCGTTGTTGGGCATCAGCACCAGGAAGCGGCCGGCCAGCGACATGAACGTGGTCAGGGCGGCGCCCTTGTTGCCGCGCTCTTCCTTTTCGACTTGCACCAGGATTTCACGGCCTTCCTGGATCAGTTCCCGGATGGTCGAACGCGAGGGCGAGGTGCCTTCGCGGAAATATTCCTTGGATATTTCTTTCAGCGGCAGGAAGCCGTGCCGTTCGGCGCCGTAATCAACAAAGCAGGCTTCGAGCGATTGTTCTACGCGCGAGATCCGGCCTTTGTAGATGTTGGATTTTTTCTGTTCTTTGGACGATAGCTCGATTGAGAGATCAAACAGCTTCTGGCCATCGACCAACGCGACACGCAGCTCTTCCTGCTGCGTGGCGTTGACTAACATGCGTTTCATTTACCCCATTACTCCATTGTGGGGCCGTCTGGTATGCGTCGTTCGTGGCTAACGAGAGCCTGTGCCCGTACGACCGCTGGGTGCGGAGACGGGTGTTCAGACCAAAAGCGGGTGAGATGGGCGCGAGAAAATGCCGAGCCATTTCGGTATGGTTTTGGGCTTCTGCATGCCGCGTCGCTGCCAGTTTGAAACTGGCAAGCGCCGCTGCGCCAAAAATTCGCATTCGGGTCTACGAGCGCCGGCGCAACAGGGAGTCTTTTGAACTCAGCCGAGTGGACTCCTGAGGGGGCCCAGCTCAAACCTGCGGCAACGGCCAGTCGGCCTTGCTTTGATGGCTCCGCTTAACGGAACCAACTAACATGCGATAGCTTTGCTATCGCGTTCATGTGCATCACCAGAACTGAACGAATTAAGCGCAGGTCCGGGACGACAACCGGATAATATGACAAGACTGCTGCAAAAACAATGTCTTAGGATGGAATGACTGTGTCCGACGTCACACCAAGCGTGAGCCCTGCGGGCGTCAGGCACGTAAAAATCAGCGCCGACGACGCCAGCCGTCGGCTGGATAAATTCCTGCAGAACCTCTGGCCGCAGCTGCCCAGGATCCGCATTTTCCGCCTGGTGCGACGCGGCGAGGTCCGGGTCAACGGCAAGCGCGTGCAGCCGGAGCACAGGCTGGTGGAAGGCGACGACATACGTGTGCCACCGGTCCGCGTTGCGCCGCCGGCGGCACGCGAGGAATTGGCCGGGCAGGTTGAGCCGGCCGTGCGCCAGGCCGCCGGGACGGCAGCGACCGCGGTTGTTGCTCCGGCCACGCCGCGGGTTGCGGCAGCGCCCGCAGCCTCCGCAAAGGCAGCGCCGCGCAACGGCAAACGCGGCCCGTCCGTAGCTGACATCGAGCGCATCCAGCGGGCGATCATTTCCGAGGACGAGCGCCTGATTGCGATCGACAAGCCGGCCGGTATCGCCGTACATGGCGGCAGCGGTGTTAGCTTCGGCCTGATCGAGGCCCTGCGCGCCGCACGTCCGAAGGAATCCCTGGAGCTGGTGCATCGCCTGGACCGTGACACCAGCGGCGTGTTGTTAGTCGCGCGCAAGCCCGCGGTGCTGCGCAGCCTGCATGCGCTGTTGCGTGGTGACGATGAGAGCGATGGCTTCGAGAAGCGCTATCTCGCGCTGCTGCGCGGCAGCTGGCAACTGGGCATCAAGCGCATCGATGCGCCGCTGCGCACCGACCTGCGGGTCAGTGGCGAGCGTACGGTCAAGGTGATGCCGGGCGGCAAGTCGGCGCTCAGTGAATTCCGCCCGGTGCAGTTTTTCGGCAAACGCGCGACGCTGATGGAAGTGCGTATCGAAACGGGACGCACGCACCAGATCCGCGTGCATGCGGCTTACGCAGGCCACCCGGTTGCCGGCGACGACAAGTATGGCGACAGGGAATTCAACACGGCCATGAAACTGTTAGGCCTGAGGCGCATGTTCCTGCATGCCTCCAGCCTGTCGTTCGTCTGGCCCGATCGGGGCACGGAATATGCGGTCAGCGCGCCGCTGCCCAAGGAACTGTCGGCGGTGATCAGCCAGCTTGAGCGCGGACCTAAGACCGGCTCGCGAACCGGGCAAGCCCCGCGCTCAAGCCGATCAGGGGCAGGCCGACGAGCGCGGTCGGATCGAGCGACTCGACGCGCTCGAGGAGCGAAATCCCCAGCCCCTCGACCTTGAAACCGCCGGCACAATCGAGCGCCGGTTCGCGGTCTGCGTAGTCGGAAATGGCGCTGCTTGTTAGCTGGCGAAACACGCAGCGGGTGAGGTCGCGGTGCTGGTAAAGGAAGTTGCCGGCGAGCGATACCAGGCAGACGGCGGTGTGAAAATCGGCGCTGCGCCCGGACAAGGCGCTGAGCTGGGCTTCCTGGCCGCCGCGGCTGCCGGCCTTGTCCAGAATCGAATCGCCGAGCGCACAGACCTGGTCACTGCCGATGACCAGCGCATCGGGGTGCCGCCGCGCCACCGCCTCGGCCTTGTCGCGCGCGAGGCGGGCGGCACGGTTGCCGGGCGTCTCGCCCGCGAGGTAGGCCTCCTGCACGTCTGGTTTTTCCACCTGGAAGGGCAGGCCCAGCCGGGTCAGCAGTTCGCGCCGGTACGAGGACGTAGAAGCCAGGATCAGCGGCGGCAATTTCGCTTGTAAAACAATCATTTAACCGTGGCCTCAGGGGCTGAATTCTCTTTTGACTCCGGTGGGCGAGGTACCTATGATACGCGCCCCATGCCATCTGACTGGACGCGAAGTTGGGAAGTCGACCGGCTGGTTTCCGGGCAGCTGAGCTTCGACGGTGAAGTTGCGCTGGCCAGCATGCCGAGGCTGCAGGACCGGATTGAGGTTGCCAGCGCCGGTTCCAAGGTGGCGCGCGCCAGGCTGAGTTTTGGCAAGGAACATGGCGCCGACGTGGCGCGGATTCGAATTACGGCGGAGGTGCCGCTGCGCTGCGAGCGCTGCATGGGCCTCGTGAGCTGGCCGGTGCAGACCGAGGCGACCCTGGCACTGGCGGCCGATTTGTCGTCGGCCGACGCAGCGCCTGCAGGGCTGGAACCGGTGTTAGCTGAGCAGGGCCGGGTGGTGCTTCGCGACCTGGTCGAGGAAGAGCTGTTGTTAGCCTTGCCGCTGGTTGCGCGTCACGAAGACGCTGCGCAGTGTGCGGCCGGAGCCGCCGCCGGAAGATTTGAGGGTACGGCCGCAAGTGCCGCCGAGGAAGAGATTACACAGAAGCCGTTTGCGCAGCTCAAGGATCTGCTCAAGCAGCGTTAGGTTTCAGGAGAGAAGACCATGCCCGTTCAGAAAAGCCGCAAAACCCCGTCCAAGCGCGGAATGCATCGTTCGCACGATGGCCTCGCCAAGCCTGCCATGTCGAAGGACCCGCAGTCCGGCGAAACGCACATGCGCCATCGCATCACCGCCGACGGTTTCTACCGTGGTAAGCGCGTGATCGAGAAGCGCAGCGACGACGACGCGGCGGGTTGATACCTGCTGACGCTGTCAGCTCACACGGTGTTGGCCCTGCCGGCACAGCGCTTTCTGGCGCTGCCACGATGACAACCCTGGCCATCGACGCAATGAGCGGCGACATCGGCGCCGCGGCCTGTGTGCCGGGCGCGTTGCGCGCCCTGGGATCGTACCCCGATCTGCAATTGCTGCTGGTGGGTCGTACCGCGGCCATCGAGCAGCAATTGGCAGCCTGCCCGGGCGCCGCTGCCCTGCGCGGACGCTGCCGCATCGTCGAAGCGCCGGAAGTCATCACCATGGACGACAAGCCCCGCGATGCGATCCGCCATCGCAAGCACTCCTCCATGCGCGTCGCCATTGACTTGGTGAAGTCGGGCGCGGCGGCGGGAACAGTGAGCGCCGGAAATACCGGTGCGCTGACGGCGGTCGCCCACTTCGTACTCAAGTGCCTGCCCAACGTCGAGCGCGCGCCGATCATGTCCTCGTTGCCGTCCGCGCACGGCTTTACCCACATGCTCGACCTCGGAGCTAACACGCTGGCGACGCCGACGCAACTGCGGCAGTTTGCGGTCATGGGTTCAATCGTTGCCCGTGACGTGCACGGGATAGAAAATCCGCGCGTCGGCCTGCTGAACATCGGCAGCGAAGAGCTCAAGGGGCATGAACTGGTGCAGCTGGCGCACGCGCAATTGCGTGCCTGCAAGGGCATTCATTACATCGGCTTTGTCGAGGGCAATGATATTTTCAATGGCCGCGCTGATGTCGTGGTGACCGACGGCTTCACCGGCAATGTCGCGCTGAAATCCCTCGAGGGTCTCGCCGGCCTGATAGGCCGGCGCCTCAAGGAAGGGTTTACCGCGAATCTGGGTGCCAAGATCGCCGGCCTGGTGGCGAGCCGGGTGCTGCGTGGTGTGGCAGAATCAATGGATCCACGCCGCTATAACGGCGCGGTTATGGTGGGTCTGGGTGGCGTTGTGGTCAAGAGCCACGGGAGTGCCGATGCGCTGGCGTTTTCGCAGGCGATCAGCGTGGCGAAACTGGCAGCGGAACGCGGCCTGATCCAGCACATCGCGCAAGCCGAGGAGCTCGTAGCTTGAAGTATTCGCGTATCGCCGGCACTGGCCGCTTCCTGCCAGACAATGTTGTCAGCAACAAGGACCTCGAGCAGCGCATGGATACCACCGACGAGTGGATTCGTACGCGCACCGGAATCGAACGCCGGCACATTGCGAGGCCCGACGAAACCACGGTGGACCTGGCCGAACATGCAGCGCGGCGCGCGATGGAGTCCGCGGGCGTCGGTCCGCAGGACATCGATCTGATCGTCTTTGGGACCACCACGCCGGACCTGGTGTTTCCGAATTGCGGCGCCTTGCTGCAGGCGCGCCTCGGCATCAGGCTGTGCCCGGCCTTCAGCGTCGAAGCGGCCTGCAGTGGCTTCATTTTCGCGCTCTCGATTGCCGACAAGTTCATCCGGCTGGGCGACGCCAGGTGCGCGCTGGTGGTCGGTGCCGAGACCCTGTCCCGCATCACCGACTGGAACGATCGCGGCACCGCGGTGCTGTTTGGCGACGGTGCCGGCGCCGCGGTGGTTGTGCCGTCAGCGGAGCCGGGCATCCTGTCGACCCATTTGCACACCGAGGGCTCTTACAAGGACCTGCTCTACTGCCCGGTGGGCGTGTCCAAGGGCTTTACCGAAATCGAAAATGGCCGCGCCAAGCACTCAATCGTGATGGCGGGCCGCGAGGTATTCAAGGTGGCGGTGCAGTCGCTGGGCTCGATTGTCGATGAAGCCCTGGCAGCTAACAAACTGGATAAATCGGCGCTCGACTGGCTGGTGCCGCACCAGGCTAACATGCGCATCATCCAGGCCACGGCCAAGAAGCTCGACCTGCCGATGGACAAAGTGATTGTCACGGTGCAGGACACCGGCAATACCTCGGCGGCATCGGTGCCGATGGCGCTCGATACCGGTATCCGCGATGGCCGCATCAAGCGCGGTGACCTGCTGCTGCTGGAGGCGTTCGGCGGCGGCTTTACCTGGGGCGCGGTGCTGATCCGTTACTAACCGCGGCTGTTCCAAATAGACGCCCAAAAAAAACGCCGCGTCTCCGCGGCGTTTTTTTCGTCAGGGCAGAAACCCTTACTTCGAGACCGAGCGACGGAACATGCGTTCGATCTTCTCGTTGGTCTCATTGCAGCAGGTCTGGCTGGCCTGAGCGGCAGAAGCGGCCTGGTTGGCGGTGCTCTGCGCGCTGCTGGCTGCCTGGGTGGCAGACGCGGCGGCGCCGTTGGCAGCGTCGGCTGCCGACTTGGCGGCGGCGACCTGCGATTCCAGAGCGCTGACCTTCGACTGAAGGTCGCTGATCTTGGCGTCGTAGGGCTTCATGTCGGTGCAGGCCGG
>JAYUGT010000153.1:0-1710 GCA_043738315.1 Gammaproteobacteria bacterium
GCGATCAGCTCGCCCAACACCTCCGGACGGGTGGCCTGCATCCAGAAGCCGGCATTGTCGGTAGTCATTTGCACAGTCTCGTTCACGCGTTAAGGTCCGGAATCAACTGGCTTTCAACGCGGGTAATCTGGTCCTTGAGCATCAGCTTACGCTTCTTGAGCCGCTTGATCTGCAGTTCGTTAGCCCCCGGATCCATGATCAGGCGCGCGATGACTTCATCCATGTCGCGATGCTCTATGCGCAGTTGCCGCAGCTTTTCAATGTTCCTGAAAAGTTCGCGATCGACATTGTCTTCCGGTTCATCCATGCGCTTTATCGAGATACGAGGCCAGCAGGTCGGCGCCGGCCGGTAGCTTAGCGAACCGTCCCGGCGTATTCCACGGATTCGCCGGATCGTGAAAATCAGAGCCTGCGGATACCGACAGGCCGTGCGCTGCCGCCAGGCTCGCAAGGCGTGCGACATCGTTGGGGCTGGTCGGCCCGCTGCTGCATTCCAGGGCCCGCCCGCCGGACTGGGCAAACTCGGCTACCAGGCTGCGCAGCGCCCCGGACGACAATTTGTAGCGATGCGGATGGGCCAGTGCGGCCTGGCCGCCGGCGGCGGCTATGATCTGCACAGTAGCCGGCAGATCGGGCCAGTGGCTGGGTGCATAGCCCGGCCGGCCGCGCGTCAGGTAATCCTTGAAGGCGAATCCGGTGTGCTCGCAATGACCGGTGCGCACCAGCTCGCGCGCCAGGTGCATGCGAGTCGGCACGGGCACCGTCCTTGCGACCTCGTCAGCTAACAAACCGAACTCTGCGCCGCAACGCCGCGTCAGCCGTTCGGCAATCAGGCGCATGCGCTCGCGGCGCAGCTGCAACAGGACCTCAAGATGCCTGTGTAGCGGCCCATGGCCGCAATCGATCGCCAGGCCGAGCACGTGCAGGGTCTGGCCCCGCCAGCTGCATGACAACTCGACGCCGGCGACGAACTTCAGGTTGCGGATGGCGCAGGCGACGCGCATTTCCCCGCAGCCGGCAATCGTGTCATGGTCGGTGAGCGCAATCAGCCCGACCCGGCGCTCGGCAGCGAGCGCGGCGAGATGCGCCGGCGACAGCAGGCCATCGGAATGATGGCTGTGGGTATGCAGATCAAAGATCACGGGCAGGTATCATAGACGCCTGCCATGACCCAGCATTCACGATTTCCCGATTGGACCCGGATCGACACGGTGTTGCTGGATCTGGACGGTACCTTGCTGGACCTGGCGTTTGATAATCGCCTGTGGATGGCAGAGATGCCGCGGCGTTATGCGGCGGCGCGCAACCTGTCGCTGGCGGCCGCCCAGGCGGAACTGGCGCCCAAATTTCGCGACTGGCGCGGCAAGCCCGAATGGTATTGCATCGATTTCTGGTCGCGCGAGCTGGACCTGGACCTGGCGGCCCTGCATCGCGAAATGGCCGGCGGCATCTACTGGCTGGCCGGCGCGCGCGAGTTTCTGTTAGCAATACGTCGTATGGGAAAACGTGCGGTGCTGTGCACGAATTCGCACCCGGCCATCCTGGCGCTGAAGCACGAACGGACCCAGGTGCTGGATTTGTTAGATGCCGCCTACAGCTCGCATCCCTTTGGCGCACCGAAAGAAGATCCGCGTTTCTGGCAGCAGCTGCGCGACCGGGAGAAATTCGACCCGCAGCGCGCGCTGTTCGTGGACGACAGCCCGACGGTGC
>JAYUGT010000154.1:0-28823 GCA_043738315.1 Gammaproteobacteria bacterium
CAAGTTTTCGGTGACCATCCAGCGCGGCTGCTTCGGTGGCTGCACGTTCTGTTCGATCACCGAGCACGAAGGCCGCATCATCCAGAACCGCTCGCAGGAGTCCATCCTGCGCGAAGTCGAGACGGTCCGCGATGAAGTGCCGGGGTTCACTGGCGTGATTTCCGATCTCGGCGGCCCCACAGCTAACATGTATCGGCTCGCCTGCAAGAGCCCGGAAATAGAGTCGGCCTGCCGGCGCCCGTCCTGCGTCTTCCCCGGCGTGTGCCCGAACCTCAATACCGACCACACGCCGCTGATCGAGCTGTATCGCAAGGCGCGTGCACTGCCCGGCATCAAGAAGGTGCTGATCGCGTCCGGCGTGCGCTACGACCTCGCGATCGAATCGCCCGAGTACGTCAAGGAACTCGCGCAGCATCATGTCGGCGGTTATCTCAAGATTGCGCCTGAGGCGATCGGCGAGGGGCCGCTGTCAAAGATGATGAAGCCGGGTGTCGGCACCTACTACCGCTTCAAGGAGCTTTTTGACCAGTATTCAAAAGCGGCCGGCAAAGAGCAGTACCTGATCCCGTATTTCATCGCCGCGCATCCCGGCACCACGGACCAGGACATGCTGGAGCTGGCGCTGTGGCTGAAGCGCAATGGCTTCCGCGCCGACCAGGTGCAGGCCTTCCTGCCATCGCCGATGGCGACCGCGACCGCGATGTATCACACGCTCAAGAATCCGCTGAAACGCGTGACGCGCCAGAGCGAAGAGGTGCATATCCCGAAGGGCATGCGGGTACGTCGCCTGCACAAGGCCTTGCTGCGTTACCACGATGCCGCGAACTGGCCGCTGCTGCGCGAGGCGTTGCGGCACATGGGCCGCGCCGATCTCATCGGCAATGGCAAGCACCAGCTGATCCCCGCCTGGCAGCCTGTTAGCACCGGGGCGGGCGGCGGCGCGCGCGGCGCGCTGGCCGGCAGGCCGGTGCGGCCGTTCCGGACCCAGCACACCGGCCTGCCGCGTACGCCCAAGCCGCCGGGCCCCGGGCGGCGCAAGGCGCGCTGAGCTATAGTCCTGCCATGACAGCACGCAGCCAGAAATTACTTGCGACCGCGGCAATCCTGATTGCACTGGCCACGGCCCTGGGAGCGTTCGGCACGCATGGTCTGAAACCCAGACTGGATGCCGCGGCGTTTTCAGCCTACGAAAGCGCGGTGCAATATCATTTCTATCATTCGCTTGGCCTGTTAGGCGTCGCGCTGGTGATCCGCGACGGCGACAATGCGCTGCTGCGCTGGTCTGCGCGGCTGATCCTTACAGGTATCGGCCTGTTCGCCGGCAGTCTCTACCTGATCACGTTTGGCGCGCCAAAGTTCATAGGCGTTGTAACGCCGTTCGGCGGCTTGTCGCTGATGGTGGCCTGGGTGCTGTTCGCGGTCGGCGTCACCCGCCCGCGCCAGTAGCTGCAGGCAGCTGGCGCTGCGAGTCGCCTAACGTTCCGAACCAAACGTATCGCAGTCCTTGAGCGACCCGGACTCGAAGCCACGCTTGAACCAGGACACGCGCTGCTGCGCGCTGCCGTGCGTGAAGGACTCCGGCACCACGTAGCCCTGCATGCGCTTCTGGATCGTGTCATCGCCGACCGACGATGCCGCGCGCAGGCCCTCTTCGATGTCGCCTGCTTCCAGCGTACTGCGATCCTGGTTGGAGTGATTGGCCCAGATGCCGGCGTAACAGTCGGCCTGCAGTTCCATCGCGACCTGGTACTTGTTGCCTTCGGCTTCGCTGACGCGCTGCTGGGCATGCTGCACCTTGGCCGCGGTGCCTAACAGATTCTGCACGTGATGGCCGACTTCATGGGCGATCACATAGGCGCGTGCAAAATCGCCGGGCGCGCCGAACTCCGATTCCAGTTGCCGGTAAAACGCGAGATCGATATAGAGCTTCTGGTCGGCGGGGCAGTAGAACGGTCCCGAGGCCGCGCTCGCGGAGCCGCAGCCTGAGCCGATCTGGTCGGAAAACAGCACCAGCTTTGGGTTCCGGTATTGGGCGCCACCGGCGCGGAAAATGTCGCCCCAGGTTTTTTCCGTGTCGCGCAGCACCGCGGAAACGAAAACCGCCTGCGGATCATCGGCGCGCGCCGCGCCGCTGCCGGCTGGCGCGGGTTCCAGCGGCGCACTGGCATCAGGAGTTGCGGACTGCACGCCCTGCAGCAGGCCGAGGACCAGGCGCGGATCGAAGCCCAGGAAATAGCTGATGGCCAGTATGACCAGCGTGCCGATGCCGAAGCGGAAACCACCACCGCCGCCACCACCTCCGCCGCCGCTGCGGCCGCGGTAGTCCTCGACATTGTCGCTGCGTTCATTAGGATCGAGTTTCATGGCGGACCCGCTTGTGCTTGTGCCGGTATGTTAGCAGACGAAACGAGCCAGGCCTGCAGCGCCTGCGCGACACCGGTCGCCGCTTCTTCATGCACGTAATGACCGGATGCCGGAAAATGAACCAATTTCGATCCCGGCAGCATGGCCTGGAGTTGCGTCGCTTCAGACAGCGGCTTGTTGCGGTCCTGGTCGCCCCACAGGATCAGCGTCGGCACTTTGACCTGCGGGGCCAGCGCGATTTCTTCGCCTTCGCTGTATTGTTTCATCATCGAGGTCATGCCGCTGGCGTAGCCCTCGCTGCGTGCGCCGAGCATCAGGTCGTCGATCACCGCATCGGTGATGATCGAGGGGTTCACATAGGATTTGCGCAGAAAATCCGCACGAAAGCTGCGGCTGCCGAACATGCGCGCCGACAGCCGCGGCAGCGGCGGGACGCTCAACTGCACGATCTTCGGCACGCCGGTCGAGATGATCCCCGGGTTCATCAGCACCAGTCCGCGGGCTTCCCGGTCCAGGACCGCCGCCTGCAGCGCGATCGCGCCGCCGAGCGAATGGCCGACATACACCGGATTGCCCTGGCCTAACGCATGGGCTGCCGCAACCACGCGCGCGGCCTGCGCGCGGTTGTGATAGTCCGCGTCCGCCGGCTTGTCGGACAGTCCGAAGCCCAGCATGTCGATGGCGATCACGTCGCAGCAATCGGCTAACAAAGGAGCCGCCACGCGCCAGCTTTGCAGCGAATTGGCAAAGCCGTGGATCAGCAGCAGTTGCGGCCGGCCGGGTCCGGCAGTGCCGTAGCGGCGATACCGCAACTGCGTAGTACCGACCCTGATGAACTGGTCCTGGCTGCTCGCCAGCTGGGCCACAGGGACCTCGGCGGGACCCGGCCAATAGGCATACGCCACCATCAGCGCCCACAGGCCAAAGAGGACGCCGAGCGTCCAGAGGGATATTCGTTTCAACATTTCAATACAATCCTCGCCGATGCGAGCCACGGGTCTGCCAATCGACACTGCCTTGCCCGCGCTGCGGGCGGCCCTGGCGCGTTCCGCCAACGCCGTGCTGGTCGCCGCGCCCGGGGCCGGCAAGAGTACCGTGGCGCCGCTCGCTTTGCTGGATGAAAGCTGGCTCGGGGGTCGCAAGATCCTGATGCTCGAGCCGCGCCGGCTCGCCGCCCGCGCGGTTGCGCAGCGCCTGGCTGCGTCGCTCAGCGAAAAAGTCGGCGCGACGGTGGGCCTGCGCATGCGGCTCGACACCCGGGTGTCCCGCGCCACACGCATCGAGGTGGTGACCGAGGGCGTGCTAACACGGATGCTGCAGACGGACGCCGAACTGGCGGGCGTCGGGCTGGTGATCTTCGACGAGTTCCATGAGCGCAGCCTGCAGGCCGACCTCGGTCTGGCGTTGTGCCTCGATGCGCAGTCCGCCTTGCGACCCGATCTGCGGCTGCTGGCAATGTCCGCCACCCTGGATGTCGAACGGGTTGCCAAGTTGTTAGGTGACGCGCCGGTTGTCAGCGCGGAGGGCCGCAGCTACCCGGTGACCACGCACTATGCCGGTCGGGGCGCGCCGCTGCTGCCGGAATTCGATGGCAGCATGGAGCGCGGTTTCGCAGCGCTGATCGCGCGCGCACTCGATGAGGAGAGCGGCGACGTGCTGGCGTTCTTGCCGGGGGCGCGTGAAATCCGCCGCACCGCCCAGGCGCTGGAATCCCGCGTCGGCCGCGACGTGCGCGTGCTGCCGCTGTACGGCGACCTGAGCGCCGGCGACCAGGATGCGGCCCTGGAACCCGCTCTGCCGGCTACCCGGCGTGTCGTGTTAGCAACGAACATCGCCGAGACCAGCCTGACGATTCCGGGTATCCGCATCGTGGTGGACTCGGGACTGGTGCGGCGCGCGCGCTTTGATCCGGTCACCGGCATGGGCCGCCTCGAGACGCTGCGGGTGTCGCGCGCCTCGGCCGATCAGCGGCGCGGCCGCGCCGGGCGGGTTGCGCCCGGCGCCTGCTATCGCAACTGGAGTGAAGAAGCGGATCGCACGCTTGCCGCGCACACGCCGCCCGAAATCCTGGAGTCGGACCTGAGTCCGCTGGCACTGGAGCTGGCGGGCTGGGGAACGCTCGATGCCGCGCAACTGCGCTGGCTGGATGCGCCGCCAGCCGCGATGCTGGCGGCCGCGCGTGATCTGTTAGTGCGCCTGGATGCGCTGGCTGCGACCGGGCGCATCACGGCGCATGGACGCGAGCTGCTGGCCTGGCCGATGCATCCCCGTCTCGCGAACCTGATGATGTTCGCCATTGCGCATGGGGCCGCCGACCTGGGCGCGGACCTCGCGGCGTTGTTAGGTGAGCGTGACATGTTGCGGGGGACTGCGGGTGCGGATCTCGACCTGGGCTCACGGCTCGCCGCGTTGCGTCGCGGCGCGGGACGGGATGACTCGACCGCCGCAATCCGCCGCAACGCCGAGCAGTTTCGACGCCTCGCGCAGCAGCGGAGGAACCCGGGGAAGCAAGCCACTGCGGCCATGCCGACGGACGCCGGCGCATTGTGCGCAGTCGCCTGGCCAGACCGCATCGGCCAGCGGCGTGGCGGCGCTGCGGGACGTTATCTGCTGGCCAATAGCCGCGGCGCGACGCTGGCACGCAGCGATGCCCTCGGCAACAGCGAATACATCGTCGCGCTGGATCTCGATGACTCGGACCGGGATGCGCGCATTTTGTTAGGGGTGGCCGTGAGCCGCGGGTCGCTGGAGGAAATTTTCGCAGCGCACATCACGGCCAGCGACATTGTGCGCTGGGATGCGGCGGGCGAGGCCGTGGCCGCGCGCCGCCAACGGCGACTGGATGCGCTGGTGCTCGATGACAAGCCGCTACCGGACCCGGCGCCGGAGGCGGTCGCGGCGGCCATGCTCGAGGGGCTGCGCAGCATGGGCCTGGAGGCCTTGCCCTGGACCGACGAAGTCCGTCAATGGCTGGCGCGCGCACGTTTTGTCGCGACGCTGAAGATACCCGGGCTCGAGGACTGGCCGGATTTCTCCGAGGCGCAGCTCGCTGCCAGTGTCGATGAGTGGCTGGCACCGTGGCTAACAGAGTGCAGCCGGCGCGCGCACCTGTCGCGCCTCGATCTGAAGGCGATCCTGCGCGCGCGGCTGACGCCGGCACAGGCGCGCCGGCTCGAGGAACTGGCGCCGCCGGATCTGGCGCTGCCCACCGGCACGCGCGTCGGCATCGACTACCTCGACCCGAACGCGCCCTGCGCATCGATGCGCATGCAGGAGGTTTTTGGCCTCGCGACCACACCCGCCATTGGCGGTGGCCGCGTGCCGGTGACCTTCAAGCTGCTGTCGCCCGCACGGCGGCCATTGCAGATCACCCGGGACTTGGCGAGCTTCTGGCGCAATGCGTATAGTGAAGTTCGCAAAGACATGCGCGGCCAGTACCCTAGACATTATTGGCCCGAAAACCCCCTGGACGCCGAGCCGGTGCGCGGCATCCGGCGACGCAAATAGGAAAGAAGATCATGAGAATCCCGCAGAAAGTTCTGGCATTGGTCGTTTTGTTAGCTATCGGAGTTGCGGGTGCGGCAGTGGTCAGCGCCGCCGACGCCGCGCCTGCCACCGTGCTCATCACCGGGTCCAATCGCGGCATCGGCCTGGAGTTCGTGCGCCAGTACGCGGCACGCGGCTGGCGCGTGATCGCAACCACGCGCGATCCGGCCGCCGCCACCGAGCTGGCAGCGCTGGCGAAAACCAGCCCGAAGCTGATCACGGTGGAGAAACTGGACGTAGCCAGCGACGCCGATATCGCCGCGCTCGCTGCCAAATACAAGGGCCAGCCCATCGACGTGTTGCTTAACAACGCCGGGACGTTAGGCGATCCTGCCAAGCAATCCTTCCAGCAGCTCGACTACGCGATTTTTGCAGAAGTGCTGCATGTGAACACCTACGGCCCGCTCGCGGTGTCGCGGGCGTTTCTCGACAACGTGCTGGCGAGCCAGCAGAGGAAAATTGTCGCGATCACCAGCGGCCTGTCGTCGATCGAAAATACCAAGCGCTTCGGCAGCCTGTATTTTTACCGTATCAGCAAGGCGGGCCTGAACATGGGGATGCGCGCCTTGCAGGCGGAGTTGCGCTCCAAGGGCGTGAAGGTTGGCATCCTCGCGCCCGGAGTAGTTGAAACGCGGCTGCTGCGCCAGAGCGGCTTCGGCGGCCAGGGCATGACACCGGAAGAAAGTGTGCGCACGACCCTGCTCAACATCGACAAGCTCGACGATTCCGCGGACATGCGCATCAACACTGGCGAAAAACTGCCGTGGTGATGCGCTTCAGATGCGGATGACGATCTTGCCGAAGTGGCTGCCGGTGTCCATGAACTCGTAGGCCGCTTCGGCGTTGAAATATTCGAAGGCGCGGTCGATGACCGGCTGCACACGATACTGCACCATGAAGCCGAGCATGGCTTCAAACTCGGCGCGCGAGCCGACGGTGATGCCGGTCACGCTGGCGTTCCGGCCGATCAGCGAAAACACCGGGATGTCACCGCCGAAGTTGGTAAGCCCGCCGATCAGCGCGAGGTGGCCGCCGAACGCGAGCGTCGCGAGTGACTTCGCGAGGGTTCCCGAGCCGCCGACTTCCAGCACGTGGTGCACGCCGACGTCCTGGGTCGCGGCGCGTACCGGCTTTTCCCAGTCCGGTTCGGTCTTGTAGTTGATGCCGGCGACCGCGCCCAGCGACTTCGCCTTTGTTAGCTTGGCATCGCTCGACGAGGTGATGATGCCGTTGGCTCCGGCCGCTTTGGCGAACTGCAGCCCGAAAACCGAAACGCCGCCGGTGCCCTGCAGCAGCACGTTGTCGCCGGCCTGCATGTGCCCGCGGGTCACCAGCGCGCTCCAGGCCGTAACGGCGGCGCAGGGCAGCGTTGCCGCTTCCTCGAAACTGAGGTACGCGGGCAGCGCCACCGCGCCCTTTTCATGCAGCGTGACGTATTCCGACAGGACGCCGTCGAGCGCGCCGCCTAACGAACTGGGCATGGTGCGGGGCGATGAGCGTCCGGATTCCCAGTCCTGGAAGAAAGTGGGGGCAACCCGGTCGCCAACCTTGAAACGCCTGACGTTGGTGCCCGTCGCAACCACTTCGCCCGCGCCGTCCGACAATGGCACCAGCCAGTCCGGCCGGCCGGTCGGGTACATGCCCCTCGCCACCATGATGTCGCGGCGGTTCAGCGACGCCGCGCGCATGCGGATCAGGATCTGGTGGTCCTTGGGAGGCGCTACCGGTGCTTCCTTGAGCGTCAGCTTGAAGCCGCTCTCCTGGCGGATGAGTTGATATTGTTTCTGCAGGGCTGGAACCGACATGCTGGTCATCCTTTGCATAAGCGCTGGCCCTGCGATTTTACCTTGCTTACACTCGGGGCATCATGAAAACCAACCTGCGCCAGCGCGGCCGCGCCGAACTTTCCTTTCTTGCCGATCTGGGCCTGGTCGGCGGCCATTTGCGGCGCGCCGTGCGCCACGACATCGAATCGCGCATTCCGGCGGCTCGGCTGGCTGCGGATCTCGACCGGCGCAATGAACAGGTCGAGGAGGCGCTGCATGACTCGCGCGCCTACGAGAACTACCTGACGCTGCATCGCTGGAGCCTCAATAACCTGACGCGCGCCGCCTTCGATGCGTTCGAGGCGAATCGCGCCACGCTGGAGCCGCAGCTAACAGGCCCGCAGACCGGTCCCGCGAAGCTGACCCTGCCGGCTAACGTCAGGATCCCGGGCTACTGGCACAACTGGTTCCATAACACCATCGGCGGCTGGGACGGCCATGAGTACATGGGCTTCATCCACGGCGAGCTGATTCATCGCTGGGTGGTGGGCGCGACCTTTCCCGGCAATATCTTTGCGCAACGCGCCGCGGCAGCCGCCGAATGCCCGCGCAGCGACTACCGGTGCATTCTCGACATGGGCTGCGGTACCGGTCACTACACCACCGCGCTGACGCAGAAATTTCCAAAGGCGGAAATCTTCGGGACGGATTGCTCAGAGCGCCTGCTGAATTACGCCGTGCGGGTCGCAAACGAAAATGGCTGGGCCTGGCATCTCCACCGCGTGCCTAACGAGCACAGCGGATTTCCGGCGGCGCATTTCGACCTGGTGACCTCGTACATCCTGCTGCACGAATTGCCGCGCACCGCCATCCGCGAAACTTTCGCGGAGGCGTTCCGCGTGTTGCGGCCGGGTGGTGACATGCTGATGGCCGACGTCACGCGCTTCCAGGAGATGGATCCGCTGGCCGTCTGGCAGCAGGACCGCGCTGCGCATCGCGAGAAGGAGCCGTTCTGGCGCGAGTCGGCGACGCTGGACCTCGCCGCTGCAGCACGCGACGCGGGCTTCGTAAAGACGCGCAGCTATGGGCTCGGCGCAGCCAAGTATCCGTGGATCGTCTACGGCCGGAAGCCGGGCTAGCGGATGGCGACGCGTCGAAAACCGGCTAAACGCCGCAAGAAAGCCAAGCTGCGCAGGACAGTCAAGCGGCGCAAGACGGCCGCGCCGCGCAAGCCGCTGACCGGTTCCGCGGCTGCTAACAAATCGGAAACTGACTTCCTGCTGCACCGGCGCATCGATGACCTGGCCGCGGCCTACGTCAGTGTGTTAGGTGAGTTGTGGATCCTGAAGGACCGGCAGGCGGTGCTGGAGCAGGTGCTCGCCCGCCATGGCATTGCCGCGCCCGAGGCCGTGGAGCAGTTCGAGCCCGACGGCAAGTTCAAGGCCGAGCTCGATGCCGAACGTCAGGCCTGGGTGCGCCGCATGGTCGGCGCGCTGTTTCGCAAGGGCCTGCCGCCCGTAAGCTAGCCCGGCATACCGTCCAGCACGGTGACGAAAAACCGGCCCTTGCCTTCGCGCAGCTTCTTGGCCGCGGTGTATTCCGCCGACTTCCAGAAACCCCAGGCCGCTTCCTTCGACGGAAACTTCGCGATCAGGATGCTTTCGTTGCGCGGCTCGCCTTCGGCGATTTCCACTTTGGCGGCCGGCGTGACGGTCAGGTAATGCCCGCCGAATTTCTGGTAAATAGGCGGCAGCGCGGCGTTGTAGGCCTTGAAGCCTTCCAGGTCCGTAATGGTGCCCTGCACCAGGAGATATGCTGACATGGGACCTACTTGATCAGGCCTTCGGCCTTCATGGATTCGACGACGGCCGGGCGCGCGGCGATGCGCGCATGGTAGGCCGCCAGCACCGGCCACTTGGCGAGATCGACGCTGACGATCTTTGTCCAGCCTAACAACACGAACAGGTAGGCATCAGCGACCGAGAAACCCGAAGCTAACAGATAGTCGCGGCTGCCGAGCTGCGAGACGATGAAATCGAACTTGCGTCCGAGGTTGTCGCGCGCGGCCTGCTTGGCCTCGTCGCTGGTGCCTGGCGTGAAGAACGGGCCGAATGCCTTGTGCACTTCGGAATTGAGGTACCCGAACCATTCGTGCAGTCGATAGCGCTCCAGCGTGCCGGCTGCGGGCGCGAGATGTTTGGCGGGTACCTGATCTGCCACGTAAGGCATGATGGCCGTGCCTTCGGTCAGCACCTGGCCGTCATTCAGGCGCAGGGCCGGGACATAGTTCTTCGGCGTCACGTCGAGGTAGGCCTCGTCGCCTGCGGTCTTGGGAACGCCGCGGCCCACGACTTTGACCAGTTCGAATGGCAGGCCTGCTTCGCGCAGGGCAATATGCGACGCCAGAGAGCAGGCGCCAGGGGAGTAGTAGAGTTTCATGGCGTGAATCCTAGCGCAGACGCCCGCCGCCTGCGCAAGATGCGATAATTACGGCCATTATTCACGGATGCCGCGCGGGCCTGTAGCACAACGGTTAGTGCAGGGGACTCATAATCCCTTGGTTGAAGGTTCGAATCCTTCCGGGCCCACCAAATCCAATTGTGAGGTCGTCCGGCCTCGGCATTAGCGTATCGACAATGGGTCGGGGACATCGACTAATTATCGGGTGCTAACAAAAGAAAAGGGCCCCCGAAGGGGCCCGATGATTGTGCCCGCAATGATTCGTCGCGAGCATCAACGACCCGGAACATTACACGAGTCGAAGCACTGCTCCGCCGTGCGCGTCGTGTTGGCCTTGCAGGCCTCGATGCACTGCTGGATCGGCGACGCGGTGCGCACCGGCACGACGGGCTCCGGCGCAGACGGCGGAGGCGGCGGACCCAACTTCTGGCGCAAGGCCTGCTCGATCTGTTCGCCCGGGACCTGGATGACACGCGCCATGGAATTGGCGGTCCCCGTCACGATGCTCCCCGGACTGAGGCTCCACACCGAATCGCGCTTGAAGTCGCTCTTCCCCTCGGCTAACAGCACGCGCTCGAGCGCGTCATCGAAGACGTTTACCGACCCATTCGATCGGCACTTGCTGTTGGTGAATGCCGGATAGAATGTCCACCAGAGGTCCAGCACCGCAACATAGTCAGCGCCCTGGTCGAAAGCACCCGCGACGTCCTTCGCGACCACCACCTTCGCGAAGAAGGGGCCGATCGCGCCGACGACGCGCTCCGTGAAGCCGCGGGGATCGGAAGCATCCCGCACCAAGCCCCGGCCCTGTTCGGCTATCGCCGAACCTTTCTGCAGGCCGTTTGCCGAGGCGGACTGTCCCGCGGCCGACAGCGCCCCCGCAGCCAGCGCAAAGTTCTGCGCCTGACGCTCCGCGCCACCGCGTTCATAGAAGTCCACCCACCACTTGGTAATGTTCTCCATATTGCTGGAGGCCACAATGCCGAGGGTCTTGCCCTTGAAGTCGCCGGCCTGCGCCGGCTGGACCGCGTCCTTGACGACGAAGTCCTTGGGCAACAGGCCCTGGAACACCGGCACTAACGGCGCCGGCGCGCCGGCCGTCGCCGCGATGGGCGCCAAGAAAACAAGAGCTGCGATGAATCTCATCATGAAACCTCCCGCCTGATATCCGTTAGCAGCTACGAATCGATTCTGTCTGCGCGAGCTGCAATGCCGCTGCGCCGAAAAGCCAGCGATCACGCCGTGCTGAGCTCCGGCGCGTCCTCATCATTTGCAGGCGTGCGCGATCGTCGTGCCGCAATCACCGTCAGACGGCGAGGCGGCGCCCTGGGTGGCACTCGAGCCAGTTGATCCCGAGGTCTGCTGGGCCTGCTCGATCTGACTGGCGGTCGCCGTGACGACACCCTGAATGTAATCGCTGCTGGCCTGACGAAGTACCGCCTCGTCCCGTCTCCGCTGTTCTCCCTTCTCCCGCGCGCGCGCGGCCTTGGTAGCGGGATCCTCTGCCGCAAGCGCGACAGATTCCTTCAGCAGTGCGGTCCCATCACCGTCTCCTCTGCGCGGCAGGCTCTGGAGCAGGGCCTTGCGGTTCAGATCCGTGGCCTTGGGAGGCGAGCTCTCGAGCTGCTTCATACGGGCCTTGATGACGCACAGCAAAGACTGGTCCAGGCGCTTCTGTTGTTTGGTTTCGTCGGAAGCGACGTTTTTCGACAAATCGGCTGCAGTCATCTGGAGGGCCTGCAAACTGGCCTTGCCAATGTTCATTGTCTTCGCATTTTGTCTGAATAGATCGTACTCGTTGCCGATCCATGGATCCGGTCCACAGCCATGCTCGAGCACATCCAGATCGAACTTTGGAAGGTTGGCGGGCGCAGGCGCTGCTTCCGATGAAACCCATCCGATCTTAGCGAGTGTGGCTTTATCGGCCAGCGGCAGCTGTTGCGGAGTCCCTGTATCGCATGTCAATACGACGGTCTTCTCCTTGGAATCATAGTTATAGTCAAGAATTGAACTGTTATAGACGCCGTCTTTGGTCTTGACAGTCGTTCCATGAGATATGGTTTCGACGGTCTTCGCAGTTATATTTATGTCCAAATTACAGATGTACTTTGCCACGACCCAGTGGTTGTATTTGATTTTGTCTTTGCCCGAATTCACGGTGAGCGGGTCAGCTTTGACCATTACGTGCGGTTCCTGAATGCATTGACGGCCTTCCGGGGTGATCGGACAATGATTCCAAGACACGTCTGCAATGGCGTCTGTGTGATGTGCTGCGAGCGCCACGATGGCTGCCACGCCTAAAAGCATTTTTCTCATTGTCCCCCACCTACCGGTGTCTGACCGGCCCACTTCATCTTGTCCAAATGTGCATCCAACCCGACGTTGAGTCTCTCCGATTTGGATTTCCGCCGTCAACGTCCTTGCCAATGTTTCCGATGCCTTTTAGAAAGCCGTCAGTTGAGGTTGTGGCGCGCGAAAATCATGGAAGCGCAACGCCGCTTGAGGGGATTGTGATATCAGCTGTTTGGTGGCAAAGGGCCGTCACCGCAGGCATGCGGTACCTAACAATCTGCTGGACCCCGCGGGACCACGGTAGTATCTTGGGTATTCGACCGATCCCTAAATATTCCATTAATCAGTCGGGGAACTCCATGAACAGCAAGTCCACACTCAAGGCTATTTTGCTCATCGCCAGCGTAGCGTTCAGCGGCTACAGTTTTGCAGGCGACGCCAGCACGCAGGCGATCGCCAAAATCCTGATGTCGGTCAAGCACGTGCCATCAGCCGCGGACGTCAGCGCACTGGGCGCCATCGCCGCCGACCCTGCCAGCAGCGCGGATGAAAAAACCGTCGCGCAGGTCGTCGCCAGCCTGAAGCATTTTCCGAGTGCCGAGGACAAGGCCAAATTGCAGGCGATCTTGGCTAACGCCAAGGCGACGCCCAAGGTCAAGACGCTCGCGACCGCGTTGCTCGGCTTCCAGCACATGTTGCCGGCCGACAGTCCGGTGGCCGCGCTCGCCGCTGCCAAGTAATTCACTCGATCGCAACTGTCCGGGTGTGGAAACGGCGCCAGAGCCATAACAGCTCAACGAAAGTCGGGGCCGAATTGACCCGGAGTGTTTTGATCGCATGCGCGGCGCTGATTCTGGTGGCGCTGGTCCCGGCGCGCGCCGAAGTCATCGGCGTCCGCGTTCTCGAACGGTCGGCCTTTGCGCCTGGTGTTAGCTTTGGCGCTGCCGGCCGTTACGAAAAGATCCGGGGAGTCGCGACCTTCAGTCTCGATCCCGGCGCTGCGGCGAATCAGCGTATCGTCGATCTGCAGCGCGCGCCGCGCGATGCCAACGGTCGCGTGACGTTCGCCAGCGAGTTCATCCTGCTACGGCCTGTGCAGGCGCGCATGTCAACGCTGCTGTATGACGTGAATAACCGCGGTGGCATCGCCATCCTCGGCCAGGTCAACGGCGCCAGCCCGGCTAACAACGATCCGACCACGGCTGCCGATGCGGGCGATGGATTCCTGATGCAGCATGGTTTCAGCCTGTTGTTCTCGGCCTGGACCTGGGATGTGGCGCCGCAGGCGCCCGGCGTGAAGCCGCTGGTACTGGCGCCGCCGATCGCACGCGAATCCGACGGCACGCCGATCACCGGCCCGGTGCAAAACGAGTTCATCGTCAACGCACCAACCGACATCGCGACCTATGCGGGCATGCGCGGCCTGACGTATGAACCCGCAACGCCCGACGACCCGGCAGCGGTCCTGACCGCTCGCCGGCGCCCGGGCGATGCGCGAATTGCGCTCGATCGCGCGCATTGGCATTTCGTGGCGCCGGAGCAGCCGGGTGGTCCGGGGCGCGTGCAGCTGGACGGCGGGTTTCAATGGGACACGATCTATGAACTTACCTACCGGGCGCGCGACCCTTACGTGACCGGCGCGGGCCTGGCCGGTATTCGCGATCTGCTCGCGTACTTTCGAGATCATCCGTTTGAAGGCGCTCCGATCCCGCGCAAGGTCCTGATCTTCGGTATCAGTCAATCCGGTCGCGTCATCGGGCGGATGTTGCATGACGGACTCAACGTCGATGAAACCGGCCGCCTCGTTTTTGATGGCGCCTATATGCAGGTGCCCGGTGCGGGCGGATCCGCGGGATTCAACAGCCGCTTTGTGCAGCCGACTCGTCATCCGTCGATGCTCGAAGAGCATGACTATCCGGCCGATGTCTTTCCATTTACCAGTACACCCGCCCGGGATCCGGTTACGGGCCTGACAGGCTCGACCCTCGATCATGCATGCGATGCACGCGGCCGGCTGCCGAAGCTGATCATTGCTAACACCTCGACGGAATTCTGGAACCGCGATGCCTCGCTAATTGCGACCACGCCCGATGGCCGCGCGGACGTGGCGCCGGCAGCCTCTGTGCGGCTCTATGCGTTCATGGGCGCGCAGCACTACGTCGGTCGCTCGCGTACCCGCGCGCCATTCATGAACTGCGTGTCGACGACGGATCACTACCTGGCCGAGCGAGCCCTGATCGTCGCGCTCGAGCGCTGGGTCACTACGGACGTCGCGCCGCCGCCGACCGCGTACCCGAGACTGCGGGACCGCACGCTGGTCAGCGTCGAAGCTTACCGCGCAGCATTTCCGCAAGGCATTGGACTGGCACCGCCCGCGCAGAATTTGCGCGTTCCACGCCTCGATTTTGGTCCGCGTTTCGCAAGAGACGGCATTGCCGATCAGGTTCCGCCAGTGCAAGGCCAGGCGTTCGAAACACGCGTGCCGGCGCCCGATGCTGATGGCAATGACCGCGGCGGCGTCAGGCTCATCGAGCTGCAGGCGCCGTTAGGTACGCACACCGGCTGGAATCTGCGCGCGCCGGAAACCGGTTTCGCGTGGGCGACGGGCCGCTTCGACGGCAGTTTCGTGCCGTTCGCGCGCACGGAAGCCGAACGTCGTGCGCGTGGCGACCCGCGCCGCAGTCTCGAGTCGCGCTACCCGACGCGTGAGTTCTTCATCGCGAAAGTTCGGGCCGCGGCGGCACGCCAGCGCGCCACGGGCTTCCTGTTGCCGGAAGATGTCGAACGCGCGGTCTCGGAAAATGTCGCGCTCTACGATCGAATCATGAGGCACGCGCCCGACGATCCGAGTTGTCAGTACCTGTTCGCTGATTGAGCGGACAGGCTGACGCCAGAGCGACTATTTCTTAGAAGGGACGGGCTCAGTCCCGGGCGCGCCGCACTTGGCGAATTTCTTGGTCGTTGCGTCCCGGCACCTGCCGGCAGCAGGGGCGTTCGTCGCGCAGAGTTTTGCGGCAACGAACTTGCCGTTGTCACGGCATTTTCCTGCGGAGTCCAGGGCCGGCGCCGCATACACGGTTCCTGCGGCAAAGATCGAGAGCAGCGCGAGCAGCGATAATTTCTGAAGCATGGTGGTCTCCTTACAGATCTGAATCTTACGCCGGCTGGCGCCGGACAGGTAATTAGTTGTTAGCGCGTGCGACCGCTTGTGCTTGTGACTCGACGCCAGGTGCGCAGGGGTGTCCCATCCTCCGTGTACGTCATGCCTTCGGCGCTGAATGCAAATTCCTGATGTCCGCCCACCGCACGGAAATGAACGACGCCGTTTTCGGCACTCACGGTAAACGCGCGCCGGCCTTTCCAGGGCAGCTCGTGCGAGACCGAGGCGCCGGATGGCGTCTCGGCAGAGGTAGAAACATCTTCGTACCCGTAGGTGAACACGCTTGAGTCGAGCGTGTAAGTTCCGACCATGGTGCTGGTCGTCTGCTTCTGGGTTTGACTCCGATTGTGCAGGACTGTCGTGATCGTTCCATCGAGCAGGACAAAACGTCCGGCGACCTGCGGCGGCGTGTACGCGACGCCATCGATGTGCCATTCGGCCAGCGTGTATACGCCGCTGATCGTGGACTGGATGTTGTGCATCGAATTGCCATCTGCCCATGCTGCGTCCGCGCCAAGTGCTAACGGGGCAATAAATGCTAACAGTCTGGTTTTCATAGAGGGCCCGCCGGCTGCAGTCACTACGGGCGCCGGACAACTAGCCCCGTTTTCCGGTGTCGCCTGCGACCTTGACGTAAGGGCGCACTTCGTCCAGCGTCTTACGGCCGATGCCCTTGACGCGCAGCAGATCGTCGACGCTCGTGTAGGGGCGGCCGGCGATAATCAGTGCGGCCCGCGCCGCGCCAATTTTCGGGATCGTCTCGATTTCCTGCTCCGTCGCGGTGTTCACGTTGACCACCAGCGAGCCTTCGGCAGGCGGGGCGTTGTACAGCTTGTATGCGACGCCGGCAATGGCGGCCACGGCCGTGGCGGCGATCACCTTGCCCTGCGCGGTCGACAGAAAGCCGAGCAGCTGGTCAGCCCACGACACGGACGTGGCGTTCGCTGAGTCATTGCGATCTTCAGGGCTCATAAGTTACCTAACATCCGAGGGCCGGTAGCAGATATTCGCCAATGATGCGCAGGCCCTCGGCCGGATCATCATGCAGGCGCAGCGCAACCTCATCGAGACCGGCCGTCGCCATCGCGTTGATCTTACCGGCAATTGCCCCGATATCGGAAATATCTCCGGTCAGGGTCAGGTGATCGACGAGCTGCTCGATCACCGCCTCCGGAACGCCTTCGATCGTGGCTGAGCGCGAGAAAAATGCCTTCAGGAATGACGGTTTGGCCGCCTCGACGGCCCTGGCCGTCGCGGTATCGAGAAATGTCTCGGTAAACCAGGGCAACAGGAACCCGCGCCAGACCAGTTCGCGGCGCGCTTCAGCAACCGCGGCCTGTTTGTCCTTTTTGACGTGCCAGGCCATGAAATTATTGACGCGAAAATCCTGTCGCTGGCGACCGCCGCTTGTTAGGCCCGCCTTGATCCAGCGGTTGATGTCGGGCATGCGGCCGAGCGGTGCGTCCGAGAGCATGGTGCCGTCGGCAATTGCTGCGGCCATGGTCAGCATCTTTTCGAAGGTCGCGCCGGCATACACAAAGGGCGGCTGTTGCGTAGCCCACTCGGCGCGGTAGTCGGTGAGCGAGAACATCTCGCCGCGGTGTTGGCCTGCCTGATTCGGGTTCAGGTTCTTGAGAATTGTCAGCGTGTCGCGTACGGCGGTGATTCGACGTTTGGGCTCGAGCCCGGTGACGCGGCTGACTGAATGTCCGAGACCGCCGATCAGGATGCCGGCGCGGCCGTTCGACAGCTCATTCAGCGTCAGGAGCTGGTCGGCGATCCGCAGCGGATGCACTTCATAAGGACTGACCGGCAGGCTCGCGAGCCGGATGCGGTGCGTGGCGCGGCTGGCCAGCGCCAGCGCGGGCACCGGGTCACGGCGTGACGGAAAGCTCGCGACCCACAGGGTGTTGATGCCGATCGCTTCGGCCTGGACGGCCAGCGCCTCGACCTGCGCTGCGGGGAGGCCAGCTTCGAGAACGATGTCTATCTTCACGTCGGCCAGTTTGCCACGTCGGCTACAGCGGTTCACCGTTGTCGCGGCTGATCGCGACAACCGCTGAACGGGGCGGCAAATCGCCGCCATCCGGCCAATGGCTAACAGGCTGGTCGATGGAGCCGCCTTCGCCGGGATGCTGGATCGACAGGAACATGGTGCGGCCGTCGGGCGTGAACTCGCAGGCGCAGATCTCGCAGCCGACCGGACCGCTGACCACCTGGCGCAGCAGCCCGCGGTCGGGGCCGGCAGTCGGCACGACAAAGCAGCCGTTGTTGGCAATGAGCCGGCTGTCGGCGTCACTCGCGATCCACAGGCGCCCGGCGGGATCGAAGCCGAGATTGTCGGGACAGGCAATGGGGCTGACACGCTCGCGGGCGTCGGCGCCGGCGTAGTAGGTGGTATCGCGGGTCAGGTTGCCGGACTGCAGGTCTTCATAGCGGGTGATGAATCGGGCGCCGGGGTTGCGCGGATTTCCGGCTAACAAAAAAAGATTCCAGGAAAAAGCCAGGCTGCCGGCGTCGTCGCCGGCCTCGACCAGTTCGATGATATGCCCGAAGTCATTTTGCGGGCGCGGGTTGGCGCTGTCGCAGGCGGCATCGACCACGCGGCCGCTCGCCGGCACGCCGCCAGGCTCGCTACGGCGATCGCCATTCATGGTGCAGGCGATGTAGACACGGCCGGTCAGCGGATTCGGCTCGACATCCTCGGGCCGGTCCATGGGCGTTGCGCCGAGAATATCCGCGGCAGCCCGGCATTTGATCACCACATCCGCCTGGTTGCGAAAGCCTGTCTGGGAATTCAGCGGACCCTTTTCATCGTGCACCAGCGGCAGCCACGCACCGCGGCCGCTGGCGTCAAAACGCGCGACATGGAGCGTGCCGTGGTCCAGCAGGTCGGCATTGTGGTCGCGGTCCTTCGGATCGAAGCGATCGCGGCTGACGAACTTGTAGATGTACTCGAACTTGGAATCATCACCCATGTAAACCGCGGCCCGGCCGGTGCGTGTCAGAATGGAGTTAGCGGCTTCATGCATGAACCGTCCTAACGCGGTGCGCTTGCGGGGTGCCCGGTCGGGATTGCTGGGATCGATCTCGACAATCCAGCCAAATCGCAAGGGTTCGTTAGGTTCATGGCGCAGGTCGAAGCGCGGGTCAATCAGCTCCCAGCCGTAGGCGGAGCGCTCGCGTAGCGGAACACGCTGGTGTGCCTGCATTGTTAGGAGGTCCGGCGACGCACCGCTCCAGGCGCGTGCGCCGCCGAAATAATCCTGGAAATTCTCTTCGGCTGTCAGATAAGTGCCCCAGGGCGTCTTGCCGCCCGCGCAGTTGGCCAGGGTCCCCAGCACCCGCGCGCCCGCCGGATCGGCACCGGTCCTGAGCAGGTCAGCGCCTCGTGCAGGGCCGTTCAGTTCGCAGGGCGTGTTAGCCGTGATGCGGCGGGCGTAGCGCCCGCCTTTTTCATGTACCCAGCGCGATCCGCGCCGCGAGACCCTCGCTACGCTGACACCGTGCGCCGCCTGCATCCAGGGCACGGCGTGCGGGTGACGCGTTATCCAGTCGCGGCGTCCGGTCGGATTTCGTCGTGCCTCCGCCGCGAAGCCCGCAAATAAAAGATCTTCAACCACGTACTCGTGATTGACGCACAGCAGCCCGTCCGCACTCGAGCCGTTCAAGGGAAAGTAGGCAACCGCGTCGCAGTTGTCGCCAAAGCGCCGCGATTGTCGTTTCGCCGCGTGCGCATCCAGCCAGTTGGTTGTCAGCCGCTCGCGCGGCTGCTGGCCCGGGTCGCCGGGCCACAGGGCATCGCCAAAGCGCAGCACAAGGTCGTGGCGCAGGCCGGGTGCCAAAACCAGACGGTCGTCACGCGTCGGTTCAATACTGGTCGGAAACCGGCCGGCGGAGTTCGCGGCGCCGGGTGCTGCAAAAACCGTTGCGACACCGGCTGCGATAAAATCGCGGCGCGACCAGCGGGCCGCGACGATGGACGCAAAATCGCCGGCCGGCGCTCGCGATGCGTCAGGATTCGGATCGTCAAGGTTCATCGCTGCAGTCCAAATTCCCACTGTGAATCGGCGACATGTCAGCCGTATGACATCGCGTGACTGGCTGCCGGATCAGCCGGCCGGTGTCTCCACCGGATCGCCGGGTCTATCGAGTGCGGCGCCTGCGAACAGTGCGGCCGACAATGCCGCGAGAAATTCCAGGGTCTGAGTCATCGCACACGCGTCGCCAGATCGGCAGTCAGGCCGGCGCCGCGTTGACGCCGATCATAGTCGTTGGCCATTGGTCCGGCCAGCGGCCGGCGACAGGTAGCGCTTCGCCTCGGCGAGCGCCGCATTTCGTGTCCCGCCCTGGGCGATACCGAGAAGTTCCTGATAGAAACCGCGAGCTAACGCAGCCTTGCCAAGCGCGCGGGCGGCGCGCGCTGCGCCCAGCACGGAGTTGAATCGTCGCGGATACAGCTGCATCGAATGCTTGTAGGATGCGAGCGCCGCTGCCTGCTGGTTCTGTTCCATCAGCAGGTCTCCCAATAACTCGTTAGCCGGCAAGGTAGGTGCTGGTGTCACGGGTGGCTTCGGCGTCGAGTTTTCGAGATCAGCGGCTTCTCGCATCAACCGGACGCCGGATTCCTTTTGTCCTTGAGCGTGCGTGGTCCAGGCGTTCAGCTCGAGACCCAGCACCTGGATATTCCGCGCGAACAGAACCTCCCCGGCCTTGCGGGCGGCAGCCTCGAGTTCGACCAGCCGCGCACTCGCCGTCCTGGCCTCTTCAAATTGTCCCAGGTGTGCGGCGCCCAGGCCTTGCCCGAATCGTACGACGGCTTCCGGCCAGGCGAATCGGTCCCAGTCGAGAGTCGCGGGTTCGCGCGCCGTGAGCTGCGAGGCCTCGGTCCATGCACGCCGCTCCAGTGCGTAGCGGGTCTGTGTCGACGCCAGGTGAAACGCGGTCTTGAAGCTGGGTTCCAGGTTGGCAGTCGAGCGCAGCCGCTGCAACTGCGCAAACGCTTTGTCGTCCGCGCCTTGCTGCAGATAGGCATAGATGAGGTACTCGATTGCGTGCGGGAATTCATCCCACACGTATTGTCCCCTGTCTCCCGCCGGATACTCCAGGGCCGCATCGGCGGCCTGCAGATTGCCGGCGATCGATGCATTCCAATCACCGACGCGGGTATAGATATGCGTTGGCATATGCAGCGCATGCGGATTGCGCGGAGCAGTGGCCGCGTACTTGTGGGTTATCTCCAGCGACTCGCGTTCGCGTCCCGGCACGTCGTTAGCATGGACGAGATAGTGCATGGCGCCCGGGTGATCGGGATGTCGTGCGTAAACGCGCAGCAGGACTTCGGCAGCCTTGTCGGAATTCGTGCGGGAGATCGCGTCCGAGGGGGCGGTGGCCAGCAGCCCGAGGGCGTAGAAAGTGGCGGCCTCGGCGTCATCGGGAAATGACACATAAGCTTTTTCTGTCGCCTGTGCCCAGCGGCGGATGCGCAACCAATAGTCCGGGGATGCGGGCTCAAGGAAGAACGCTTCGGTGGTTGCGACGAAAAGCTGTTCGCGTTCCGTCGGTGGCTTGAGTGTCTTCGCCTGTTGCACTTCGTCCCAGCCATGCTGCCGCGCTTCAGGTCCGGGCCGCGTGGGCCACAGCGGCTGAAACAGCGTCATCGCAATGCCCCAATGCGCCATCGCACACTGCGGGTCGATCGCGGTAACTTGCTGAAACGCCTCCCGCGCCTGCGGATAGGTCATGTGATGCAGTAGCGCAACGGCGCGATTGAACTCCACCTGGGCCGGCGGGGAGCAGCTGACGTGAAAGTCCACCGTACCTAACGCATGGCCTGCGTGCTGCATGTCCTGGTCACTGGCTGCGCTTGCGCCAGTTGCGAGCAGCAGAGCGATCACGCCGCCACTGAGCGGCATCAGGAAATGGCGGCCTTTTTGCATCGCGGTACCGTGTAAGTGCCCAGGCAGCGTTCAACCATACTCTCGTGAGCGCAGGTGGTCGAGCGTCCCGCGCGGGACCCTGGTGTTAGGAACACCGCCGGGAGTTCGGCGGCCCCTGCAAGGTGAATTCCGCGAAGCGCAGGAGTAGGATCAGGTTTCACGGCAGGTGTGGAGCCGCGCAACAAGAAAAAAATGGGGAGATTTTCATGGATTACTTAAGAGTAGCCGCAATTGCCGCGGCTGGATTATTGGCACTCGTGGGCTGCCAGAAAGCCCCGGCGGACACGTCGGCGGATAAGGCGGCGCTGCGGGCCATGCTGGTGGAATTTGACACCGCATATAACGCGGGCGACGCGGACAGGATCGCCGACATGTATTGGGAAGACGCCGTGGTGATGCCGCCCGGCGAGCCCGCTTCTACCGGCCGCGTGGCCATTCGCGCCTCGATGGACGGCGGCATAACGGCCGCCAAAGCGGCCGGAATGACGCTGGATATTGCGGAAGCCAGCATTCTTGAGGTGTCCGGCGACCTGGCATTTGACTCCGGGTCTTACGACGTCAAGAACGCCGCCGGCGCGGTGGTCGACAGCGGCAGCTACATCGGCGTTTATCAGAAGCGCCAGGGCAAGTGGGGCTACATCCGGGACATCTGGAATTCGGACAGGCCGCCCGCACCGGCCCCGGCGGCGGCACCTGCCCCGGCGCCAGACGCAGCGGCCAAGAAGAAATAGCCCGCGCGCCGGTCCAAAAAGCCGGCCGCTGGCCGACTTGCACCCTCGGGCGCCCCCTGGAACGTATAGGTTGTAAGACCGATACCAACAGGGGGCGTCGATGGTCGCAAGAACATGTTTAGCCGCTTTGAGCCTGCTGCTGCTGTCGGCCTGCGCCGCGGCCGGCAGCGGCGAACTGCGGATCCCGAATTATGATCACCTGAACCGCAAGGCTTCGGACAAGACGTCTCTCAGTCTGTCCGGCCCCTTGTTGCGGCTGGCGCTCAAGCTGTCCGACGCGGACGACAAGGATCCCGACCGGCAACTGCTGGCGCAACTGAAACGGGTCCAGGTCCGCAGCTACGAATTCGCAACCGACCACGCCTATACGCAGGCCGACGTCGACATCGTGCGCCGGCAACTCGAAACGCCGCAGTGGAGTCAGCTCGTCAAGGTTCGCAACGCGAAGGAAAACGAACAAGTCGATGTCTTCATCTGCATCGAGAACGGCGAGACCAAGGGCTTCGCGGTCATCTCGGCCGAGCCACGCGAGCTGACCATCGTCAACATCGTCGGTTCGATCAGCATCGAGCAACTGGAGCGCGTCCGGCGTGTTACTGCAGGCAGCTAACAACGAGGATGAGGATCTGTCACGCGCACAGCGCGGCGATCGCCAGGCGTTTGCCGTCCTGGTGCGCGCACACCAGCGCTCGGTGTACGGCCTGGCGCTGCACATGCTGAACCGGGGTGATCTCGCGGAGGAACTGGCGCAGGACGTGTTTCTCAAGCTGTTTCATGCGCTGCGCGATCTCACCTCGGCCGCGCACCTGCGCTTCTGGCTGCGGCGCGTCACCGCCAATCTTGCGATCGACCGGCTGCGACAAAACGCCCCGCTGACAGCTAACACGCCGTTTGAAGAATATGAGCCGGCTGCGCCAGAGAACCATGACGATCCGATGTTACAAATAAAGTTGCAGCGCCTGGTCGTCGGGCTCGCACCGCAGGCTCGCGCCGTGGTGCTGCTGCGTTACCAGGCGGATCTCGATCCGCTGGACATTGCCGAGGTGCTGGAGATGCCTTTGAACACCGTCAAGAGCCACCTCAAGCGCTCGCTGGACTTCCTGCGCGAACACTTTGCCGTTGAGCGAGGAGGGCAGCCGTCATGACGGAGCAACTTGAGGACGCATTGCGCCGTTCGCTGCGCGCCGACGATCCCGGCGAGCTCTTTACGCGACGCGTAATGCAGCGATTGCCGCGTGAGAATCACGCCGCGACTCGCCGCTGGCTGGGCTGGGCGGCCGCAATCGCCGCGTCGCTGGTGCTGGCCATCGGCTTGCGCCAGCAAGTGCTGGAACAACGCGAGCAGGCCGCCGGCCTGCGCGCCAAACAGGAATTGCTGGAGGCGCTGCGCGTCACCAGCGGCAAACTCGACCTGGCCTATCAGGCCGTCGACAAGGAGAATGAGACGTGAACACCCGAATCAGTAGATTGTTAGCCATCGCAACTTTGTTAGCCACCGGGCCGGCATGGGCGGATCCCAGCGGCAAGATCAGGCTGCCGGACCTGGCCGGGCTGGAAGCCAGGGCCAGTGAGACCGTCGAAGTCACGCTCGACGCCGCGCTGCTCGGCATGGCCAGCCGTTATCTCGATGCCAAGAATCCGGAAGAAGCGGGTGTCAAAGAAATCGTCAGCGGCCTGCAGGGCGTGTACGTGCGCAGCTATACCTTCGATGAGCCTTTTACGCCGCAAAAGGCTGATGTCGACATGGTGCGCAGCCAGCTAACAGCGCCGGGCTGGAGCCGCATCGTCGGCGCCCGCAGCCGCAAGGACAACACGAATGTAGAGGTCTACATCATGCTGTCGGGGCAGCAGGCCATGGGACTCGCGGTGCTCGCGATCGAGCGCAAGGAATTTACGATCGTCAATATCGTCGGCGCCATCGACCTCGAGCGCCTGCATCGGCTCGAAGGCCAACTGGGTGTGCCGAAGCTGGGGATTGCCAAGCAACCGTAGTGCCGGGCCGCAGGCGGCGACGCCGCTGCCTGTGGTCTAATCGCGCATGACCTCGAGCAGGCGCCCATTCTGGCGGCAGAGCCGTACGTTCATTCACCTTGGCCTGGCGCTGTTGCCACTGGTGTTGTTATTGCCGCATGTCCTGGGACTGACGCGCTACGGGCTCATCGATCGGGTCGAAGGCTATCTTTACGATTTTCGGGTACGCCAGACGCTTTTGCCAGGCCATGACCCGCGAATTGTCATTGTGGATATCGATGAGCGCAGCCTCGCGGCGGTCGGGCAGTGGCCGTGGTCACGCACCCGCCTCGCCGAGCTGCTGGACCGGCTCTTCGATGATTACGGCGCGCGAGTGGTCGGCATCGACATCACTTTTCCGGAACCCGAGAAGGCAACGGGCCTGCAGGTGCTGCGGGAACTGTCGCAGAGCTTTGCCGGCGACGCGCGCATTGCGCCGTGGGTTGACGCCCGTCGCGGCGCGCTCGATGCCGATCAGCGATTTTCCGAGGCGCTGGTCGCGCGCGATGTGGTGCTGGGCTACGTGTTCAAGGCGAAACTGGATCCCGGCCAGCCGGCGACGGTCGGCGCCATTCCAGAGCCGATCGCGGTCAACGGCGCAACGCTGACGCGGGTCCCGTGGGTGGAAGCGGCCGGCTATACCGGCAATCTTGAATTGTTTCAGCAGAATGCGAGCGCCGGAGGATTCTTCAATACCTCGTTAGTCGACGACGATGGTGTCGTGCGCCGCATGCCGCTGCTGCAGCGCTATCGCGGCAACCTCTACGAATCGCTGGCGCTCGCGACCGCGAGACTGTCGAAAGCCGGAGCGGCGTTGCAGTTCGGTTTTCGCGGTGAGCGCAGCGCGGCGGAAAGACTGGACTACATCGAGCTCGCGGGCGTGCGCACCCGAGTCGACGAGCAGGGCGCGGCGCTGACACCGTTTCGTGGCGGCGTCGGCAGTTTTCCCTACGTTTCCGCGTCTGATGTACTCGCGCAGCAGGCAGACGCGGCGGTCCTCAAAGATCGCATTGTGCTGATTGGCACCAGCGCACCGGGCCTGCTGGATATCCGCCCAACGCCGGTCGCGAACCAGTATGTCGGCGTTGAGGCTCACGCGAACATGGTTGCGGGCCTGCTCGATGGCAATGTGCGCGCCGTGCCGCCGCGCGCTCTGCTGCTGGAGCTAACAACACTGGCGATCCTGGCTTTGCTGATGATCCTGGTCGTCGCACGCGTGGGTCCACTCAAGGCGCTGGCCGTGGTCATCGGCGCCGCATTGCTGGCGATCACCGGCAACCTGGTGTTGTTTGGTTTCTATGGCTGGGTGTTGACGCTCGCCACGCCGCTCATCTATGTCGCCGCAGCGGCATTCCTGCTGTTAAATTACGACTACTTCATCGAGTCGCGCCGCAAGCGGCGCCTGCAGGGATTCTTCGGCCAGTATGTACCGCCCGATGTTGTCAGCGAACTCGACGCGGATGATGCGCAGATTTCCCTGGAGGGCGAGAGTCGCGAGATGTCGGTGCTGTTCTCGGACGTGCGCGGCTTCACGACCCTGTCCGAGGGCCTCAGTCCGCGTGAGCTCACGGCCATGATGAACGAGTTGCTGACACCGCTGACCGCGGTGATTCAGTCGCAGCGCGGCACGATCGACAAGTACATGGGCGATGCGATCATGGCGTTCTGGGGCGCACCGCTGCTCGACGCGCAGCACGCGCGCCACGCGGTCCTCGCCGCGCTGGGCATGGTGCAACGCCTCGACGCCGTACGCCAAGATTTTGCGCGGCGCGGCTGGCCGCCGGTACACGTGGGCGTGGGCGTGAGTTCCGGATTGATGAATGTCGGCAACATGGGTTCGCAGTTCCGCATGGCCTATACCGTGCTGGGCGATACCGTGAACCTCGGGTCGCGTCTTGAAGGGCTGACCAAGCAGTATGGCGTCGACATACTGATCAGCGCGTCAACCGCAGCCGCCATTGGCGACATCGTCTGTCGCGAAGTGGACCGGGTGCGCGTCAAGGGCAAGAACGAACCGGTCGCAATTTTCGAACCGCTGGGTCTCGCGAGCGAGCTGCCCGAAACGCAACGCCTGCGCATTGAACGATTCGAGCAGGCACTGTCAGCGTATCGCGCCCGCGACTTCGCGAAAGCGCAGGACATGTTGCGCGAGCTTGCAGCAGCGCAGCCGGAAAAATTGCTCGATGTCTATCTCGAGCGGATTGCGCAGTTTCAGCTGCAGCCGCCGCCGCTCGACTGGGATGGCGTCTACGTCTTTACGTCGAAGTAGCGCAACTTCCAAACTGTGAACTGGCTCACAGGGCCAGTGATGTGGTTCTCGCTTCCGACAATACCCGCAGCTGACATATTGCATAGCACCGCTGCGCGGCCGCATTCTACATAACACGATTCGGGTACACCGCTGCTGGCAGCGGTGCAGGGAGTTCGCGCATGAGCAAGTTTCGCATTGGCCTGTCGCTGTTCATTCTATGTGCTGCGCCACTCGCGCAGGCGCAGTCCGGCGCTGATCCGCTCATTGATCAGGCGCGATCGCTGATTACGGATGGCAACTCCGCCGCAGCGTACGCCTTGCTCCTGCCGCAGGAAGTCAATCGCGCCGGCGACCCGATGTACGACTATCTGTTAGGCATTGCGGCCCTCGACAGCGGCCGCGCTGCGGCGGCCGTGGCGCCGCTGGAACGCGTGCTGGCGGCGCAACCCGGATTCTCCGGCGCGCGCATGGAGTACGCGCGCGCGTTATACGAGCAAGGCGACCTGGTCGCGGCCGGTGAGCAGTTTCAGACGCTGCTGACGCAGTCGCCGCCGCCACGCACGCAGGCGGTGATCAGGACATATCTCCAGGCCATCAATCGCGGCCGCGGTGTCGCCGGATCCAGGTTCACGCCTTCTGTTGATTTCGGCAGTGGCTACGACAGCAATGCCAATGGTTCGACAGCCGAATCGCAGTTCCTCGGCTTTACGCTGAATGCGCGCAATGTCGAACAGCATTCTGCTTTTCTCGAGGCGGGTCTGGGGCTCGCACATACCGTGGCGCTCGGGGCGCGCTCGGGGCTCGCTTCATCGGTGCACCTCTCGCATCGGCATAATCCGGATGCGCCCTTTGTCGATCAATCCATCGCTGCGCTTGGCACTGCCTGGCTGTTCAAGTCCGGTGAGACGCGTGGCAGCATCGGCTTCAACGGCTTCTATGGACTGCTGGACGGTGAAGATCACCAGGTGCAGGCGAATCTGGAATTCGGGCTCGCCCGGCGATTCGCCAGCGACTGGGAGCTATCCGGACTGGCGCGCATCGGCCGCGTCGACTACCGGCAGCCCGCGCTCGCGATCATGGACGTGAACCGCGTGTTAGGCGGCATGGCGCTGACGCGCTTCAACCTGGGCGATCGATCGGGTCGCCTGGGCGTGGCGCTGATCGCGGGCCAGGATGACGCACGCCTCGCCGGGTCGCCCTACGGCAATGATCGTTACGGTGCGCGCCTCTACGGTGGCATGCTGCTGCGGCCACAGAGCACGCTGTATGCCGAGATTTCCTATCAGCGTGCCGATTTCAAAGGCGGTTCCGGATTTTTCGGTGTCGATCGCCGCGACAACCAGAAGGTTGCCATCATTGGCCTGGATATCCAGAACTGGCCGGCAACCGGCTGGAGCCTCAGTCCGCAACTGCGGCATACGCAAAACGATTCTAGCGTTTCCCTTTACGAATTCTCGCGTACCGAGGCGGCGCTGTTTCTGCGCCACTCGTTCCGCTGATCGGGGCCGGACATGAAAAAAGTATTGTTAGTGTTGGCGCTGTTTGCAGTCGGCGCTGCTCATGGCGCTGCCGGCAAGGCAGTGTTCGTCTCCGGCTCGGTCACGGCGGAGGGACCCAGGCCGCGCGCGCTCGCAACCGGCGCTGAGGTCGATGTCGGCGACACAATCATCACGGCGGCCAGGTCGCGCGCGCAACTCGCGATGAACGATGGCCAGCGCTATGCGCTGCGTGCCAGCAGCAGCTTTCGTATCGACGCTTTCTCACTGCCGGTTGCTGTTAGCAACGGTGCGCGGGCCACGGCCGTCGCCGCCGACGGACGGAGCTTCTTCACGTTGCAGAAGGGCGGCTTTCGCAGCGTGTCCGGCGCGATCGGCAAGAAGGATCCGGCTGCGTACCAGGTGCGCACACCCGTTGGGACGCTCGGTATTCGCGGCACGATCTGGGCGGCGGTGTTCTGTCGTGACGACTGCGATGACGCGCCGGGGCTGGCGCCCGGCCAGCCGATTCGCAATGGACTTTATATCGGGGTCGATCAGGGACGGATCCATTTCGCGGGTCGCGGTCTCGAGCTCGAATTGAATGCGGGCGAATATGCCTTTATCCCGCTCGACGAAGTGCCCATCGAGCGCCTGAAGCAACCGCCCGTATTCCTGCTGGGTGACGGTGCCGGCCCACTGGAAGTAGCCGGCAACGGTCCGCGTACACCAGCGCAACCATTCAGCAAAGCAACGGATTTTTCCGACCGGCGCAGTGTGATGCCGGAACGCGCCCCGGCCGATCCCGCGCCACCAGCCGCGACCAGCG
>JAYUGT010000155.1:0-1701 GCA_043738315.1 Gammaproteobacteria bacterium
GCCCCGCAGTCCTGACCAAGACCAGCCTGATGTTAGGTCTGGGCGAGACCGACGCGGAAATTCTCGCGACGCTGGACGATCTGCGGGCCGCAAACGTCGACCTGCTGACCCTCGGCCAGTATTTGCGACCGACGCCGCATCATCTGCCGGTGGCGCGCTTCGTCACGCCGGCCGAATTTGATCACTACCGGGCCGAGGCGCTGGCCCGCGGCTTTCGCGAGTGCGTGGCCGGCCCGCTGGTGCGCTCCAGCTATCGCGCCGAGCAGGCCCTGCAGGGCAACAACGCGGGCCTCGATAACGCCGGCCTGCCGGCCTGAGCATGGCCCTGGCTAACAAGATTGCCGCGCCGTGGTTGACGCGGCACGGTATTGCCTGCGACTGGCTGGGCCGTCGCGACTACCAGCCGACCTGGCGCGACATGCAGGACCTGACCGAGCGTCGCGATGCCACCATGCCGGACCAGATCTGGTTTCTGGAGCATCCGCCGGTGTTCACGCTGGGCATGAATGCCGATCCGGGCCATGTGCTTGCGGCTGGCGACATTCCGGTGGTGCGCATCGATCGTGGCGGCCAGGTGACCTACCACGGACCGGGGCAGCTGATGGTCTATCCACTGATCGACCTGCGGCGCGCGGGGCTCGGCGTACGTGACCTGGTAACGGCGCTGGAGCAGGCCACCGTCGAACTCCTGGCTGGCTACGGGATAACGGCCCGCGCGCGCGCGGACGCCCCTGGCGTCTACAGCGGCGATGCCAAGATCGCCAGCATCGGGATACGCGTGCGGCGCGGCGGCAGCTACCACGGCCTGGCGCTGAATGTGAACATGGACCTGTCGCCGTTCGACCGGATCAACCCTTGCGGGTATGCTGGTCTCGCGATGACCCAGATCGCCGCTTTCGGCCTGCAACCGGAACTGGCATCGGTGGCGCGGGCATTCGCGCCGCTGCTGATCGACCGGCTGGTAACGAGAAGCTAACAAAGGAACCCGGTATGGCTGCCGACAAGAAAGACAAGTACCAACCCAAGGATGTGGAAATGGTGCGGCAACTGCTGCGCCTGATCGGCGAGGACCCGGATCGCGAGGGGCTGCAGGAAACGCCGCTGCGGTTTCTCAAGGCCATGTCCGAGTACACCAAGGGCTATCGCGAGAAACCGGAAGACGTCCTCAAGGTGTTCGAAGATGGTGGTGAGGGCGTCGATGAGATGGTCATCGTGCGCGACATTCCCGTCTACTCGCTGTGCGAGCATCACATGGCGCCGTTCTTCGGCAAGGCCTATGTCGGCTATGTGCCCGACAAGAAAATCCTCGGGCTATCCAAGATCTCGCGGCTGGTCGAGGTCTATTCGCGGCGCCTGCAGGTGCAGGAGCGCCTGACCAATCAGATCGCGGATGCGCTCGCCAAGCATCTACAGCCGCTGGGTGTCGCCGTGGTGATTGAATGCCGCCACCTGTGCATGGAATCGCGCGGCATCAAGCATGCCGGTTCATCCACCGTGACCTCAGCACTGCGCGGTTCCATCAAGAAGAACCCTGACACGCGCAAGGAATTCCTGTCGCTGATCGGGCACTAGCAGGCTGTTGAAAAAGGCTGTGGATAGTGCCCAGTATGGCTAACAGAGTTAGATGCCGGGGAAACGCCATGCGCGGAGCGGATGTTGAGCAAGGTTTGCTGTTCAGTGTGGTGAGTTTGGAGTCGCGGG
>JAYUGT010000156.1:0-1699 GCA_043738315.1 Gammaproteobacteria bacterium
ATGGCGCGCAGGAAATAGTGGATGCACGCGAAGCCGACCACGGCCGACACCACCGCGCCGATCAACATTTCACCGACCGGGACCGTGGCGACGGCGCCGGTAGCGACCTTCAGGCCTTCATAGGCGCCGGCCAGCCCGATGCCCGGAATCGACAGCAGGAAAGCGAATCTGGCCGCCGCGTCTCTTGTTAGCCCGGAGACCAGCCCCATGGTCATGGTGATACCGGACCGCGACGTGCCCGGCACCAGCGCCAGCGCCTGGCCGATGCCGATCAACAGCGCCTGCGGTACGGTCACTTCGAGCTCACCGCGCTTGCGTTGCCCGAACCGGTCCACCGTCCACAGCACGATGCCGAATACCGCCAGCTGAAACGCGACGATAAACGGACTGCGCAGGTTGGCTTCGATCCAATTGTTGAAGAACAGGCCGACCAGGCCCACGGGTATGGTGCCTAACAGCAGGTTGACCGCGAGCCGGCCCTGCGCATCCTGGCGATCGCCCGACAGCCAGCTCCACAGGCCGCGCAGCAACGGCAGCAGGTCGCGCCGGAAGTACGCCAGCACCGCGACCAGCGTGCCGACATGCACGGCGACGTCAAACGCCAGCCCCTGGTCCGCCCAGCCTAACAACTTTGGCACCAGCACCAGGTGCCCGGAGCTCGATACCGGCAGGAACTCGGTCAGTCCCTGCACCACGGCCAACACCACTGCCTGCCACCATTCCATGCTTGATCCTTAAGTTATGGCGTCAGCTCACAGCGACGCGCGCAAATCCTGAATCCCGACCCGGCCCAGCCCGTCCGCCAGCCCACGCGTCAGGCACATCATTTTGACAGCTTCGCCCATTTCGCCCGGCAACAGCAATGTCTTGACGCCCTGCGTCAGCCGGATGCACGCGGAATCGCTGGCCGCGGCCGCCATGGCCGACGCGAGCACCGACTCGAGGCCCGCGTCCAGCATCCAGCCCGTCTGCGTCGCAAATGCGCGCAGCGACAGGCCGCAGTCCTGTGCCGCCTCGGCGACCGCCGTGAAATCCACCCAGCAGGTGATATCGGTCAGACCCGGGTCGCGGTACGGATCGTCGTGCGCGTGGTGCCGGCGAATGCAGCGCAGCGTGCCGGCGCCGCGCTCGGGCAGATAAAGCTGGCGGCGCGGCAAACCGTAGTCCACCAGCACCAGCGCTCCCAGCCGCAGTGCCGCGGACAGCGATCGCACCAGGGGCGTCAGCGACGGAATGAATTCCCCCGCATAGCCCTGCGGCAGGCGGCAATCGCTGGCCTGCAGCCGCTGTTGAAAATCCGCATAACAGTCCCGCAGTGACCCGGCCGTCGTCAGCGCGATGTCTGGTGTCGACTGCGGGTCACGCAGCGCGTCCAGCAACTCCCGGGCGGCGCCGACCGCCACGCCACGAGCTAACAATCCGGACGGCCCCTGCACAAAGCGCTCGCACGGCAGCGCGTCCAGCACCTCGTTCGCGATGATGACTCCGGTGAATTGCTGTGGCAGCCGCTCGAGCCAGTGCAATGGCACGCCGTGCGATGCCGGCGCGCCGCTCAAGGCCGCCGACTGGCGCGCGCGCAGATCGGCGCTGACCTCAACGATCGAATACGCCGCCGGCGCACAACCCAGGGCCGCCAGTTCTGCTAACAATTGCAGCGCCAGGGCACCGCTGCCCGCCCCCAGCTCGAGAATTCCGGCTT
>JAYUGT010000157.1:0-1691 GCA_043738315.1 Gammaproteobacteria bacterium
CCGGGGCATGAATGCCTGGGGCGCCGGTGCCGGCAGCGACCTGAAAGACATCACGGTTCCGATCGTCGCGATAGTCAGCGACATGAGTCCGCTGGATGACGCGCGCAGTCGCAAGGTCGCCCCGACCCTGCGCAGCATCGTGATGGCGGGCCACGGCCACTTCCTGATGATGGAAGATCCTGCGGGCTTCAACCCGATACTGGTGCGCGAAATCGACGCGTTGGCTAACGCAGGCGCCGCTGCGAAATGAACGGCAGGCGATGACCTGCGCGCCGTGACCAGCACGCCTGTCCCGGCGCACCATCTTGCGACTTTCGAGCGCTATCGCCGGCTGGCCATCTTGTTTGACAGCAAGTTCCGCATTCCCGGCACGCGCATCCGGTTCGGCATCGACCCGTTGTTAGGTCTGCTGCCGGTGGCGGGCGACCTGGCGGCCGCCGCGTTTGCGGTTTACGGCGTGGTGCTGGCGCGGCGCATGAACGCGCCGGGACGCCTGCAGTTGCGCATGGGGTGGAATATCACGATCGATGCGCTGGCCGGCAGCGTTCCGGTCCTGGGCGACCTGTTCGACGTAGCGTTCAAGGCGCATCTGCGCAACGTCAGGCTCATTGAACGCTGGCTGCAAGACCGCGGCCGGCAATGACCGCAAACCGGAAAGCTGGCCCGCGACCTAGGGCTGCGGCGCCCGGGTCTCGGACTGCAGGTAGCCGATCAGGGCAGCACGATCGCGCGCCGCGGTCAGGCCCGCAAACGCCATCGAATTGCCTGGCACGACCGAGCTCGGCTTCTCGATCCATTTATCTAACAACGCCAGGTCCCAGGTCTGGCCCCAGGCGCGCAGCGCCGGCGAATACTGGGTGAAGCCCGCCGCCGTGCCGGCCTTGCGGCCCAGCAGGCCATTGAGATTCGGGCCCACTTTGTGTGGCAGGCCGGCTTTGACTTCGTGACAGGCGCGGCACTGGATGAACAGCAGCCGGCCGCGCTTCAGGTCGGGCGCATCGGCACCGCTGCTTGCCGTCGCTGCCGGTGTTTGCGCTGCCAGCCCCGAGGTGGTCGCCAAGGCGAGGATCAGGCAGGACAACGCGCTTAGTACTTTCATGACTTGGCTCCACCGGCGGCAGTAGTTGCGGTTGGCGAAGTTTGCGGCAGAGTCTGGCGCGTTAGCCCTTCCTGTGCAGTGCTGGCCACCAAGCGGCCGCTGCGGTCGAAGAAGCTGCCACGCGCAAAGCCGCGCGCACCGGAGGCGCTGGGACTGTCCATGGAATACAGCAGCCAGTCGTCGAGCCGGAAGCTGCGATGAAACCACATCGCGTGGTCGATGCTCGCCAGCAGCAGGTCGCCGGTCAGGTAACTGCGGCCATGCGGCAGCGTCGCGGTGTTCAGCAGATTGTAATCCGACACATAAGCTAACAGGCAGCGATGGATGTGGTCGTCATCCGGCAGGCGCCCCAGCGAGCGGACCCAGATCTGCTGCAGTGGCGGCGCCGGCTTCGGGTCGATGAAATCGACTTCCTGGACCATGCGAAATTCGAACGGCCGCTCACGCAACAGGAAACTGCGCAGCTTGTCCGGCAGGCGCGCGAGGATCTCGGCGGGCGGCTGGTGCGCATCCGGCAGCGACTCCGGTGGCGGCACTTTCGGCATGTCGATCTGGTGATCGATGCCCTGCTCGGGCGTCTGGAACGACGCCG
>JAYUGT010000158.1:0-10792 GCA_043738315.1 Gammaproteobacteria bacterium
GGTCAGCGCCGCCGTCAGCGTCGTCTTGCCATGGTCCACGTGTCCAATCGTCCCCACATTGACGTGCGGCTTCTTGCGTTCAAATTTCTCTTTCGACACAATCGACTCCTAACAAAAATGTCACTCAACAACCTTCGCGGTCTGGAGCTCACGACCGGGATCGAACCGGTGACCTCGTCCTTACCAAGGACGTGCTCTACCAACTGAGCTACGTGAGCGACGCTGTCCTTGGAGCGGGTGGTGGGAATCGAACCCACGCCATCAGCTTGGAAGGCTGAGGTTCTACCATTGAACTACACCCGCAACCTGTTAGCTTTGCGGGCAAGCACTATGGCCCGCCATCTGCCGTCTATTGCCGCCCGCTCACTGGTGGAGGGGGAAGGATTCGAACCTTCGAAGGCATAAGCCGGCAGATTTACAGTCTGCTCCCGTTGGCCGCTTGGGTACCCCTCCGCGAAAAACGAGCCGCGTATTCTGATTTCGACCCCCCGGGGTGTCAATGCCGTTGGCAAGAATATTGCTAGGGGGCCATATATAAGGAGTGCGCCAGCTCGAAGGCGATCCGGGCCGCCAGCCGGGCGGTCGCCCCGGCAGGATCGTGCAGCGGGCAAAGTTCAGCGATCTCGGCCAGGCCCAGCTTGTTGTTTGTCGACCCTGGCCCTGCGATCCGGCCGATCGCGCGGATTGCAGCCAAAACATAGGCGGGGGGAATTCCAAGCCCGGCCGGCGCACTGACACCCGGCGCCAGGCCTGCCGGAAAGGCATCCAGGCACACGGACACCTGAATCCGGTCGACCGAGGCAATAAATTCCTCGAATATCGGCAAATGTGCCTCGAAATTCTCCGATTGGCAGTCTAAATCCTCGATCCAGCGGACTCCGAGTTCGGTGGCGGTTTGGAACAGCGCCTGGGTGTTGGCCGGTCGGGAAAGCCCGATGCACAGGTAGCTGACAGGTTGGCCAGCCGCGGTCATGTGGCTGGCGATCTGGCGGAACGGGGTCCCGGAGGAGCCGCGGTCGCCCGGCAGCAGGGGCCGCAGATCAAAGTGGGCGTCGAAATTGATCACCCCGATGCGCTGCCTGCCTGCGGCGCAATGCGCGGCCAGTCCCTGGTAACTGCCCCAGGCGATCTCATGCCCGCCACCTAACAACAGCGGCAACTGCCCGTCGGCTAACAGGGCCCGGACCTTCTCTGCCAGTGCCTGCTGGGCAGTTTCAAGCTGGTCGCCATGGCAAAGGACGTCGCCGGCGTCAAACAGCGCGCGCTGCGTGCCGCCATGCCAGGCCAGATTGGCCAGCACGCGTCGTATCGCAATCGGGCCCGCGGCCGCGCCCGGCCGGCCTTGATTGCGGACCACGCCCGCATCGCAGGCAAAACCGGCAATCGCGATGCCCGGCCCGCAGCCCGGTTGCCAGGGCCGCACCACCTGGTGCCAGCGGCGTGCATCGCCATCACCACCGGCATCCACGCGCCCGGTCCAGACTGCGGAGTCGCTCATGTCGTCCTCTTGATTGCCAGCGTCGCGACCAGCCGCGCATCGGCGCTGCCATTGCGGACCGTGCCCACGCAGGGATTGTGGCCAAGCCAATAGCCAAATTCATCGCGGCTGGAAATGTCCCAGACCGCAAAATCGGCGCGCTGCCCGGCGACGATCTGGCCGCGCTCGGCCTGCATCCCCAGCGCGCGCGCGGCGTTGCCGGTCACCGCAGCTAACATCTCGGCGGGTTGCAGCCCGAAATCGCGCGCCGCCAGCGCCATGGCGAGTTGCAGCGATTCGCCGGGGGCGGAACCTGGATTGCAGTCGCTGGCAATGGCGATCGGGACGCGCGCGGCGCGCAGCGCCGCCACCGGTGGCAGGCGTTTTTCCCGCAGCACGTGCCAGGCCACCGGCAGCAATACGGCAACGGTGCCGGACCGCGCCATCGCCGCCGCTTCCGCCTCGCCCGCATACTCGAGGTGATCGCAGGACAATGCGCCGTGGCTTGCCGCCAGCAGGCTGCCGCCGATGTTGGAAAACTGTTCCGCATGCATGCGCACCGGCAGACCTAACAACTTTGCCGCATCAAACAGCCGCGCCGACTGCGCGGCGCTGAACGCCAGGGTCTCGCAGTAGACGTCGACCGAGTCGACGAGGCCCTGCTGCGCAAGCTGCGGCAGCCAGTCGGCAATGATGGCCTGCAGATAATCATCCGCGCGGCCGGCGAACTCCGGAGCCAGCGTGTGCGCGCCGAGAAATGTCGCATGCACGGTGACGCCGGCCTCGCGACCCAGCTGCCTCGCGATACGCAGCAAGCGCTGTTCAGTCCTGAAGTCGAGGCCGTAACCGGACTTGATTTCAACCGTGGTGACGCCTTCGGCCCGCAGGGAGTCGATGCGCGCACGCGCGCCTGCCAGCAGCTGCGCCTCGGTGGCCGCGCGCGTGGCGCGCACGGTCGACAGGATGCCGCCACCCTGGGCGGCGATTTCCTGGTACGTGGCGCCGCGCGCGCGCAGCGCATGTTCCGAGGCACGATTGCCGCCAAATATGAGATGCGTGTGGCAGTCGATCAGGCCCGGCGACAGCCAGCGGCCCGCGAGATCGACGACCGCACAATCATCGCCAGCGCGGCGTGGGCAAGCAGCTTGCGCGCCAGCCCAGGCGATCTGCGCGCCCTCGGTAAGGACGGCTGCATCCGCCAGCGGTTCACTGGCGATCCGCCCGTCTAACAAGGTGCAGTTGCGCCACAGCTGGCGCGGCGCGGCGGACGGGATCATACGCGCGCGGACTTCATGTCAGCGCTGGCAGGTCAAGTCCGTGTTCGCGCGCACAGTCGCGGGCGATTTCGTAGCCGGCATCGGCGTGACGCATGACGCCGGTCGCCGGATCGTTCCACAGCACGCGCTCGAGACGGCGGGCCGCAGCCGGCGTGCCGTCGCAGACGATCACGACGCCGGAGTGCTGCGAGTAACCGATGCCGACGCCGCCGCCATGATGCATGGAGACCCAGGTGGCGCCGCTGGCAATATTCAGCATCGCGTTCAGCAGCGGCCAGTCGGCGACCGCATCGGAGCCATCGCGCATGGCTTCCGTTTCCCTGTTAGGACTCGCCACGGATCCGGAATCCAGGTGATCGCGCCCGATGACGATCGGCGCCTTCAATTCGCCGTGCGCCACCATGTCGTTGAAAGCCAGTCCCAATCGATGACGATCGCCAAGCCCGACCCAGCAGATCCGCGCCGGCAGCCCCTGGAATTGAATGCGGTCGCGGGCCATGTCGAGCCAGCGATGCAGATGCTTGTTAGCTGGCAGCAGCTCGCGCACCCTGGCGTCGGTCTTCGCAATATCCGCCGGGTCGCCCGAAAGCGCTGCCCAGCGAAACGGCCCGATGCCGCGGCAGAACATCGGCCGGATGTAGGCGGGGACGAATCCGGGAAATGCGAAGGCATCGCTGACGCCCGCGTCCAGCGCGACCTGCCGCAGATTGTTGCCGTAGTCGAACACCGCCACGCCGTCGCGATGCCACTGCAGCAGCAGTCGCACATGCTCGGCCATCGACGCACGTGCCGCCGCCTCGACCTGCTGCGGCTGGCTGACGCGTTCGCGGTCCCAGCGCTCGACCGACCACCCCGATGGCAGATAGCCGTTGACCGGATCATGCGCCGAGGTCTGGTCGGTCATGGCATCCGGCCGCACGCCGCGCCGCCGCAGTTCGGCCAGCACGTCGACGGCATTGCCTAACAAACCAATGGATCTCGGCTTGCCCCTGGCGCAGGCGTCCTGCACCAGTTGCAGCGCATGCTCGAGATTGTCGGCCTGGCAGTCGAGATAGCCGGTTGCGAGACGCTTGGCGATGCGATCCGCGCGGCATTCCACCGCCAGCATCGAGGCGCCGGCCATGACCGCCGCGAGCGGCTGCGCGCCGCCCATGCCGCCGAGGCCTGCGGTGAAAATCCAGCGTTTGGACAAGTCGCCGCCGAAATGCTGCCGTCCCATTTCGGCAAAGGTCTCGTACGTGCCCTGCACGATGCCCTGGCTGCCGATGTAGATCCAGGAACCCGCGGTCATTTGCCCGTACATCATGAGTCCGCGCCGGTCGAGCTCGTGAAAATGCTCCCAGGTGGCCCAGTGTCCGACCAGGTTGGAGTTGGCGATCAGCACCCGCGGCGCATCGCTGTGAGTGCGGAAAATGCCTGCGGCGCGGCCCGACTGGACTAACAAGGTTTCATCGTCACCGAGGCGGCGCAGCGCCGCCACGATGATGTCGAAATCACGCCAGCTGCGCGCCGCACGGCCGATGCCGCCATAGACCACGAGCTCGGCGGGATTTTCCGCGACCTCCGGATCGAGATTGTTGAGCAGCATGCGCAGCGCTGCCTCCGTTTGCCAGCTGCGGCAGCTGAGTTCAGTGCCGCGTGGCGCGCGCAGGTGACGACTGGAATCCTTGAGCGAGTTCATGCCGCAATTGTGCTCCGCAGCGGGAAAATCAACCAGCGGCGCGCGGCAACTCCATGCCTCGTTGCTGCCAGCCGGGCCCGCGGACGACACGGCCGGGGCGCGCGCCGCTCATCACGCCATCGCGCAGCACGGCGACACCGTTGACGAACACCTGCTGCATGCCACGCGCGAACTGGTGCGGCGCGGCGAAGCTTGCGAGGTCGGCAATGCGGGCCGGGTCAAATACCACCACGTCTGCCCAGGCATCGGGCACGAGCCGCCCGCGGTCGGGCAATTTCAGGTTGGCAGCCGGCAGGGACGTCAGGCGGCGCACCGCCTCGGCCAGTGGCAGCAGCTGCTTGTCCCGCACATAGCGCCCGAGAAAACGTGCAAACGAGCCATAGGCGCGCGGATGCGGGTGATGCGACAGGAACATGCCGCGCGGCGCCAGCGCCTCTTCATCGGAGCAGATCGATACCCACGGTCTTGTTAGCTGGCGCTCGATGTTAGCTTCCGACATCAGCGTGTAGGCGGCCGCGACCCGGCTGTCGTCCTCCAGCACCAGGTCGACGATCGCCGCCTCGGGGCGCTGGCCACGCTCACGCGCGATTTCCGCGATGGTCCAGCCGGTGTAGCGGCGCAAGGCCGGATTGCGCAGGCCCAGCACCCGCACTAGGTCGGCGGATCCGGCAGCGGCATAGAAATTTTCCCAGTTGGCGCCGGCCGCGAGAATTTCCTGTTCAACCCGCGCGCGGATCTGCGGCTGGCGCAGCCGTGCGAGCCACTCGCGATGGCCGCCTTCCTGGCACCACAGCGGCATCGCGGCATCCAGCCCGGACGCCGCCGTGTCGTAGGGATACATGTTAGCTGCAACGCTGCAACCGTCCGCGCGCGCAGCTTCGATCATGCGCAGAGCCGGCGCCAGCAGCGGCCAGTTGCCGCGACCGGCCGCTTTCAGGTGGTGCAATTCGAGATGCTGGCGGTTGCTGCGCGCGATTTCGAGCGCCTCGGCCAGCGCCACCAGCAGGCCATCCGATTCACTGCGCAGGTGGGTCGAATAGGCGCCACCGAATTCGGCTGCCGCCGCGGCCAGCGCGCGCAGCTCGGCCGTGTCCGCCCAGGCGGCCGGCGCATAGATCAGCGCCGAGCCCAGGCCCAGGGCGCCTTCGCGCATGGCCGCCCTGACCAGTTCACACATGCGCGCAAGCTCAGCCTCGTTCGGCGCGCGCCTCACATATCCCAGCTCGTGTTTGCGAACCGTGGTGGCGCCGACAAAGGATGCGATGTTAGGCGCCACGCCACGGCGCTCGACCAGATCCAGGTACTCGCCCAGCGTGGTCCATTCGATGTCGTAGCGATAGTCACGCTGCTGCGCTTCCAGGTCGCGCTTCATCGCATCAGTGAGCGGGCCCATCGACACGCCTTCGCCGAAAACCTCCAGCGTCACGCCCTGGCGGATATCGCTTTCGGCGGACGAATCCACCAACAACGAGGACGTTGCCCATGACAGGGGGTTGATGAAACCAGGAGCGACCGTGAGTCCGCGTACATCGATGTCGTCACGCGCCTTGTCGTCCGACAGATCGCCAATCGCGGCGATGCGGCCACGCGCGATGCCGATGTCGGCCACAAACGGTTCCGCGCCGCTGCCATCGCAGATCGAGCCACCGCGCAAAATCGTATGAAAGCGTGGCGCACCCACGCCCTCGCCCCATTGGCTGCGAATGCTGCTCCAGACCACGCCCCAGATGGCGCCGTTCACGAAACGCCAGCCGCGGCGCAGTGGCCCTGTCAACTCCCCGCCGCGATCTCTGGAAGGCCATCGGATCTGCAGCTCCGGATCTGTCAACGACGCGCGCGCTTGCCCGGCGTAATTGTGCGCCGCAGGTCTGTGTAAACCCTTTGCACCCAGACGCCGGCGTTCATCATGCCCTTGGAAACACGCTCATCGAACTCAGCGGTCGGTTTGGCCGCCAGGACCTGCTGCAAGGTCTGGCCGGCGCGAATCGCGCTGACGACCCGGTCACGCACGGTCGTCAGCATCGCGCACCAGGACTGCAGGTCCGCGCGTTTTGCCATCGGACCGTGACCGGGGATGATCTGCGTCTGATCATCGCTCCGCGTCAGCACAATGCTGCAGCTGGCGATCATGCCCTCGATGCTGCCACCCGAGCCCATGTCGATGAACGGATACGTACCATTGGTAAAGAGGTCGCCCATATGGATGACATTGGCCGGCTTGAAGAACAGCAGCACGTCGGTGTCCGTGTGGGCGTTTTTGACATGCAGCGCTTCGATATCCTGCCCGTTCAGGTGCAGCTGCAGGTCGTCCGAAAATGTGATGACCGGCAGCGCGGCGCGCGGCGACGGCTGGGTTTCCAGATTGAAAAAATCGATGAGCTGTTTGGTGGACAGGCGCTTCAGTGTGTTTTCGTGCGCCACGATGATGCTGCCGTTGCCGCCGAATGCCTCGTTGCCACCCGTATGATCGAAGTGCCAGTGTGTGTTGATGACAAAACGCACCGGGCGATCGGTCAGCAATGCAATCGCCGCGCGTATCTTGGGCGCCAGCGGCGCAAACTGGTCGTCCACCAGGACCGCGCCATCCGCGCCTGTTAGCAGCGCCATATTGCCGCCGGAGCCAAACAGGCTGTAGAGCCCGGGCGCGAGTTCCACGGACTTGATTTCGACCTTGGAAAAATCCGTCTGCGCGCGCGCGACGGACGCGGCCAGCAACCCGGCCATTAAACCGGCAAGCGCCAGGCTCAGTCGAAAAACTGGAGTGAATCGCATACAACCTCCAAAATGACACCCAGGCGATCAGCGGCAATGTGCTCGCAATTCCGCGATTTCCTGCGCTGTCGCCGGGCGCGTCGCGCCGGGGCGAAAATCCCGCGGCAACAGGATGTTAGCGTAGCGAATGCGGCTGAGGCGGCTGACTTCGTGCCCGACCGTCTCCCAGACGCGGCGCACTTCGCGATTGCGCCCCTCGCGCAGCACCACCTGGAACCAGCTGTGCCCCTCGGCGGCACGCCCGGCCGTGATGCGATCGAAGCGCGCCGGACCATCTTCCAGAATCACGCCCTGCTCGAGTTTCTGCAACGTCGCCGCTGTCGGGATGCCGCGTACCCGTACCAGGTACTCGCGCTCCACTTCGCCGGATGGATGCATCAGTCGATTCGCCAGTTCGCCGTCGGTGGTAAATAGCAGCAGACCCGTGGTGTTGGTATCCAGCCGGCCGACCACTATCCAGCGACCGGACCTGGGCGCCGGCAAGCGCTCAAAAACGGTGGGCCGCCCCTCGGGGTCACTGCGCGTGGTCACTTCGCCGGCCGGCTTGTGGTAAATGAGGACCTCGGTCGCAAACTGGCTTGTTAGCTCAAGCGGCTTGCCATCGAGTTCGATGCGGTCAGCGAGGCTTGCGCGCATGCCCAGCGTTGCGATTACATCGTTGACCTTGACGCGCCCGGCCGTAATCCAGGTTTCGATTTCGCGGCGCGAACCAATCCCCTGATTAGCGAGCAGTTTCTGCAGTCGCTCGGCGCTCATCGCAGCGGCAGGGATATGCGCCTGAAAAGGCTGGCCGTGTCACCGGGCGATTCGGCCACGCGGTCCACCAGCCTGCGGTCCAGGTGCGGGCCAAATAACTGCAGGAAATCGTAGACGTAGCTGCGCAGCAGCGAGCCGCGGCGAAAACCTATCCAGGTCGTATGCACTGGCAGCAAATGCCCCGCGTCCAAAACCGCAAAGTCGCTGTCCTGCTCCGGTTCGATGGCAACGCTGGCGACAATGCCGACACCCAGGCCCAGGCGCACATAGGTCTTGATGACATCGGAATCGCGCGCGGTCAACGCTACCTGCGGCTTAAGTCCGGCACGGGCAAAAATTTCATGCAGCGACGACGGTCCGGTAAAACTGAATACATAGGTGACCAGCGGATAGTCGGCAAGATCCTGGATGGTCAGCTTTTCGCGCTTCGCCAGCGGGTGCTTTTTCGGCACGATGACCTTGCGGTGCCAGCGATACACCGGCAACAGCACCAGCTCGCGGAATAATCCTTCCGATCCGGTGGCAATTGCCAGGTGCACCTGATCATGGGCGAGCATGTCGGCAATCTGCTCGGACGTGCCCTGGTGCAGATGCAGCTCGACCTGCGGGTATTTCTGCCGGAACTGGGTAATCACCGGCGGCAGCACATAGCGCGCCTGGGTATGCGTGGTCGCGATCGTCAGCTCGCCGCGATCGTTCTGGCGCAGGTCGGCCGCGATGGCCTCCAGACTCTCGATTTCCGCCAGCGCCTTGTGGGCCTGATCCAGCACCCGCCGGCCCTCGGGCGTCAGTCGCGTAAACGACCGGCCGGAGCGGACGAATATCTCGAATCCGAGCTCGTCTTCCAGGGACTTGAGCGCCCGGCTTACGGCCGGCTGCGAAGTCCCGAGGTCGGCCGCCGCGGCTGTCACGGACATCTGGTTGCGCACAACGGCGACCACGTAGCGCAGGTGGTGCAGGTTCATATAACCAAACGTTATCAAAAGATAGCCCAATCGGCCTCGCTATTATATGAATAGCGGGCTTAGAGTCGCGCCCATGATCTACGACAGCATTCTCAAAACCATCGGCCGCACCCCCATCGTGCGCATCAACCGCCTGGCGCCCCCGCAGGTCGAGATGTACGTGAAGTGCGAGTTCTTCAATCCGCTGCATTCGGTGAAAGACCGGCTCGCGATCGCCATCATCGAAGATGCCGAGCGCAGCGGCGCGCTGAAACCGGGCCAGACGGTGGTCGAAGCCACCTCCGGCAACACCGGCATCGCGCTTGCCATGGTCTGCGCCGCCAAGGGCTATCCCTTCGTGGCCGTCATGGTCGAAACCTTCTCGATCGAACGGCGCAAGGTCATGCGCATGTTAGGCGCCAAGGTGATCCTGACCCCGGCTGCGGAGCGTGGCTCCGGCATGGTGCGCAAAGCGGCGGACCTGGCGGCCAAGCACGGCTGGTTCCTGGCGCGTCAATTTGAAAACCCGGCCAATCCGGCCTATCACCGCAGTACCACCGGCCCGGAAATCCTCGGCGATTTCGCCGGCCGCCGGCTCGACTTCTTTGTCACCGGCTGGGGCACGGGCGGCACGCTCACGGGCGTTGGTGAAATGCTCAAACTCGCGCGTCCGGATGTCAAGATCGTCGCCACCGAACCCGAAGGCGCGGCGCTGCTGTCCGGTAAACCCTTCGCGCCGCACAAGATCCAGGGATGGACACCTGACTTCATCCCCGCAGTGCTGAATCGCGCGGTTCCGGACCAGCTGGTGCTGGTGACCGATGCCGAATCGATCGACGCTGCGCGCCAGCTTGCCAGGAACGAGGGCATCTTCTGCGGCACCTCGAGTGGCGGAACTTTTGCGGCCGCACTCAAGGTGGCGCGCGCAGCGCCGGCGGGGTCGGTGGTGTTAGCCATGCTGCCGGACACGGCGGAACGCTACTTGTCGACGCCACTGTTCGAGGGTATTGCGGAAGGCTCGGATCCGGAGCCTTGAGCTCCTCAGGAACCGTGCGGCCGGTGACTGTCGAACCGAGGGATCGGTGGCCGGCCCGGCAGTTCGCCGCGTTGCCGGATCCTTTCACGCTCTATGACGGCGAGCAGCTGTATGGCGGCCGGGTTGCCTACGAAACCTGGGGCCGGCTGACGCGGGCGCGCGATAACGCGATTCTGCTGTTCACCGGCCTGTCGCCCTCGGCGCACGCGGCCAGCTCCGCGGTTGATCCCTCCGAAGGCTGGTGGGAACCGGTGTTAGGTCCGGGCAAGGCCCTCGACACCGACCGCTGGTTCGTGATCTGCGTCAATTCTCTGGGCAGTTGTTTCGGCTCCTGCGGGCCGGCATCCGCCGACCCGCGCACCGGCCGTCGCTACGGGATCGATTTCCCAGCCATCACCATCGAGGACATCGCCGCCGCCGGCCGCGCCGTGATTGCGGCACTGGGGATCAGCTCGTTAGCCGTGGTGGCTGGCGCATCGTTAGGTGGGATGGCGAGCCTGGCCTTCACGGCCTTGTTTCCCGGTCTCGCCAAACGGCTCATCAGCGTCTCGGGCACCGATGCGGCGTCGCCCTTTGCCATCGCGCTGCGCTCGGTGCAGCGCGAAGCCGTGCTGACCGATCCGGACTGGCTGCAGGGGCAGTACCCCGCGGGCCGCAATCCGCGTAACGGCATGCGCCTGGCCCGCAAGATTGGCACCATCACCTACCGTTCGCCCATCGAATGGCAGCAGCGCTACGGGCGCCAGGCGGCCGACACTCCGCCGCCTAACAAATTCATCGGCGAATTCCTGGTCGAATCGTACCTGGAAAACCAGGCCGAGCGCTTTGCCGATGCGTTCGACGCCAACT
>JAYUGT010000159.1:0-1677 GCA_043738315.1 Gammaproteobacteria bacterium
TGGTCTACGTCGACCAGGTCTCCTACGAAGAGGCAGCGGCGATCGCAGGTTGTCCAATTGGAACACTCAAGAGCCGTGTGAACAGGGGACGAAAATCACTTCTTTCTGAACTCAGCCAATCAGCTTCGAGCGACATAAGGGCAAATGCGGCCATGCATGTGGCGATCGCCGAACCAATCAGAACCACGCGCGGGTCTTGAGGTTGACCGCGGATGGAAGCCGTGGAGCTTACCAGCGGTGATGATCAGCGAGGGATAAACCTAAAAAAAGCAGTTGGCGCCCGTGGCCTCGCATTTCCGAGGCGGCATTTCAACCTTTGAGTGTGTTTGCCTTGATCACGCCGGCGCGGCCAGGCGGGGTGGCGCGCGCAGCTGGCGGCCCTTGAGCCAGGATTTCAGCGCTTCGGACAGGATTCGCGACCAGCGCTGGTCTGCCGTCAACTGCTCCGCGGTATCTATCAGCCCACGCAGGAACCGGGCGACACCGTCGAGCGCGCCGCGCGCCCAATGGGCGTCGCCATGGGTCGAGGCGACGCGCAGCGTCGTCTGTCGGCCATGCCGGACACGCTCGCCGATGGCGGACAACAGCAGCGGCCGGCTGGTGATCGCCTCCAGGTGCTTGCCGGGCTCGGCGAGACGCACGAACAGGTTCCACCAGTTGTAGAACAGCGCCACCATTTGCGCCGCAAGCCGGCAGCGCGCGAGATCTTGCGTGGTGAAGCCCGCCCAGCCCCATTGGTTTTTCAATTCGTCGAATACATTCTCGCAATCGGCGCGGTCGCGATAGAGCTGCGCCAATGTCAAAACCTCGGCTTCCAGTGACGTGACGAGAACGCCATATTCGTACATCTCCGCATCGCCTTCGATTTCGGCAAAGCTCAGCCTGAGTTGATCGTGGTCGTCGCGCGTGCTCGCCACGACGCCATCTCTCAGCTTGCGTCGCAATATCACGACGCGGCGCTCGCGGCTCCAGCCCTCCAGCCGCAGGGTCGCCTCCAGGCCCTGCCACCCCTGGCCGGCGTCCCGCCACCCACGGTACGCAAATGCCTTCTTGATAAGGCGTTTCACGTTTTTGGTCAGACGCAGCTTGAATAGATAATCGATGTCGCGCTGCTCGGCCTCGCGCATCACGCCTTCCGAGCCGATTCCTGAATCGCCGCGCAGCAGCCTCGGCCAGCAGTCGCGCGGGGTGCGGTCGACGCGCGCCCATAGTCCGGGTGCGCAATGCTTTCCCGTGTGCTCGTTGCCGGGCGCCATTTCGACGCCCATGACGAGCCGCGGCCCGGCCAGCATATAGGTGTGAAGCACATGCGAAGGGCGGCCCTGCTTTTTCGGATTATAGCTGACGACTGCGCCTTCCTGATGCCCGTAGAGCAACTTCACCGTGGTATCGATATCGATAATGTAATCCTCACCGAGCAATGGTGCCGTACACAAATCGATGTGTTTCTGCATCCATTCCTGACCCCCGCTCTCGGGCATCGCCTTCAAGCCGTTACGGACCGTATCCTCGCTCACGACGCGCGTCATGCCGAGCATCTCGGGAAGCACCGGATCGGAGCGCAGCGCCGTGATGTGGGCGTACCGTCTGTGGCCGGACAACATCGACAGCATGGTCGTGCCGAGCAGGTCGCGCATGGGCGCCGCGTTCGGGCTCGTGCGCTCGAGCGGACACTCC
>JAYUGT010000160.1:0-4305 GCA_043738315.1 Gammaproteobacteria bacterium
CCTGATAGGCCGGGATGGCGATCGCCGCCAGGATACCGATGATCGCAACCACGATCATCAATTCGATGAGGGTAAAACCCTTTTGGATGGACTTCATAAACATTCAGCTCCAGTTGGAAGTGAAAAAAGTGCCGGCCGCTCACAGGCTGGCTTCCCGTGGTGATGCAAGTGACATGCCACCAGACTGTACAAGAATTCTCTTATACAAGACAAAGGCTTGCACCGTTCGTGACCTATCGTCCGTGGCCGAAACCTGACAGCTTGTGTCAGTTTCCGGTGTTGCCCCAGACAACCAGTGACGAAAATTGTCATTGACCCAGTGGCCGGGTATCCGAGACACAGTCCATGGGCAAATAGCGCAACTCGATGCTGCCTGCCGCGTACTTGCCACTTGCCAAGGCATTCGGTGCGTCCGCAGCGCCGCAACGCCACACGACGGTGGCGCCGGCGCTGAGGTAAGGCGTCAGCTGCAGGGTCCGTCCGCTGATCTTTGCGTTGGCACTGTTGCCGTAGGTCAGCATCACGACGCCGCCGGCTCCAATGTCGACTGAGCTAACGAATTTCGATTGTGTGCTGCTGGCAGCCGCAGGCAGATCGGCCGCTGAGCGGCTGCCCGGCATCTTGCCCGATTTCGTGAACGTGTCAGTGACCGCGTTCTGGACACTCGCCATGTCCAGCAGCCCCTGTCTGACTTGAGCGCGGATGTCGTAGTCCTGGTAGGCCGGCAAGGCGATGGAGGCCAGTATGGCGACGATGGAGACAATGATAATCAACTCGATTACCTGGAAGCCGCGTTGTGTTCCGCTCACGAATCTGCGCCTCTGCCAACTGAACGTTGCGGCAATGTTAAGGTAACTGGCGCGCCAGATTTCCCAGCTTCACATAAAACCGGGATTAGTTTCAATTCCGTGAACGAGCGCCACAATTTGGGCGCGAGCTGTCAGTCGATGCCCAGTTTCTTGGTGCGATAACGCAGCGCGCGAAAACTCATGCCTAACAGTTTGGCGGCCGCGGTCTTGTTGAAGCGGGTTTGCTCCAGTGCCTTGACGATCGCCGCGCGTTCCGCATCTTCCAGCTGCTGTGGCAGGCCCGCTGTGCCCTGCGCCGCCGCGCCTGGCAAGGACGCGCTTTCTGCTGCGTATGCGGCGACCTCGCTGCCCGACACCGGCCGCAGCTCGATGTCCTGCTGATCGATCCGGCCGTCGACAGACAAGGTCACGGCACGCTCCAGGATGTTCTCCAGCTCGCGCACATTCCCCGGGAACGGGTAATTGCGCAGTATCGCCAGCGCTTCCGGCATGATGCGGGGCGTCGGTAGTCCGGCGCGCGCCGCGAGCCGCGGCACGATGTTCATGATCAGCGCGTCGACATCGCCGGCACGCTCGCGCAGCGGCGGCACGCGCAACTCGATGACGTTGATGCGATAAAAGAGGTCTTCGCGAAACTTGCCTTGCGCAACCAGGTCGCCGAGATTCTTGTGAGTCGCGGACAATATCCGGATGTCGGCCGGTTGCTCCTGTGATTCGCCGACCGGCCGGAAGGTCTTTTCCTGGATCAGGCGCAATAATTTCACCTGCATGTGCAGCGGCAGGTCTGCGACCTCGTCGAGAAACAACGTGCCGCCTTCAGCTGACTGCACCAGGCCTTTCTTGTCGGCGACGGCGCCGGTGAAACTGCCTTTCTTATGGCCGAACAACTCGCTTTCCATCAGTTCGCCGGGTATCGCCCCGCAATTGACCGGCACAAAGGGGCCGGCGCCGCGCGGACCGCTGTCATGAATCAGGCGTGCGACCAATTCCTTGCCGGTGCCGGATTCGCCCGAGATATAGACCGGCGCCTGACTGCGCGCCACGCGCCCGATGAGATCGCGCAGCTGCAACATGGGTTGTGAATCGCCCAGCAGTCGCTGGCTCGACGCTGACAAATTCGCCGCCGCGGGCGCCGGTTGCTGCGCACTGGCCGCGCTGCCGGCGCCCTCCGACAGACGCAGCGCACTGGCGACGAGCTTGCGCAGCACCGCCAGGTCCAGTGGTTTCGACACGAAATCAAACGCCCCCATCTTCAGGGCCCGCACCGCGACTTCGACGTTGCCATGCGCCGTGATCACCGCGATCGGCAAACTGGCATGCCGCTCCTGCACCAACCTAACAAGATCGAGGCCGTCGCCGTCTGGCAGGCGCATGTCGGTCAGGCACAGGTCGAACTTTGCTGTGGCCAGCAGGCGCCTGGCGGTCGCAAGGTCAGCGGCGGTCCGCACGTCGAGCTGCATGCGGCTCAAAGTCATCGAGACCAGATCGAGCAGATCCGGTTCATCATCAACGATTAGAACGACAGGTTTACTCATTGCAGCGGAGTTTAGTCGCTCAGGATTCCCAGCGCGCGGGGTCCGTAAACACCAGCCGGAAAATGCTGCCGCCGCCGGCCCGGGCCTCGTAGATCAACGTCGCCGAATTCGCCTGGGCGATCTCCCGCGCCAGAAACAGTCCCAGTCCCGAGCCGCGCTGCTCGGCGGAAAAGAATGGCTCAAAAATCTGCCCGGCATGTTCCGGCGCAATGCCCTTGCCGCGATCGGCTACTTCCAGGAACGGCCGGGCCGAGGGGGTCAATCGGCCTACGGTCAGCTCGACCGTGGACTCGGGCGCAGGACAGCCGTACTTGACGGCGTTTTCACACAAATTCCAGAGCACTTGTCTGAGATGCGAGGGATCCGCGCGGATTTCGAGGCCCGGTTCCAGGCCCAGCAGTTTCAGCCGCGCGGCGGGCCACTGCATGGTCGCGCAAAATTCCTGCGCAAAGGACTCAAGCCAGCTGGCGAGCGCAATCCGCTCCGGCCGGCCGGAGTCGCGCCGCGTCATCTGCAGGACGTTGTCGATGATCTCGCTGACCCGGCCGGCGTTGCGCCGGATGATGGCGGTCAGCTTGCGGTCCTCATCGCTGAGCGCTGACGATTCACCTAACAGCTGCCCGGCGTGACTCATCGCACCCACCGGATTGCGGATTTCATGCGCGATGCTTGCCGACAGCCGCCCTAACGAAGCGAGCTTCGACTGCTGGATCCGGCCGGCGAGCACGCTGGTGTCTTCGAGGAACACCAGCACTGGCGCGGGCTCGGTCGAACCGAGCGGCGCGAAATGCGGCTGGATTTCCCGCGCGCCATCCGCCGCAATGAACGTACCGGCGGTATCGCTGTTGCTGCCGGCCTGCGCGTTGCGGCGCCAGTCCAGGAGCAGCTGCTCGAGCGGCGGCGAGGTCATGGCGAGTTGCGCACCCGGAAACGCCGCCTGGTCACCTAACAACTGGGCCGCTGACTCATTGACCAGGCGGATACGGTGCTCAGGGTCGACCACTATCATGCTCTCGCGCAGGTGCTGAAAAATATACTGTGAGAGCTGCGCCATATTGGCGAGATCCACTTCCTGGCGCTTGACCAGCGCTTCGCTGTCGCTCAGGCGCCGGACCAGCAGCTGGGCGCCGAACGCGATGACAAAGATGACTCCACCCAGCACGCCGGCGGCGGAGTAATCAAAAGCCAACGCGGCGCCTTCCGCGTAACTGAAAATCTGCTGCAGCAGGATTCCGAGCGTCGCAACGGCCGCGATCAGATACGCCGATCCGCTTTCCGTCATCAGCGTCGTTGCACCGACCGGCAGGATCAGCAGGATGCCGAGCCCGCTGGCGACTCCGCCACTGGCGTACAGAATGAGCGCGATGCACAGGGTGTCGACCAGCATGTGGGCCAGCGCCAGCGCGCGCAGCGACGGCCAGGTCCAGCGCTGCGCCAGCGCCAGAACGATGCCGAGCACGAAATACAACGCGCAAACCGACACGAACAGGGTCGGATGCGTGCGACCGACCGTGGGCGACGGGTCCGACAGCCAGTTGATCGCGAGCAGCGCCGGTGCGATCAACAGACGGTAGAAATTGAGCAGGCCAATGACACGCCGAGCGAGATCTGTGGGAACCAGGGTCTGCGGCATGGGGCTCGCGGGCATTGGGAAGGAATGATGGGCGAGCCGCATCGACTCTTCAACTGCAAGGATGCCATTTCGGACTTGCGCGCTCACGGAATTCCGCGAGAATGGCGTGTTTATTGCACCGAATGTGACAGGCAGCACGTACCCGTATGAATTTGCACGAATATCAGGCGAAAGAAGTTTTCCGCAGTTATGGCATCCCGGTGCCCAACGGCCAGGTTGCGGCAACTGCCGATGACGCCGTGGCGGCGGCGCGCGCGCTTGGCGGCGCAGTCTGGGTGGTCAAGGCGCAGGTGCATGCGGGCGGCCGCGGCAAGGCCGGGGGCGTGAA
>JAYUGT010000161.1:0-10719 GCA_043738315.1 Gammaproteobacteria bacterium
GCAGGCGCGTGCCATCGGTCAGGGCGGCGAAGTGCTCTGCATCGTGGCCTAAAGGGTTTCCTAAAGGATAATTACCGTGAGTCGTGTAGCCAAAAAGCCGGTCGATTTGCCGCAAGGCGTGACCGCCACCATCAGCAGCGATGCCGTTGCGCTCAAGGGCGCCAGGGGCACCATGTCCGTGGCGCTCAGCAACGGCCTCAAGGTCGTGCAGCAGGACAAGACGCTGGTCGTGCAGTTCGACGGCAGCAATCGCATGCAGGCCGGTGCGTTGCGCGCCCACCTGGCTAACACCGTGACCGGTGTCACCAAGGGTTACGAGCGCAAGCTCGAACTGCAGGGTGTCGGTTATCGCGCCGCGGTGACCGGCAAGATCCTGAATCTCACGCTGGGTTTTTCGCACCCGGTGAATTTCCCGGCGCCGGATGGCATCACCATCGAAGCGCCCAGCCAGACCGAAATCCTGATCAAGGGTTCGGACCGGCAGAAAGTGGGCCAGGTTGCCGCCGAAATCCGCGGCATTCGCCCGCCCGAGCCTTACAAGGGCAAGGGAGTGCGCTACGCAGGCGAGACGATCTCGCTCAAAGAAGGCAAGAAGAAGTAGCCATGCAGATCACCAAGAAACAGCGGCGCAAGCGCCGCGCAACCAAGACCCGGGCGCACATCCGTCGGCTCGGCGTGCCGCGGCTGACCGTGCATCGCACGCCGCAGCATATGTATGCGCAGGTCGTGGACGACGCCGGCGGCAAGGTGCTGGTTGCAGCATCGACCGTGCAGGAAGCCGTAGCCAAGGACCTCAAGAGCACTGGCAATGTCGAGGCCGCGAAGGCCGTCGGCCGAATGATTGCCGAACGCGCCAAGGCCGCCGGCATCTCCAAGGTCGCATTCGATCGTTCCGGTTTCATGTACCACGGCCGGGTTCAGGCGCTGGCGGATGCCGCGCGTGAAGCCGGCCTTGAGTTTTAGGATCTAACACATGGCAAGAATGGATAACAAGACCCAGTCGCAAGACGAGTTCATGGAAAAACTCGTCGCGGTCAACCGCACTGCCAAGGTCGTCAAGGGCGGCCGTCAATTCGGCTTTACCGCGCTGACGGTCGTGGGCGACGGCGCCGGCAAGGTCGGTTTTGGGTTTGGCAAGGCGCGTGAAGTGCCGGTCGCGATTTCCAAGGCGATGTCCGCGGCGCGCAAGAGCATGATCAATGTCGCGCTGCGCAAGGACACGCTGTACTACGCGGTCAACGGCACGCATGGCGCGACCCGCGTCTACATGCAGCCGGCCAGCGAAGGTACCGGCGTCATCGCTGGCGGCGGCATGCGCGCGGTCATGGAGTGCGCCGGTATCCGCAATGTGTTGGCCAAGAGCTACGGCTCGCGCAACCCGATCAATGTCGTGCGCGCCACCATGAATGCGCTGGCGCTGTTGCGTTCGCCCGACGACATCGCGGCGAAGCGTGGCAAGACGGTCGATGAAATTACAGGCTAACGATATGGCGACGGCAGCAAAACTGAAAATTACTCTGAAGCGCAGTCTCGCGGGGCAACTCAAGGCGATCCGCTCCAGTGTGCGCGGCCTGGGCCTGCGCCGCATCCATCAGAGCGTGGTAGTGGCGGGAACGCCGGAAAATCTCGGCATGATCAACGCCGCGACCCACATGCTGAAAGTGGAGAAAACCTGACATGCGTCTCAATACAATGAAACCCGCCCCTGGCGCGCGCCGTAACCGGCTGCGTGTCGGACGTGGCGCTTCGGCCGGCCAGGGCAAGACCTGCGGCCGCGGCGTCAAGGGTCAGCGCGCGCGCAAAGGCGGCTATCACAAGGTCGGCTTCGAAGGCGGCCAGATGCCCCTGCAGCGCCGCATGCCCAAGGTCGGCTTCCGTTCCAAGATCAAGGCGACCCGCGCCGAAGTGCGCCTGAGCGAACTGGCGAAACTCGCCGGCACAACCGTTGACCTGGCGGCTTTGAAGGCGGCCAACGTGATATCGCCCGGTGCCGAGCAGGCCAAGGTGGTGCTGTCGGGCAAGGCTGACCGCGCCTATACCCTGCAGGGCGTGGCTGCGACCAAGGGTGCGCGCGCGGCAATCGAAGCCGCTGGCGGCAGCATTGCCTAGCCCGGAACCGACCCACTAAGACAACGAATGGCTAACAATCCTAACAATCCGACCGCTTTGCTGGCAGATGCGTCGCGCTTCAGCGAGATACGCACGCGCCTCATCTTCCTGGTTGGGGCGTTGATCGTTTACCGCATTGGCAGCTTCATCCCGGTGCCCGGTATCAATCCGGAGCAGGTCGCGAACTTCTTCCGCGACAATCAGGGCACGATCCTCGGCATCGCGAACCTGTTCTCGGGCGGCGCGCTGGCGCGCCTGTCGATTTTCGCGATGGGCGTGATGCCTTACATCTCTGCCTCGATCATCGTGCAGATGGTCTCGATGGTCTATCCGCCGTGGGAAGAGTATCGCAAGGAAGGCGAATCAGGCCGCCGCAAGCTCACGCAGATCACCCGCTATGGCACGCTGGGACTCGCCGTCGTGCAGTCGCTGAGCGCGGCGCTCGCGTTGCAGAACAACGCCTTCACGATCGTGTCGGGGTGGAACTTCCTGTTCGTCGCGACGCTGACCATGACCACCGGCACCATGTTCCTGATGTGGCTCGGCGAGCAGATCACCGAGCGTGGTATTGGCAACGGTATTTCCATGATAATTCTCGCCGGCATCGTCTCGGGCCTGCCGGGCGCCCTGGGCACGACCCTCGAGCAGATTTCCAGCGGGCAGATGGGCCCGGGCTTCGCCCTGATGCTGATCCTGATGGTCCTGTTAGTCACGGCCTTCTGCGTCTACGTCGAACGTGCGCAGCGCCGGATCGCCGTGAATTTCGCCAAGCGCCAGGTAGGCCGGCGGATGATGGGCGGCCAGACCACGCACCTGCCGTTCAAGCTCAACATGTCGGGCGTGATACCGCCGATTTTCGCATCCAGCCTGCTGCTGTTCCCGGCGACCATCGCCAGCTTCTTTGCCACCGGCAAGGAAGGTCCGCTCGCGGATTTCATGCAGAACCTGGCTAACGCTTTGGGTTATGGCCAGCCATTGCATCTGGTCCTGTACGCCAGCCTGATCCTGTTTTTCTGCTTCTTCTACACGGCGCTGGTCTTCAACGCGCGCGAGACCGCCGACAACCTCAAGAAGCAGGGCGCATTCGTGCCGGGTATCCGTCCCGGCCAGCACACCGGCGACTACATCGACAAGGTGCTGACGCGGCTGACGCTGTGGGGCGCGCTGTATGTCATGGGCGTGTGCCTGCTGCCCGAGTTCATGTTTTCCAAGGGTGGCGTGCCGTTCCAGTTCGGTGGCACGTCATTGATGATTGTCGTCGTCGTCGCGATGGATTTCATGGCGCAGCTGCAGGCGCAAATGATGTCGCACCAGTACGGCAACCTGCTGAACAAGGCCAACCTGCTTGGCACCGGCAGGGACGATGGCAAGGGCAAGGGTTAAGAGGAACGCAAAATGAAGGTCCGTCCGTCCGTCAAGAAAATCTGCAAAGACTGCAAGATCGTGCGTCGCCGACGCGTGATCTACGTGATTTGCAAAGACCCGCGCCACAAGCAGCGGCAAGGCTAACAGGAAGCTAACATGGCACGTATCGCTGGCATCAACATTCCGATGAACAAGCACATCTGGATCGGCTTGACCCATATCTATGGCGTCGGCCGCACGCGCGCGCGCACGGTCTGCGCGCTTGCCGGCGTCGATCCGCACACCAAGGTCAAGGACCTGACCGAGCCGGAAGTGACTGCGCTGCGTTCACAGATCGCCAAGGGCCTGGTGGAGGGTGACCTGCGCCGCGAGGTGTCCATGAACATCAAGCGCCTGATGGACCTTGGAACTTACCGCGGCATGCGCCATCGCAAGGGCCTGCCGGTCCGCGGTCAGCGTACGCGCACCAACGCGCGCAGCCGCAAGGGTCCGCGTCGCCAGGCAGTCAAGTTGAACGCGCCGCCGGGCAAGGTCTAGGCACAGGGTTTTGAGATCACGTTAGCTGACAGGAAGCTGGCAGCAGGGTTGACAGGAGATTTATGGCAGAGCAGAAGACACCGGCAACGGACAGCGCAGCGGCGGCAGCGGCTGGCGCCGCCAAAAAGCCGAAGAAAGCGCGCAAGAACGTGCTGGACGGCATTGCCCATGTGCATGCGTCGTTCAATAACACGATCATTACGATCACCGACCGGCAGGGCAACACGCTGTCCTGGGCCACCTCGGGGGGCTGCGGCTTCCGTGGCTCGCGCAAGAGCACGCCATTTGCCGCGCAGGTTGCGGCCGAGAAGGCCGGCGTTGCTGCGCAGGAGCATGGTGTCAAGAACGTCGAAGTTCGTGTCGGCGGCCCGGGCCCCGGCCGCGAGTCGGCAGTGCGCGCCCTGAATGCCTGCGGATTGAAAGTCACCAGCATTCTGGACGTCACGCCGATCCCGCATAACGGCTGCCGTCCGCCCAAGAAGCGCCGCGTCTGATTTACGCGTCTAATTTAAAGGTCAATCAAGATGGCTCGATACATAGGTCCCAAGTGCAAACTCTCGCGCCGCGAGGGCACAGATCTGTTTCTGAAGAGTGGCGTCAAGCCGCTGGAGAGCAAGTGCAAGCTGCAGGTGCCGCCGGGTGGCATCAAGGGCGAGCGCAAGCAGCGCCTGTCGGACTACGGCCTGCAGCTGCGCGAGAAGCAGAAGCTGCGCCGCATGTATGGCGTGCTCGAGCGTCAGTTCTCGAACTACTACACGGAAGCCGCGCGCCGCTCGGGCTCGACGGGTGAAAACCTGCTCAAGCTGCTCGAGTGCCGGCTCGACAACGTGGTTTATCGCATGGGTTTTGCTTCGACCCGCGCCGAAGCGCGCCAGCTGGTCAGCCACAAGTCCATCGACGTCAACGGCGAGGTGGTGACGATCGCCTCCTACCAATGCAAGGCGGGCGATGTGGTGCAGGTACGCGAAAAAGCCCGTAAGCAGCTGCGCATCCAGAGTGCAATGCAGATTGCTGCGCAGGTCGGCTTCGCGGACTGGGTCGATGTAAATGACAAGGAAATGCGCGGGGTCCTCAGGCAGGTTCCGGCGCGCGACGACATTCTCCCGGACATCAATGAGAACCTGGTCGTCGAGTTGTATTCGAAATAGTTTTTTTACCGTTCAAGTTTGTTAGTTAAGGAATCGGCCATGCAAGGATCCGTTACTGAGTTCCTGAAGCCCCGCGTCGTCAAAGTGACTCCGATCGGCCCGCGCCAGGCGCGGGTTGTCATCGAGCCATTTGAACGCGGCTTCGGACACACGCTTGGCAATGCGCTGCGGCGCGTGCTGCTGTCGTCCATGCCGGGCGCCGCCGTCACAGAGGTGGAGATCGAGGGCGTTCTGCACGAGTACACCTCCATCGAAGGAGTGCAGGAAGACGTCGTCGATGTGCTCCTGAATCTCAAGCTGCTGGCGCTGCGCGCGCATTCGCGCGACGTCGCGGAATTGCGGCTCTCGAAGAAGGGTCCGGGCCCGGTTACGGCCGGCGACATCCAGACCGACCATGACATCGAAGTCGTGAATCCGGAGCTGGTCATCGCGAATCTGACCAAGGCGGGCGAACTCAACATGACGCTCAAGATCGAGCGCGGTCGCGGCTATCGTCCGGCCACCCAGCGCGCGAACTTTGACGAAACCGCGTCTCGCCCGATCGGCCGTCTGCAGCTCGATGCCTCGTTCAGCCCGGTCCGCCGCGTGACCTATACGGTCGAGTCGGCCCGCGTCGAGCAGCGCACCGACCTCGACAAGCTGGTCATCGACATCGAGACCAACGGTACGATCGATGCGGAAGAAGCCATTCGTCGCGCCGGCAGCATCCTCAAGGATCAGCTCTCGGTATTTGTCGATCTGCAGGGCGAAGACGAAGCGAGCCCGAAGACCACCGAAATGCAGTTCGATCCGATCCTGCTGCGTCCCGTGGACGAGCTCGAGCTCACCGTGCGCAGTGCGAATTGCCTCAAGGCGGAAAACATCCATTACATCGGCGATCTCGTGCAGCGCACCGAAGTCGAACTGCTGCGCACGCCGAATCTTGGCAAGAAGTCGCTCACCGAGATCAAGGAAGTCCTGCAGAGCCACGGCCTGATGCTGGGCATGCGGCTCGACGGCTGGCCGCCGACGGGATTGCGACACGACGAGCCCCGCAGTCTGGTCTAGGCGCAGCCTGGTTCAGGACTGCCTGATTGCGGGCTGTATCAAAGTAGAGGTTGTTAGATCATGCGACACAGACTTTCCGGGCGTCAACTTTCGCGCAAGGCACCGCATCGACACGCGTTGATGCGCAACCTGAGCGTCGCCTTATTGCGCTACGAGTCTATCCAGACCACCTTGCCCAAGGCCAAGGAACTGCGCCGCGTGGTCGAGCCGCTGATCACGCTTGCGAAAACTGACACCGAATCGCGTCGTCGCCTGGCGTTCGCACGCTTGCGCGACAACGAAGTCGTGGCCAAGTTGTTCAGTGACCTGGGCCGTCGATTCAGCGGCCGCCCCGGTGGCTATACGCGCATCCTGCACATGGTGCCGCGCCCGGGCGACAACGCATCGATGGCGCTGATGCAGCTGGTCGAGCGCTCCGGCCCGGTCAGCGTTCCGGCTGCGGACGATGCCGCCAAACCCAAGACCGATGTCGCTGCGCCCAAGGCAACTGCAGCCAAGGCCAAGACCGAGGCAGAAGCCAAGCCGAAAGCCAAGACACAAGCCAAGGTCAAGGCGAAAGCCAAGGCGAAGAGCAAGGCCAAGGCCAAGGCGAAGAGCAAGTCAAAACGCTGATCGCACGCGCGATCCCCTGATGTGTTAGCCACCATAGCCGGCCGGCGGGTATCCCGTCGGCCGGTTTGCTTTTGAGGTCTCGCCACTGGTCACGCCCGGGTTGGCGTAATAGACAATCATCCGTTCAATGAGCGGGCCACGCAGCCAGAAGAAATTGCAGTTCTGCAGCGTCTGCGTGCCCTGGGCTTCGTAGGCTGAGCCGGCCCTGGGTGTTAGCCTGACTTCAAAAGTTGCCGCGCAGCGATGCTGCCCGATATCCACGAAGTGCGTGAAATCACTGAAAACCGCCTGGAAATTGCCGTTCAGGTGCCGCCAGAAGTCACTGAGGTGAGACTCGCCCGGGCCGGGCTGGCCCTTCAGGATTCGCGTCGGATTGTCGCCATGACGGATCAGTATCTCGGCATCCGGCGTGAAGCAGGCCAGCACCTCGGCTTGCCTGTTCAGGCTAACGTTGCCGAAGTACCGGTCCTCAACCAGCCTGACGTAGTCTGCATACTCCATTTTCTGTGCTAGCCTTTCGTTTCCTGTGTGGCGACAGGGTTTTCCAGATAATCATTTTAAGACGGGGAGACCTGCAATGAGTTTCGCATCTGAGTTCAAAGAGTTTGCCATGAAAGGCAACGTGGTCGATCTCGCGGTCGGCGTCATCATCGGTGGCGCGTTCGGCAAGATCGTGGCGTCGTTCGTTGGCGATATCGTCATGCCCTTGCTGGGCAAAATCGTGGGTGGCGTCGATTTTTCGACCCTGGGCGCCAGCCTCGGGATGGCCGCCGACGGCAAGACCGAGATCATGCTGAAGTACGGCGTGTTTCTGCAGGCGGTTTTCGATTTCGTGATCGTTGCTATCGCGATCTTCATGGCCATCAAGGCGATGAACAAGCTCAAAAAGCCCGCTCCCAGCGCACCGCCGCCGCCGGCCACGGAAGTGCTGCTCGGCGAAATTCGCGACCTGTTGAAGAAATAATCAACCGCACGAGTTGTTAGCCAGCAATTCCGGGCTGCGGCCTCAGGCCGCTGCCCGGAATGCATTGCGAGTCAAATTTTCGGGCGGGCCAGCTGCCTGCACCGCGAGGTTATCCTCTATCCGGATGCCGCCAAAGGGCTTGAGCGCCGCCACTCGCGACCAATCGATGGCCTGGCCGCGCCCGTTCGCGCGCGCTTCAGCTAACAACGCGTCGATGAAATACAGGCCGGGCTCCATGGTGACCACGAAACCCGGCTCGAGCACGCGCGCCAGGCGCAGGAACGGATGACCGTCCGGCCGCGCGATCGTCCGGCCGCTGTCGTCGGCCCATAGGCCGCCTGCGTCATGTACCTGCAGACCTAACAAATGACCGATGCCATGCGGGTAGAAAATGCGGATCAGGCCGCGATCCTGGGCTTCATCGAGGCTGCAACGCAGCACGCCCGCATCGATCAGCACCTGGCCGATTCCCCGGTAGGACGACAGGTGAATATCGCGCCAATCGACACCGGCGCGCGTGCGGTCGCAGAGCTGCAGCTGCAGATTGTCCATGGCGACGATCAGGTCCGCAAAGTCGCCCGGCGCTGCGGCATGGGTACGAGTGATATCGCTGGCGTAGCCCGCGAATTCGGCGCCGGCGTCGATCAGCAGCGAATGCCGGAGCGCCGGGGGCTCACGCTCCTGCACCTGGTAGTGCAGCACCGCTGCGCCTTCGTTGAGGGCGATGATCGGGTTGTAGGGTAATTCCTGTTCGCGCAGTCCGGTGCCGCGCAGGAACGCCAGTGAGATGTCGAACTCAGAACCGCCGGCCGCGAAGGCTTTGGCGGCAGCCAGGTGACCACGCACTCCCAGCCGGTTGGCGGTTCGCATCGCCGCCAGTTCGTAGGGCGTCTTGACGGCCCGCGGGAACTCGAGCCGTACCAGCAGGTGTTCCGGATTCACCGCGCCAACTCCGAAATTTGTTAGCTCCGGGAAAGCCTCGCCGACGAACGCACAGCGGCTCAGGTCCCTGGGCAGGGCCGCGCGGGCCGCGGCGCGGCTGCTGACGACGCGGACCTCGAAGGACGCAACCCACTCCTGATCGGGCAGGCTGGCAGGTTTGTGCCAGTAGTCATCGTCGCGATGAAAAATCAGCAGCGGTTTTGCGCCCGGCGTGAAATAAACAAAAGATTCCGGCGCATCGGTGAGGGGCAGGAATGCCTTGAAGGGCGCATTGGCCCGGAACGGGTAATGGCAGTCGTCGCGGTAGACCAGCCTGCGAGTCCCGGAGAACAGCAACAGCGAGTCGTAGCGGCTGGCCGCGAGTGCCGTGGCACTATGAGCAATAACGACCGACAGGTGGTCAGCAAAGGGGGCGGACTGGTCCGCCGCTGCATGGGATTCCATAAAGACCCTGTTTTTCTGGTGTTTGGAGCGGCGGGAGCCGTTGCCAGCATTCTACGCAGCCGGGACCCGCCTTGACAGCTGTCGCGCGGACGCATCGAATTGGACGCTTTGTCGCCCAATACAGACATTTTTCGTTAGACGGGTTTTCAACCGGAACGACTATCCTTAGAATCCGCCCGCGATCCTTCGATTGCCAGACAAACTAGCTAGGTTGTTTGATTTACGATCAATCCATTAACTTTTCGGGGAACTGAGAAAATGAAGACGAAACTTGCACTCGCAGCCGCCATTGCGGCCCTCGCGTTGGTTGCTTGCGCCAAGCAGGAAGCTGCTCCGGCTGCTGACGCGATGGCTGCTCCGGCCACCGAAGCTGCTGCTGCTGCCACGAACGCTGCCGCATCCGCGACGAACGCCGCTGCTGCCGCCACGGACGCTGCCGCAACCGCGACGGACGCCGCCGCCGCTGCTGCTGCTCCTGCTCCGGCGGAAGCGCCGAAACAGTAATATTCCTTTCAAGGAAATTACGAAGCCCGGGTGCGATGGGATGCCATTCGCCCGGGCTTTTTTATTGGGCTTGCCGATCCGCAGATTCAGCTCATGACGGTTGCAGTACGTGATGCGCGCGGCGTGGCAACTGACCGTGCGTGGATCGAAGGCATCTACCGCGAGTATCTCGACGACCTGTCCGCGCCGCATACCGGCTTGTTTCCAGCCCTGGGTGAGATCGGTCACGGCGCAGCGGATCATTTCGTGCGCTGGTTTGCCGACCGCAAGGTTCATGTGCTGACAATTCTGCGCGGCGACCGGCCGGCAGGATTCGCGGTGGTTGCGCCCGGCGAAGGCGCGGGCGCGGTACCGCGCCCGGACTACCGCATGGCGGAGTTTTTTGTTAGCCGCCAGGCACGCCGTGGCGGTGTGGGCGCAGCGGCAGCGCCGCTGATATTTGACCGGTTTGCGGGGCGCTGGGAGATTCTCGAACATCAAAGCAATCGGGCTGCGGTCGGCTTCTGGCGCCGGGTCGTTGCCGAATATACGCACGGCAAGTTCGAAGAGCGGGTCATCAACGGCGAGGTCCGCCAGCGCTTCAGCACTGGGCCGGCCCGGCGGCCGGCTTAGGGAGAGATCAAAGCATGGATAATCGAAGCGTTCATCTGTTAGGTGGGGGACTGCTCATGGTCACGCTCCTGTGTGGGGGTCGCGTAGCGGCGGCAGACAGGCCGGCGGGCCAGCTTTTTGCGACACGCTCCGAAATCTTCGCGCCCCATGCCATGGCGGCAACCAGTCAGCCATTGGCGACCCAGGTCGCACTGGAGATCATGAAGAAGGGTGGCAATGCGATCGATGCGGCCATTGCTGCTAACGCAACGCTCGGATTGATGGAGCCGGTCAGCAATGGCATTGGCGGCGACCTGTTCGCAATCGTCTGGGACGCCAAAGCCGGCAAATTGCAGGGCTTGAACGCCAGCGGCCGCGCACCGCTGGGCCTGACCCTGGAGCAGTTGCGCACCGAGTTGCAGCGCCAGGGTCTCGAGCGCATTCCGCCCTTCGGAC
>JAYUGT010000162.1:0-1661 GCA_043738315.1 Gammaproteobacteria bacterium
GCAATTTGATTGGTCGTGGTCGGCAGGTCGAGGAAATCGGTGGTTGCCTGCGTTAACTCCGGCAGCTCAAAATGAATTTCGGCCGGCGCAACATCGGGCGCGTTTGCCGCCGGTTTTACTGCTGATTTCACCGCTGATTTCGCCACCGGTTTTTCCATCGGCATCGCTACCGGCTTGCTGGCAGCAGCGGCATTGGCGGGGCTTTTATGGGACAGCACTTCCGCCACGTAGTCCTCGGCTCGCTGCGTGGTGATACGGAAGGTTTGATCGCGTCTGCGCAGCATGCGTCTAGTACCCCAGAGCGCGGTGGCAAGTGCTGCCAGCAGTGCAGCGCCGACCAGTAGCCATGTCCACGACGAAGTTGCACGCACTTCAACCGGCGCATTGTCGCTGGATTTGGCAACCGGTGGCGTGGCCGGTGCGGGAATGCGCGCCGCCGACGCAGTTAGCGCAGCCGGTGCTGCAGTCTCCGTTGGTGAATTAGTTGGCATCGGCGCGGCAGACGCGGCTGGCGCTGCTATCGGGTCAGCAGTGCCAGCAACGGCGGGCGCCGCTGGGGCGGTTGCCGCACCAGCGGCAGCGGGCGGCAGGACGCCGATCAAGCGCTCGGCCGCGCTGACCCGCAACGAGAGGGTGACGAGTTCTTTTTCCAGCTGCGTGATCTTGTGCTGGCGCTCCAGTACACCCGAGGTCAGATCGTCCATGTCGAGCGTGAACTGGCGCATGCGCAACTCGGCGCGTTCGGCTTCGGTCGTGGCGGGGCGCATGCTTAGGCCTTCGCCGAAAGACAATTTCAGGCGCGGGCCGCCGTCGGTAGCCGGTGCGGTGCGTGTTGGCTGAGATGGTTTGCCCGGTTGAAGCGTTACGCCGCGATTTTTGCGCGCGGCACCTGCGTCAATCGGCGAGCTGCCCGATGGTGACCTGGACGCCGCTGCGGACGTGCGTGCATTGGTGGCAGTCGCGTCGCGTGCGCGGGCTCGCCGGTCACGGCGATTTTTACGCGACTCTGCGGCGCGAGTGTCTGCGGTCGCCGTGGTCGCTGTCGGCGGCAGGATGCCGGTACTTGCCGGCGGCGCAGTGGCGGTGATGGCACTGGTTGCGGCATCGGGCCTCGGCGAATCGCGATTCTGTTCGTTAGAGGCCGCGACCGACAACGGCGCGGGATCGAGTAGCAGGTAAAACTCTCTGCTACGCGCGCCGCGTGGCAATTCTTCCCGAATCACGATACCGACAGCGGGCTCGTCAATCGCATTGCGCGTGCGAATCACCAGAAAATATTTACCGCTGACACGCTCGATGGTCATTTCTGCGCGGTCGACAAACGGCACCGGCGCATTGAGCGGACGACCACCCAGCGAGAAACTCGATGCGGTCAGCTCATCGGTGGGCTCGGAGACATTGATGGGAATTTTTATCCACAGCGGGCTGCCCAGCGCGGAAAGTACTTGCGGATTGCCGAGCCGCAATTGCGCTGTTTGCGCGAAAATATTTGCGGAAAAAACGGCTGCGGCTAACAGGCAACCCAAGCCGATTGATTGCAACCATGTTCGCAACCGGCCATGCCGCAATGAAAGCGACGCAGCAACGGGTTGAAAAGCCGCAAAGATATTTGCGTGACGCCGGTTTACCGATTGCATTCCGATGCGGTTCCCTGATTTAAC
>JAYUGT010000163.1:0-28207 GCA_043738315.1 Gammaproteobacteria bacterium
CTGCCGGTCACGGTTCCGGGTGCCGTCGATGGCTGGTTTCAGCTGCACGGCCGCTACGGCCGTCTGCCGATGACCGAAGTGCTGGCTCCCGCGATCCGCTATGCGCGCGAGGGCTTTCCGGTGTCGGAAATCATTGCCTACTACTGGCAGCGGAACGCCCGGGCCCTGGAAAAATATCCCGGCTTTCGCGAAACCTACATGCCCGGTGGCCGGACGCCACGCAAGGGCGAGCTGTTTCGCAATCCTCTGTTAGCAGACACATTGACGAAAATTGCCCGGGGTGGACGCGACGCGTTCTACAAGGGCGAGATCCCCGCCAGGATCGGCGCCTACCTGAAGGCGCAGGGCGGATACCTCGGCGCGGCAGATTTTGCGGCGCACCGCAGCGAGTGGGTCGCGCCTGTATCAGTGAATTATCGCGGCTACGATGTCTGGGAGTTGCCGCCGAATGGCCAGGGCATGGTCGCGCTGCAGATGCTGAATATTCTCGAAGGCTTTGACCTGAAGGGCATGGGCGCGGGCAGCGCTGACTATCTGCATGTGCTGACCGAGGCCAAGAAACTCGCCTTTGAAGACCGCGCGCGCTTCTACGGCGAGCCTGCGGCGATGACCGTGACGCCGGCGCAATTGCTGTCCAAGGCCTACGCCGCCGAGCGCCGCAAGTTAATCGACATGCAACACGCCGCCACCCAGGTGATGCCGGGCGACCCGACCAGTCTGCGCGGCGATACCATTTATATGACCGTTGCGGACCCGGACGGCAACATGGTGTCGCTGATCCAGAGCAATTATCGCGGCATGGGATCCGGCATGACGCCAGGGCTCGGTTTCATTTTGCAGGATCGCGGCGAACAGTTCGATGTCACGCCCGGAAGACCTAACAGTTACGCGCCGGGCAGGCGGCCGTTTCATACCATCATCCCGGCGTTTGTGACCCGGGATGGCAAGCCGTACATGAGTTTCGGAGTCATGGGCGGCGCGATGCAGCCGCAGGGCCACGTCCAGATCATCGTCAACCACATCGACTTCGGCATGAATCTGCAGGAGGCTGGCGATGCCCCGCGCCTGCGGCACGAAGGCTCGAGCGAACCGGATGGCGTCCCGGCCACGCCGGGTGGCGGCGAAGTCATGTTAGAGCATGGTTTTGCGCCCGCCGTCGTGGCCGAGCTCGAGCGGCGCGGGCACAAGGTCAAGGTCGACAACGACGGTGGTTACGGCGGCTATCAGGCGATCGGGCGCGACGTGAATTCCGGCGTCTGGATCGGCGCATCGGAAAGCCGCAAGGACGGGCAGGCGGCGGGGTACTGACGGACAGTCGTCCTGGGTCAGTGCTTACGCGTAGCTAACAACGGCGCCAGGTAGGGCGCGGTGTAGGCACTGGCGTGCTTCGCGAGCTCCTCCGGCGTGCCGGCAAATACCAGCTTGCCGCCCCGGGCCCCGCCTTCCGGGCCCATCTCGATGATCCAGTCCGCGGTCTTGATGACATCCAGGTTGTGCTCGATGATGAGCACCGTGTTGCCCTCATCGCGCAAACGGTGCAGCACGGTCAGCAACTGCGCGACATCGTGAAAATGCAGGCCCGTGGTCGGTTCGTCCAGCACATACAGCGTGCGGCCGGTCGCGCGCTTCGCCAGCTCGCGCGCCAGCTTGATGCGCTGCGCTTCGCCGCCTGACAGCGTGGTCGCGTTCTGGCCCAGGCGCATGTAGGAAAGGCCGACATCCATCAGCGTCTGCAGGCGGGACTGCAACGCTGGCACGGCCGCGAACAATCGCAGCGCGTCCTCGACCGTCAGTTCGAGTGCGTCTTGGATGCTGAGGCCGCGCCAGCGAATCTCCAGCGTTTCGCGGTTGTAGCGCTTGCCTTTGCAGACATCGCAGGGCACATAGACATCGGGCAGGAAGTGCAGCTCCACCTTGATGACGCCATCGCCCTGGCAGGCCTCGCAGCGGCCGCCCTTGACGTTGAAACTGAATCGTCCCGGGTCGTAACCGCGCGCGCGCGCTTCAGAGCTTGCGGCGAACAATTCGCGCAGCGGGCCGAAGATACCCGTGTAAGTCGCCGGGTTTGAGCGCGGCGTGCGGCCGATGGGGCTCTGATCGATGTCGATGACGCGATCGATGTACTGCAGTCCGGTTATTTCAGTGGCCAGGCTGTGGTCCACCGGGTTGCCATTGAGTTTCGCCTCGACGGTACGCAGCAGGGTGTCGACGATCAGCGTGGATTTTCCGGACCCGGACACGCCGGTGACGCAGGTCAGGAGCCCGAGCGGGATGGCCGCGTCGACATCGTGCAGGTTGTTAGCTCTGGCGCCATGGATGCCCAGCTCGCGCTGCGGATTGCGCCGCGTACGCAGCAGCGGCAGCGGAATGGACTTGCGACCGGACAGGTACTGCCCGGTTATGGAGTGCGGATGCGCGGCGATTTCGGCGGGCGTGCCCTGCGCGACCAGCGCGCCGCCGTGCACGCCGGCGCCCGGACCGAGGTCAATCACCTGATCGGCGCTCTGGATGGCCTCGGTATCGTGCTCGACCATGATGACCGTGTTGCCCAGGTCGCGCAGTGCATGCAGCGTACCTAACAATCGTTGATTGTCGCGCTGATGCAGCCCGATCGAGGGCTCGTCGAGGATGTACATGACGCCGGTCAGGCCCGAGCCGATCTGGCTGGCGAGCCGGATGCGCTGTGCCTCGCCGCCTGAGAGTGTTTCCGCGCTGCGATCCAGCGTCAGGTAGTCCAGCCCGACGTCGGCGAGGAACCGCAATCTGTTAGCAACCTCGCGCAGGATCCGGCTCGCGACTTCACCGCGCCAGCCGGCCGGCGCCAGCTGCGCGACAAATGCCTGCGCATCGCCCACCGCCAGGTGGGAAATTTCGTGCAGGGCACGCTCGCCGACAAACACGTGGCGGGCGGCCTTGTTGAGCCGCGCGCCACCGCAGTCGCTGCAGGGCCGGCGGCCGAGAAACTTGGCGAGTTCCTCGCGCACTGTCGGCGACTGGCTTTCCGCATAACGGCGCTCAAGATTCGGCAGCACGCCCTCAAAACGATGATTGCGCCGCGCTGCCCGCCCGCCGGCTTCGGGATAACGGAACTCGATGATTTCCTCGCCACTGCCGTGCAGCAGCACCTGGCGCGCCTGTTCCGGCAACTTTTCCCAGGGCTTTTCCAGGTCGAACTTGTAGTGCTTCGCCAGCGAGACTAACAAATGAAAATAATGGCTGTTATGCCGGTCCCAGCCGCGGATGGCGCCGTCGGCCAGCGACAACAGCGGCTGGCTGACCACGCGCTGCGGATCGAAGAAGTCCTGGAAGCCAAGCCCGTCGCAACTCGCGCAGGCGCCGGCCGGACTGTTGAACGAAAACATCTTGGGCTCGAGCAGCGGCAGGCTGTAACCGCAGCTGGGGCAGGCATGCTGATTCGAAAACAGCTGTTCCTCGAAGCTGGCGTCAGCGGCAGGCGCGACCACTGCGGTGCCGTTGGCAAGGCGCAGCGCTGTCTCGAAACTCTCGGCGAGCCGCTGTGCCGCGTCCGGCCGGACGCGAAAACGATCGACCACGACGGCGATGCTGTGTTTTTTCCTGGGATCGAGCGCCGGCAGCGCGTCGAATTCATGCACGCGGCCGTCGATGCGCGCGCGCACATAGCCTTGCGCGCGCAGGCTGTCGAGCGCCTCCTGATGTTCGCCCTTGCGACCCTCGATTATCGGAGCTAACAATAATGCCGATGCGCCTTCCGGCAGCGCGAGCGCCTGGTCGACCATCTGGCTGACTGTCTGGGCCGCGAGGTCGATGCCGTGATCCGGGCAACGCGGCATGCCGATGCGCGCATACAGCAGGCGCAGGTAGTCGTTGATCTCGGTGACCGTGCCGACGGTGGAGCGCGGGTTGTGCGATGCGGCTTTCTGCTCGATGGCAATCGCCGGCGACAGGCCCTCGATGCTGTCGACATCGGGCTTGTCCATGACTGACAGGAACTGGCGCGCGTACGACGACAGCGATTCGACGTAGCGGCGCTGGCCCTCGGCATACAGGGTATCGAAGGCCAGAGAGGATTTTCCCGAGCCCGACAAACCCGTGATGACGATCAACCGGTCGCGCGGCAAATCGATGTCGAGATTACGCAGGTTATGCGTGCGCGCGCCGCGAATCCGGATTGAAGCCATAAGCAAAAAGAGGCGTTACCCAAGGGCAGTCGGCTATTTTAGGCCAGCGGCTCAATAAGTGGCTGCTCGCGTCAATTTCTGGACCCGCACAATGCGCGCTTGCGATTAAACTAGGCTCCGTTTCAACAGATGCCGCTACGTCGAGTGGCGGTCCAAGCAAGTCAATAAAGGAAAGAACCATGGCAAGAGGCGTCAATAAAGTCATCATCGTTGGCAACCTGGGTCAGGACCCGGACACCAAGGCCATGCCCTCGGGCATGTCGGTCACGAACCTGCGGATCGCTACCAGCGAGAGCTGGAAGGACAAGACCAGCGGCGAGATGAAGGAGCAGACGGAGTGGCACAGCGTCGCGATGTTTGGTCGCTTGGCGGAAATCGCCGGCGAATACCTGCGCAAGGGCTCGCAGGTCTACATCGAAGGCCGCCTGCGCACCCGCAAGTGGCAGGACAAATCCGGTAACGATCGCTACACCACCGAGATCGTTGCCAACGAAATGCAAATGCTCGGCAGCCGCGGCGGTGGCGGTGGCGGTGGCGGTATGGGCAGTTCCGGTGGCGGCAGTGGCGAACGGGCCGGCGCCGCGCCCCGCGACAGTAGCGGTGGCGACTTTGGCGAACCGGTTAAATCGAGCACCGAGAAAGCCGATTTCGATGACGATATCCCGTTCTAAGTAACTCTCTGATTTATAAAGAAAAATAAGCTGCCCGGCGGCCCTTGATAGGGCCGCCGGCGGTACCCGACGAGCGCCGAAAACGGTAAGCTCGCGCTTTAATCGCGCCCCCGGTCGCGCCCCTTTATGTCCCGCCGCGTATTCGTCAAAACTTTCGGCTGCCAGATGAATGAGTACGACTCCACCAAAATGGTGGACGTACTGCGCGTGGCTGGCGGTTATGAACCGACCTCGGACCCCCGGCAAGCCGACCTGCTGCTGATGAATACCTGCTCGGTGCGCGAGAAGGCGCAGGACAAAGTGTTTTCGCTGCTGGGCGAGTGGCGGCAGCTGAAGGAGCTGCGGCCGCAGCTGCTGATAGGCGTCGGTGGCTGTGTGGCCAGCCAGGAAGGCGATGCTATTGCCGAACGCGCGCCCTATGTCGACCTCGTCTTCGGCCCGCAGACCCTGCATCGACTGCCGGCCATGATCGATGAGCTGCGGAAGTCCGGCCGCGCGGTCGTCGACATCAGTTTTCCGGAAATTGAAAAATTCGATGCGCTGCCGGCGCCGCGCGCGCAGGGCGCGTCCGCGTTTGTGTCGATCATGGAGGGCTGCAGCAAGTATTGCAGCTTCTGCGTGGTGCCGTATACGCGCGGCGATGAAATCAGCCGCCCGTTCGACAGCACGCTGAGCGAAATCCGGCAGCTGGCTGAGCGCGGCGTGCAGGAAGTCACGTTGTTAGGTCAGAACGTCAACGCCTATGCCGGCCCGATGGCGGACGGCACGGTCGCAGACCTCGCCACCTTGATTCACCATGTTGCCGCGATCCAGGGCGTGCAACGGATCCGCTTTACGACTTCGCATCCGGTCGAGTTCAACGACAGCCTGATCGAGTCCTTTGCCTCGGTGCCCAAGCTTGCGAACCAGCTGCACCTGCCGGTGCAGTCGGGCTCGGATCGTGTGTTAGCTTTGATGAAGCGCGGCTACACGACGCTCGAATACAAGGACAAGTTGCGCCGGCTGCGCGCTGTGCGGCCCGACATTTCCGTGTCGAGCGACATCATCGTCGGCTTTCCAGGCGAAACCGAGCGTGATTTCGCCGCGACGCTGCAACTGGTGCGTGACGCGAATTTCGATCAGTCTTTCAGTTTCCTTTACAGCCGCCGCCCGGGGACACCGGCCGCGAATCTGCCGGACGATGTGCCGCTGGATGTCAAGAAAGAGCGCCTCGCGCGCCTGCAGCAGCAGCTCGAGGCCCAGGCGCGCGTGCTCAGCGAACGCATGGTCGGAACCCGCCAGCGCGTGCTGGTCGAACGCCATGCCCGCAAGAATGCGCGCGAGCTCGCTGGCAAGACCGAAAACGGCCGCTGGGTAAACTTCCCGGGGCCAGCGACTTTGCTGCATCAATTTGTCGACGTGGATATCACGACCGCCATGGCGCATACGCTGCGCGGCAGGCTGGCGCAGGACGCGATGGTAGCCAACGGATGAGCGCCGCACGGGAGTTCGCGCTCGAACCCGCCGATAACCAGCGCCTGGCCAACCTGTGCGGCCCGCTGGAAGAAAATCTGCGGCTGATCGAAGCGCGCCTCGCAGTCGAGCTGAAGCGTCGCGGTGGCCTGTTCCAGGTTTCCGGAGCTAACACCGCTGGCGCGGAATCCCTGCTGCGACGCCTGTTTGCGCTGACATCGCGCGAGCAGTTGACGCCGGAGCACGTGCACCTGGCGCTCGGCGAGATTGACAGCGTGCGGCCGGACGACGACAGCGCCGACTTCCCGACGGTACGCACGGCCCGCGGCTCGATCCGGGCGCGCGGCGCCAACCAGAAGCAGTACCTGGACAACATCCGCAGGCATGACCTGTGTTTTGGCATCGGTCCTGCGGGCACTGGCAAGACGTTTCTGGCGGTGGCCTGCGCGGTCGAAGCCCTGCAGGCCGAGAAAGTGCGGCGCCTGGTGCTGGTGCGGCCGGCGGTCGAGGCGGGCGAACGCCTGGGGTTTCTGCCCGGCGATCTGACGCAGAAAGTGGATCCGTACCTGCGGCCCATGTACGACGCGCTGTTCGAGATGTTAGGTTTCGAGCGCGTCGGCAAGTTCATCGAACGCGGCATCATTGAAGTGGCGCCGCTCGCTTTCATGCGCGGCCGGTCGCTCAATGATTCGTTCATCCTGCTCGATGAGGCGCAGAACACCACGGTCGAGCAGATGAAGATGTTCCTGACGCGCATCGGTTTCGGTTCCAAGGCGGTGGTCACCGGCGATGTGACCCAGACCGATCTGCCTGCGGGCCGGATGTCGGGCTTGCGCCATGTGGTCGATGTGTTGCGCGGGGTCCATGGCTGCGCCTTCACGTGGTTTGAAACCCGCGATGTGGTGCGGCATCCGCTGGTGCAGCGCATTGTCGAAGCCTATGAGGGACAGAGCAATGGCAGCTGACGCCGCGGCAGCGCCGCGCAGGGCGCCGGTGCGCGTTGCCGTCTCGAACGGCGTGCGCAGCAGCGTGCCAGCCGCTCGTGCAATCAGCCATTGGGTGCAGGTCGGCGCGGCGGGCCACGTGCGCAAGGCCATGGACCTGTCATTGCGCGTAGTCGGCAGCAGTGAGGGCCGCGCCCTGAACCGCCGCTATCGCGGCTGCGATTACCCGACCAACGTACTGTCATTCGCGGCGCCGCGCGCCGCACGCCTGCGCGACCGGCAGCTTGGGGATCTCGTGATCTGCGCGCCGGTCGTCGCGCGCGAGGCGCGCCAGCAGGGCAAGAGCCTGCGCGCGCACTGGGCGCACCTGGTCATCCACGGCACGCTGCATTTGTTAGGTTTTGACCATCAGCGCGCGCGCGACGCGCAGCGCATGGAGCGGCGCGAGGTGCGGCTGCTGCGCACGCTCGGTTACCAGAATCCCTATGGCGAACCCCATGTCGACCGATAATTCCCGAACCGGCACCTGGCTGCGACGGGTATCGCAGGCGCTGTCCGGCGAACCGCAGGATCGCGCCGAGCTGGTCGAGCATTTGCGCGATGCGCATGAGCGCGGCCTGGTCGATTCGGAAGCGCTGGAGATGCTGCTCGGCGTGCTGGAAGTCGCGGATATCCAGGTGCGCGACATCATGGTGCCGCGCGCGCAGATGATCTTCGTACGTCGCGACGATCCGCCCGGCAAGCTGGTGCCGGCCGTGCTGGAATCCGGACATTCGCGTTTCCCGGTCATGGACGCGGACCGGGACGATGTCGTCGGAATTTTGTTAGCTAAGGACCTGTTGCGCGTGTTTGCCGGCGAGGAGGATGCGGAAGACCGCTTTGACATCCGCGAGTACATGCGACCGGCGGTGTTTGTACCGGAGTCCAAGCGCGTCAATGTGCTGCTGAAGGAATTCCGCCGCAATCGCAATCACATGGCGATCGTGGTGGATGAGTACGGCGGCGTTTCCGGCCTGGTCACGATCGAGGATGCGCTGGAGCAGATAGTCGGCGAAATCGACGACGAATTCGATGAGGAAGACGAGACCAACATCCGGCGCGAGGATGCCCGCAATTTTTCGGTGCGGGGCGCGACCCCGATCGAGGAATTCAACCAGTATTTCTCGACCAGGCTGGCCGACGACGAGTTCGACACGATAGCCGGCCTGGTCATCAAGCAGCTGGGCCGGCTGCCACGCCGCGGCGAAGCCGTTACCATCGAGGGATTCGAATTCAAGGTTGCGCGCGCCGATCGCCGGCGCGTCGATACGCTGCGCCTGTTCGCACCGCGTGATATCTCGCTGCCCAAAGACAGCGAGTCTGCCGGCTGAGCAGTATGTGGCGCCTCACGGGCTGGCGCGCCGGTTTGCTGGCGCTGATCGCAGGCGCAGCGATGCCACTGGCGTTCGCGCCGTTCGATTATTGGTTGCTGGCCTGCGTGTTGCCTGCGGTGCAGGTCGCATTGTGGCTCGATTGCGCACCACGCGCGGCGGCATGGCGCGGTTTCTGGTTTGCCGCGGGCCAGTTCGGCGTTGGCACCTACTGGCTCTATATCAGCATCCACGGTTTCGGCCAGGCGCCGATCTGGCTCGCCCTCATGCTGATGCTGGCGCTGGTCGCCATCATGAGCCTCTACCAGGCTTTGTTAGGGTGGGTGGCGGTCCGCTGGCGCGTGCGTTCGCTGCCGATGTTCGCGCTGCTATGGGTGCCGGCGCTCTGGACCGCGGTCGAATGGTTGCGGGGTTGGTTGCTGTCGGGCTTTTCGTGGCTGTCGCTCGGGTATTCGCAGACCGATTCGCCGCTCGCGGGCCTGGCGCCGGTTGCCGGCATGTATGGCATCACGCTCGCGTGCCTGGTGATCGCGGGTGCGCTGGTGGTTGTGGCCGGGCGACCGGTGCTGCAGCAGCGCATCGCAGCCCTGTTCCTGCTGTTAGCCATCATGCTGGCCGGGAAATTCCTGGCGCCGATCCCGTGGTCCACGGTTGCAGGCCGCGAGGTTGGCGTGGCCATTATCCAGGGGGCAATCCCGCAGGATGAGAAATGGCTGACGTCAAACCATGACGCTACTCTGAAACGCTATCGCGACCTTACCCTCAGCGCCTTTGGCACGCCGCTCATCGTCTGGCCCGAAGCCGCCGCGCCCGACCTCGTGAACAATCTCGGCGGTTATTTTGGCTCGCTCTATGACGAGGCTCAGGCGCATGGGTCCGCCATTGTCATGGGTGCGCTGCGCGCCGATGACCAGGAAAAAAACTATTACAACTCGGTGCTGGCGCTGGACGGTGGCGTGCATTGGTATGACAAGCAGCATCTGGTGCCGTTCGCCGAATTCTTTCCGGTGCCCAGCTTTGTCCGCACCTGGCTGCGACTGATGAGTTTGCCTTATTCCGATTTTACCCACGGTGCGGCGGAGCAGCCGCCGCTGCCGGCCGCCGGGCTGTTGTTGTCGGCCAGTGTCTGCTATGAAGACGCCTATGCCGCGACCCAGCTGCGAGCCCTGGCAACGGCCACCGCGCTCGTCAATGTGACTAACGATGCGTGGTTCGGCGCATCCAGTGCCCGTTATCAGCACCTGCAGATCTCGCGACTGCGCGCCATGGAGGCGCGGCGCTACCTGGTGCGGGCTGCCAACGATGGCGTGTCCGTGGTGGTCGACCCGTTTGGAACGGTGGTTGCGCGGGCCCCGGAGTTTCAACCCGCGGTACTGAGGTCGAAACTGACGCCGCTCAAGGGCTTGACGCCATTCGCGCGCAGCGGGAATTTTGGGCCCCTCGGTTTATGCGCTGCGATGCTGCTGGCTGGCGGCTGGTGGCGGCGGCGTGAACTTTTGCAGGATCAGGGAGTCTAGCGATGCACGGTCGAAATAGCCTTTGGATGGAGTCATTTTCCATGTTGCGAGATCCGTTAATCAGTCGTGTTTTTGGCACGGTGCTGCTGGTCGCGGCATTTACCGCCTGCACCCCCAGGGAATCCACGGCGGCAGCGCCTGCTAACACGCAGGCCGCGCCGCTGGTCGCGGCCGCACCCGCCGCGACCACGGGCAGCGCGCCGGCGGCCCCGCTGGTGAGTGGTTTGCCGGACTTCAGCGCACTGGTCGAGCAGGCCGGCGCGGCGGTCGTGAACGTCGATGTGGTCGGCAAGCAGCAGCGGGTCAGCGGCGTTCCCGGCCTGTCACCGGATGATCCGTTCTACGAGTTCTTCCGCCGTTTTGGCGGGCAGCAGCCGCGCAGCCCCCGTTCGATGCCGGCTCCGCGAGGCCAGGGATCCGGGTTCATCGTCAGCTCGGATGGCTACGTGCTGACCAATGCGCACGTGGTCGATGATGCCTCGGAAGTCACCGTACGCATGACCAACCGGCGCGAGTATTCCGCCAAGGTCGTCGGCATCGATACGCGGTCCGATGTCGCGGTGCTCAAGATCAACGCACAAAACCTGCCGACGGTCAGGATTGGCAACCCGGCGCAACTGCGGCCGGGCGAGTGGGTGGTCGCGATTGGCTCGCCGTTCGGCTTTGAAAACAGTGTGACGGCCGGCATCGTCAGTGGCGTGTCGCGCAGCCTGCCAAGCGGCGACAGCAACTATGTACCCTTTATCCAGACTGACGTCGCCGTCAACCCCGGTAATTCCGGCGGCCCGCTCTTCAACATGAGCGGCGAGGTGGTCGGCATCAATTCGCAGATCTACTCGCAAAGCGGCGGCTACATGGGCCTGTCGTTCGCCATTCCGATCGACATAGCTAACAGTGTGCGCGACCAGCTGGTCAAGAACGGCCGCGTGCGCCGTGGCCGCATCGGCATTGGCATCACGGACGTGACCGCGCAGTTTGCCGAGAGTTTCGGCCTCGACCGTCCGCACGGCGCGCTGGTTGGCTCGGTCGAAGCCGACGGTCCGGCCGCCAAGGCCGGCATCAAGGAAGGCGACATCATTCTGTCCGTGAACGGCCGTGCAATCGAACGTTCCAACGAGCTGCCGGTGGTGGTTTCCGGGATCATGCCTGGAACCAAGGCTGGCATCGACGTGTGGCGCGACCGCGCCAGCAAGTCCTTGACGGTGACCGTCGGCGAAGTGCCGGAACGTGGCGCGCAAACCGCCAGCCGTTCGGCGCCGGGCGATGCCGCCGGGGAGCCGGACCGGTTTGGCCTGGCGCTGCGCGAACTGACGCCCGAGGAACAACGGCAGGCTGAGACCACCGGCGCGCTGCGGATCGAAGACGTCAGCGGCCCGGCGGCCGCTGCCAATCTGCAGCAGGGCGACATTTTGTTAGGTGTCAACAATCGCCGCATCCGTAGCATCAAGGAATGGCATGAATTGAGTCGCGCGGCCAAAGGCTCGGTGGCGCTGCTGATTCAGCGCGAAGGCAACCAGTTCTACGTGTCGGTCAGGCCCGGCTAGCCTGCAGCTGCCTGAAGCCGGCGCGCGCCCAATGAAATGACAGCGCGGCGAGCGGCGCGGCGAGCGCCGCAACCACGGCGACGCCATCGCCGATGCGTTGCTCGTCATGCAGCCAGTAGTCCGATACCAGTGCGGCGGCGGTCGAACCGAAGCCGATCCCGGTCAGGTTCAGCACCATCAGGTACATGGCCGAGGTGCGGGCCCGATACTCGTTAGGCGTGGCGAGCTGGATGGCTGCCGAGGTGGCCGCAAACGGGAAACTGCTGAGGAACAGCATCGGGCCTAGCAGCCAGAGCATGGTGCTGCTGTCGGCACTGCGAAAGGTCCAGATGGCGATGGGCCACAGCAACAGCGCGCTCAGGATACCGACCCGCAATTCGGCATCGTTGCGGCCCAGCCTTCGCCAGCGGTCGGCGAGGGCGCCGCCTGACAGCACGCCGGTGGCGCCGAAAATCATCATCAGCGGTCCATAGGTCGCAGCGACCTCGGCAGGCGTGAACTTGTGCACGCGCATCAGGTGCGCCGGCGTCCAGAATGCCGCCGCGTTGAACAGCATCGTCAGCAGCGAAACGCCCACTGTGATGCCAATATAGAACCGCGCATGGCCCGGCGTGAATACGAAGTCCAGCACCGCGCCGAATTTTGGGCTGCGCGCCGCAACGCCGAGGCGCCTGGGTTCGCGCACGCTCAGCACCCACAGGGCGACCAGGAGTCCGGGCGGACCCACCAGCAGGAAGGCCGCCTGCCAGGATCTCACCGTCCCTAACAAAGGCAGCTCCAGCGTCGGCGCCGCCGCGATTTTCTGCAGCAGCAGGCCCGTGATCATGATGGCGGTGCCAATGCCGATGTAGACACCCATGGTAAAAAGCCCGAGCGCGCGGCCGCGCTTGCGTGGCGGAAAATAATCCGCCAGCATCGAATAGGCCGACGGCGCGAGCGCTGCCTCGCCCACGCCGACGCCAACGCGCGCCAGGAACAGGCTGCCGAAACCCGCGGCGCGGCCGCAGAGCGCCGTCATCAGGCTCCACAGCGCCACGCCGCCCGCGATGACGTTGCGTCGGTTGCTGGTGTCGGCCCAGTGACCCACCGGCCAGATGCCTAACACGGTGAAGCAGATCGCAAAGGCGAGGCCATGCAACAGGCTGACCTGGAAATCGTTCAGGCCAAGATCTGCCTTGATCGGGCCAACCAGCATCGACAGGATCTGCCGGTCGACGTAGGACAGCACGTAGGCACACATCAGCACCACGACCGCGTACCAGGCCAGCCTGGGCGCGGGCCATTCGTTGCCGGTCGCGGACTCGCTGGCTGCCACGGTCAGTAATTGACGCGTTTGCCGAGCGGCTGGCCGTAGGGCTGCAGCGCGGGCGGCAGCACCGGGCGGTGCGCCGGTTCCCAGGTGAACGGCTTTTTCTCGGTGGCAAATATATTCACCAGCGGGCCGCCAATGGTGCGCACGAACAGGTTGTAGCCGGTGTCGGTGCCTGACGGGCCGTGATAGACATGCTCACGCCACCAGCAGTAACCGCCCGGACCCATGCGGCCGAGATCGGCCCACACGTAATCGCCTTCCAGCGCGTAGATTTCCTCCACCATCGGGTGGGTCCATTGCGGCTTCGACATGTTAGGTGGAACGCGATGCGGCGGCGAGCAGTACAGGAAACTCACTTCGCCGGTGTACGGATCGGTGCGCAGCGGCTTGATCGCGACGCCCTTGGAAAGCTGCGGGTCGACCAGGCCCGCGTCCCAATCCATCGCCAGTGGGTTGACGTATTCAACCAGCAGTTTCGGATCGAAACTGTTAGCCAGGCCCGTGGTCCGCAGGCGTGGCTCGCCATAGAAGAGATTCAGCAGTATCGCGCCCTGGGTGCTGCGGGCTGAGCGGCGCGTAAACCCGGCTGGCAGGAAGCCGTAGCTGTGCCGCTCATACCGGCGGCCGTTGATTTCAAGGCTGCCGTCCAGCACCAGGAATTCTTCGTGCGCATCCAGCACTTCCGCGCCGCTGCGTCCCCAGCCGGCGGGATAACGGACCACGCAACTCGAGCTGCCATCGGTATCGTCGATGCTCAGGACCTTGTGGGTCACGTCGTTGCGGGCGCCGCCGTACAGGCCCGGTGACCAGGGGATCATCTGGGCTTGTATGAAACAGGTGTGAGGGCGGGCCATGTGGTGTTTTTAGAGGCATTTGTCGCCTGGGTCAACTTCGGCGGAAAAATGTTCTTGCGTCCGTCGTATTGCAGACGCAAGATAATTTCCAATTCTAGTCAATCTGGGGTAACTCATGCCTGCTCGACTGGACGCAACGGATATTGCAATCCTGGATTTGCTGCAGCGTAATGCCGCGGCTTCGGTCGCGGAAATCGCGGACCAGGTGGGCTTGTCGCAGTCCCCTTGCTGGCGGCGGATTCAGCGGCTGGAGAAGGATGGCTTCGTGCGCGAGCGTGTTGCTGTACTGGACAGGCGCAAACTGGGCCTTAATCTGGAAGTCTTCGCGCAGGTGCGTTTTTTCCGGGAACAGGCTGACACATTGACCAACTTCGAGGCGGCAGTCAGGTCTGCGCCGGAGGTCGTGGAGTGCCACATGCTGATGGGTGATGTCGATTTTCTGTTGCGCATCGTGACTCACGACGTCGAGTCCTATGAACGTTTCCTGCGCAATACGCTCGCCGTGCTGCCGGGTGTGCGGGATATCCACTCGACGATTTCGCTCTCGAGCATCAAGTCCGGTCAGATATTGCCGCTGGAACTGACCCGGGATACGCCGGTGGGTGGCGAAGCTTGAGCGTGTCGCTGGATCATGTGGGCTACGTTGGCGCTGACCTGGCCGAGTTGGTCCGCGGCGCCAGGCGCCTCGGGTTGATGGCTACCGAACCCGAGGCCCTGCTGACGCGGAGTAACGCCACTGGCAAGGCGGATTCACTGCAGCAGCAGAGTTGCCATGTAGTCATGCCGGCGAGCTACCTCGAGCTGACAGCGGTCGCGAGCGAAGATCCCGCGCATCATCTGGCGGCCTGGCGTTCGCGTGGCACCGGCGCGCATATCCTCGCGTTAGGTGCGCTTGATCTCGAGGGCGTGTGGCAGCAATGCGCAATGGCCGGACTGCGGCCGACAGCGATCGCGCGCGCCAGCCGTCCGATCCGCTACGGCGCTACCCACGGCGATGCCGAGTTCGACTGGTTCATGCTGCCGGCGACGGTGTTTTCGGCGGCGTTGTTATGCGTGGTTCGCAACCGTACGCCGTCACTGGTGTATCAGGTTGACGTCATGGAGCATCCGTTGCGCCCCATTGCACTTGATGAAGTGTCCATCGTCGTTAGCAATCCCGCGCGTACGCTGGCCAGGCAGTTGAGCTGGCTGGGCGACGCGGATCTGATTCAAGAGGATGGCTGCGAGATTCCATTGCAGGTGGGCCGCTTGTCATTGCTCAGTGCGGCGGCCGCCGGCATGCGCTGGGGCGAGAAGTTTGCCGGTCCCCGCTGGGCGGCGGGCGGTCTGGCCGCCGTGATCCTGCGCGTGGCTGATCTGGCGCGGGCGGATAAATACCTGCAATCGGCCGGCGTTGCGGTAACCCGTGTCGGCGACGAGTTGCGTATCCGCAGTCACGACGCAAACGGAGCGGTGCTGGCGCTGCGCGGCTGAAGGCTGCGCCTCGTGTATCCTTGGGCGCAATCATGATGCAGGAACGCTACGATCCGGCCGCTGTCGAGCGGGCCGCGCGCGACTATTGGAACAGCCACGGCAGCTTCGACGCCAAAGAGGTGCCGGGGCAGGACAAGTTCTATTGCCTGTCGATGTTTCCCTATCCGTCGGGCCGGCTGCACATGGGCCATGTCCGCAACTACACCATTGGCGATGTGCTGACACGATTTGCGCACATGAACGGCCGCAATGTGCTGCAGCCGATGGGCTGGGACGCCTTTGGCCTGCCCGCAGAGAATGCCGCTATGGCTAACGGCGTGCCGCCGGCCCGTTGGACGCGCGAAAACATCGCCTACATGAAAAAGCAGTTGCAGGCGCTGGGCTTTGCAATCGACTGGCGGCGCGAAATCGCGACCTGCGACCCCTCTTACTACAAATGGAACCAGTGGCTGTTCCTGCGCATGCTGGAGCAGGGCATTGCCTACCTGAAGATCGGTGTCGTTAACTGGGATCCGGTCGACCAGACGGTGCTGGCTAACGAGCAGGTCATCGATGGCAAGGGCTGGCGCACCGGGGCGGTGATCGAAAAACGCGAAATCCCGATGTACTACCTCAACATCACCCGTTATGCGGATGAGTTGTTAGGGGCGCTCGATCATCTGCCCGAATGGCCGGAGCGGGTCCGCACCATGCAGGCCAACTGGATCGGCAAGAGCACCGGCTGCGAGATCGCATTCCCGTACGCGCCCGATACCCGGCAACTGGCCGGCGCGGATGGCGCGCTCAAGGTTTTCACCACGCGCGCCGACACGCTGTTCGGCGTGACCTTCATGGCGGTCGCAGCCGAGCATCCGCTGGCCCTGGCGGCGGCGGCGCGCAGCCCGGCGTTGCAACAGTTTGTTGATGAGTGCCGTCGTGGCAGCGTCATGGAGGCGGATGTCGCCACCATGGAGAAGAAGGGCCGCCCGACCGGATTTCATGTCCTGCATCCGTTCACCGGTGCGCAGGTCGAGATCTGGGTCGCGAACTATGTGCTCATGGGCTACGGTGAGGGCGCGGTCATGGGCGTGCCCGCGCATGATGAACGCGATTTCGCTTTCGCCAGCCAGAACAACATCCCGATCATCGGCGTGATCAAGTCAACGACCGGTGCCTACGACAAGGTCGTGGCGCCCTGGATCGACGCGTATACCGACTACGGCGTCACGGTCAATTCCGGTGAATTCGACGGCCTGAGTTCGCTGGCAGCGGTCGATGCCATCGCCGCGGCGTTAGACAAGCGCGGCCTGGGGCGCAAGCGCACGCAGTTCCGGCTGCGTGACTGGGGCATTTCGCGGCAGCGTTACTGGGGCTGCCCGATCCCTTTGATACATTGCAAGACCTGCGGCGCCGTGCCGGTTCCCGAGCAGGATCTGCCCGTGGTATTGCCTGAGAATCTGGTGCCGGATGGCAGCGGCAATCCGTTAGCCAAGACGCCGGGCTTTTATGAGTGCCGCTGCCCGAAGTGCGGCGCAGCGGCACGGCGTGAAACCGACACCATGGACACCTTTGTCGATTCGTCCTGGTACTTCCTGCGTTTTACCTGCGCCGACAACGCTACAAAAATGGTCGACGAGCGCGTGAAGTACTGGCTGCCGGTCGACCAGTACATCGGCGGCATCGAGCACGCGATCCTGCATTTGCTGTACTCGCGTTTCTGGACGCGGGTGATGCGCGATCTCAAGCTGCTGGATTTCGGCGAGCCATTTGCGCGCCTGCTGACGCAGGGCATGGTGCTTAACGACATTTTTTACGCGCAACCCGCCGAAGGGCGCCGCATCTTTTTCAATCCGGCCGACGTGGTGCCTGAAGAAGTCAACGGCGCAAAGCAGTGGTATCACGAGGACGATCAGGGCCGGCGCACGCCGGTGATCCACGATGGTCTCGGTACGATGTCGAAGTCCAAGGGCAATGGCGTGGATCCGCAGGGTCTCGTGGAAAAATACGGCGCCGATACGGCGCGGCTCTTCATGATGTTCACCTCGCCGCCCGAGCAGACGCTGGAATGGTCGGACGAGGGCGTGCAGGGATCATTCCGGTTCCTGCGCCGGGTGTGGACTGCGGTTCACGAGCACGTAACCGCCGGCCCCGTGGCGGCGCTGGATGTCAGCTCGCTGAATGCTGCGCAAAAGGAGTTGCGGCGTCTTGCGCATCAGACGCTGGCCAAGGTCACCGACGACATCGGGCGCCGCCGCACCTTCAACACCGCGATTGCCGCGGTCATGGAGTTGCTCAATGCGCTGGCGAAGTTTGCGGATCGCACGCCGGCCGGGCGGGCCGTCATGCAGGAGGTCTTTGAAATTGTGGTTGTTAGCCTGTCGCCGATCGTGCCGCATATCAGCCACGCGTGCTGGCAGGCGCTGGGGCACGACCGGGCCCTGATTGAGACGCGCTGGCCCGTGCCGGATGCAGCGGCGCTGGTGCGCGATGCAATCAACATGGTCGTGCAGGTCAACGGCAAGGTGCGCGCCAACATCATGGTTCCGGCCGACGCCGGGGATGAGGCGATCCGTGCGGCAGCGCTCGGCGATGCCAATGTGCAGAAGTTCGTCGCCGGCAAGGAGCCCCGGCTGGTGAAAATCGTGCCCAGGAAGCTGATCAGTGTCGTTGTTTAAGCCAGCTGCGATCACTCTGTTAGCCGGGCTCGGCCTGGCCGGCTGCGGATTCCATTTACAGGGCCGGCAGCCGTTGCCGCGCGACCTGCAGCGCGTGTGCCTGGTTGCATCCGACCGGCAAAGCGATTTCGTCGACGCCTTGCGCCGCGGTCTTCAGACCTCCGGCGCGACCATCGTCAGCGACGAGAAGGCCGCAACAGCGGTGCTGCATATCGACAAGGATGAGCTTACGCAAAAGGTCCTGGCGGTTTCCAGCAGCAATCTGCCGCGCGAATACGAGCTGACGTACCGTATCAGCGCGCGCGCCGATGCCGGCGAACGCGTGCTGCTTGAACGGCAGGACCTCGAACTGTCGCGCAATTTCACGTTCGACGAGCGGGAAGTGCTCGCCAAGGAGCATGAGCGTGAACAGTTGCGCGGTGAGCTGGCGCGCGAGCTGGCGGCCACCCTCCTTGGGCGCCTGCGCGCGCGTTGAACCAGGCCGCCCGTGCTCAGGATGGCTGAGGTGCAAACGTCCCGCGTGGCCGCGCTGCTGGCGGGCTATGGCATACGGCTTGAGTTGTTAGCTCGGGACGCGGTAATTCCCGGATCCTACTGGGGCGAGTCCGAGGCGGGCTTGCTTGGCAACCGCCTGCTGGCGCGGCCGGATACGCCGCTGCACTCGGTGCTGCATGAGGCCTGTCATTACATCTGCGCCGCGCCCGAACGCCGGGCCGCCCTGGTGCGCGATGCCGGCGGCGACGATGCCGAGGAAAATGCAGTCTGCTTCCTGCAGATCTTGTTAGCTTCCGGGATCGAAGGCGCGGGCAGCGAGCGCCTCATGCAGGACATGGACGCCTGGGGCTATACGTTTCGCCTCGGCTCGGCCGGCGCCTGGTACCGGGATGACGCCGCCGACGCGCTCCACTGGCTGCAGCAGCAGGGCGTCGTTGACACGTTGGGCCATCCGACCGGGGCATTGCGATGCTGAGACGCCTTGCGCTGCTCGGTGCAGTCCTGCTGTTAGCATCGTGCACCAGCCTGCAACTGGCGGCCGCGAACGCACCCGCGCTGCTCGGCGACTATCACCGTCATGCGGCGTTGCGCTACGGCGAAGGCGCGCGCCGCACACTCGATGTCTACGTACCGCGCGGCGCCAAGGCGGCGCCGGTGGTGGTCTTCTGGTATGGCGGCTCCTTTCAGTATGGGCGCCGTGAGAACTACCGCTTCGTCGGCGCCGCGCTGGCGCAGCGTGGACTGGTCGTCGTCGTGCCCGATTACCGGCTGTATCCGCCGACAGTATTTCCCGATTTCCTCGACGACGCGGCGCAGGCCGTCAAGTGGGCGCATGACCATGCCGCCGAGTACGGTGGCGATCCAGCGCGCCTGTTCCTGATGGGCCATTCCGCGGGCGGCTATATCGCCAGCATGGTCGCGCTCGATCGGCGCTATCTGGCCCGGGCCGGTGCCGGCGATGTGAAGTTGCGCGGCCTGATCGCCTTGTCGGCGCCGCATGGGCTGGCGCCTAACACGCGGGTACTGAATATCATTTTCGGTCCACCCTGGACCACGGCCGACTGGCAGCCGCTGAATTTCGCCGGTGCCGCCGCGCCACCGGCTTTGCTGATACACGGCCAGGCAGACCAGACGGTCGATCCGCGCAACACTGAAGCGCTGGCGGCGGCGCTGCGCGCCCAGGGTGTGAATGTAACGCTGCGGATGATTCCGACACTCAGTCACTCGGACACCATTGCCGCTTTCTCGGTGCCGCTGCGCAGGCGCGCGCCGGTGCTGGACGAAACGGTTAGTTTCGTTCAGCGCTGGTCGGCGAACTGAGCGGTCACGCGCACCAGCTCGCGCGAGATTCCGGGCTCGAACGCCGAATGGCCGGCGTCGCCGACAATCCGCAGATCCGCTTCCGGCCAGGCGCGGTGCAGGTCCCAGGCGCTGCGCATCGGGCAGACGACGTCATAACGGCCCTGCACGATGACGCAGGGAAGGTGGCGGATGCGCGCAACATCGTCCAGCAATTGCGTAGGCGCGCGCAGGAAACCACCATTGATGAAGTAATGGCATTCGATGCGCGCAAAGGCCGCGGCATAGCTGGCATCCTTGAACTTGGCGACGTAGTCCGGATCGCCTAACAAAAAGCTGGTCGCGCCTTCCCAGATCGACCAGGCGCGCGCCGCCTGCAGCAGGGTCTTCCTGTTAGGACTGGTGAGGCGCTTGTAATAGGCCTTGATCATGTCGGCGCGCTCGGCCGGGGGTATCGGCCGGACGTATTCTTCGTACAGGTCCGGATACAGCGCGCCGGTGCCATCCGGTGCGCCATAGAACCAATGCAGCTCCCAGGGCCGCAGCAGGAAAATACCGCGCAGCACCAGCTCGCTGACGCGCTCCGGGTGGGTCTGGGCATACGCGAGCGCCAGGGTCGAGCCCCAGGAGCCGCCGAACACCTGCCAGCGCTCGATCCCGAGATGTTCGCGCAGCAGCTCCATGTCGCTGACCAGATGCCAGGTCGTGTTGTCCACGAGGCTGGAATGCGGCCGGCTCTTGCCGCAGCCGCGCTGATCAAAGAGCACGATTCGGTACTTGCGCGGGTCAAAGAACTGCCGCATGCGCGTCGTGGTGCCGCCACCCGGGCCGCCGTGCAGGAAGACCACTGGTTTGCCGGCGGGATTCCCGCTTTCCTCCCAGTAAAGCTCGTGCAACTTGGAGACGCGCAGGTGGCCGCTGCGCCGGACCCGGATGGGCGGATAGAGTTCGGTGGCCGAGGTACGAATCCGTAGTCTGGCCTTGCGAGTGTTTTTCACGGGTGTGCTGCCGGGGAATATCGGAAGATGGAAATCGGAGACTTGGTCACGGATCTGTCTGCACTTGTCGCAAATTCCAAAGAATGTTCTCGGCCGCAGCTTAACGGTTTTTTTGCTTGGATTGATTCTAAGTCGTGTTAGCTCGGCGGCTATCACCACCGACGGCCTCGCTGACGAGCCGGAATGGCAGCAGGCGGAGGTCATCACAGGCTTTACCTCGGTCGATCCGTTCACCGGTGAACCGGCGCCGTATCCGGTTGTTGCCAGGGTCCTGGCCACGCCGGAGGGACTGGCGGTGTGGGCGCGCGCCGAAGTACCAATGGAAGTCCGCAGTCACGGACGCTCGCCGCGGGACGCGGCGCGCATGGACGCCGATCCGATCCGGCTCGTGGTCGACTTCGAAGGCGAGGGCCACACCGCCTACGAATTTACGATCTCGATGGCCAATTCGGTCCGCGACGGCGTACTTACCAAGGGCCGCACGGCGCCCGTATACGATTGGGACGGCATCTGGTTTCACGGCGCGCATGAGGATGAGCGGGGCTGGAGCGCAGAGTGGCTGATTCCCTGGTCGAGCGTCCCGATGAGCAGCGGCCAGGGCGATCATCGCGTCATCGGCGTGTGGTTCGCGCAATTCATCAAGCGCATGGCGCATGGTTACGGGTATCCCGCCATCAGCAGCGCCAGCCCCAATTTCATCGCCAGCATGCACAAGGTCACGGTGCCGCGTTATTCCACCGCGCGGCTCGACTGGTTCCCGTACGCGTCGGTCAACTCTGACCGGCTCAACGACCGGGTGTTAGGCCGCGCCGGGCTCGATATCGCCTGGAAGCCGGAAGGCCCGCATCAGCTGACAGCGACTGTGAACCCCGATTTTGGCCAGGTTGAGACCGATGATCTGGTGGTCAATTTCTCCGCGATCGAAACCTTCTTTTCCGAGAAACGGCCATTTTTCACCGAGAACCAGGCGGTTTTCGATCTGCGTCTGCCCGACGAAGGGCGTCTTATCAACACGCGACGCATCGGCGGCAACGCCGACGCCGGCCCGTTAGGCCCGAGCGAGATCATCACCGCCGCGAAATACACCGGCATCATCAATAAATTCGAACTCGGCGCGTTCGCGGCGCTGGAAGACGACAGCGAAGTGGCCAGGGGCCGGCATTACCTCGTGGGGCGTGGCAACTATCGCGGCGAGAAATTTTCGTTAGGCTGGCTGGGCAGCGTCACTGACCGGTCGACGCGTGATCGAACGGCGACTGTGCAGTCGCTCGACTTTGAATTCAATCCGCAGAGCAGCGTCAGCCTGCGGGGCCAGGCGCTGGCGAGCCTCATCGACGCGCCGGGCGCGCACGACGGCCTCGGCATGTGGCTCAACTATCGCAATGATCCGCAGCTGCGCTTTGGCCAGGAATACGAACTGTTGTGGTACGACCGCAATCTGGACCTCAATGATCTCGGCTATCAGCCGCGCCGCAGCCTGCGGGCATTACGCGGCGAGTGGGACATCTACCGGCGCAAGCTACCCGACTCCAGCAGACTCGCGTTCACGCGCCTGGAGCTGGCCGCCAGGCTGGCGCAAAATGACTTCGGGCAGAATCTGCCGGCAGTCTTCAAGCTTGAGCGCGAATGGCGCTTTCGCAAACCGCACGGCGTCAACTTAAAGTTCGAGTACGACACCTCCGGCTTCGACGACCTCATCACGCGCGGCGGGGCCGCGGTACGCATCCCGGGGCGCTACGCGGCCACTCTGTTTGCGACCGAGCAGACCTCGACGCGCCTGCGCGCCGAGGCTGAATTCAAGGTGTTCGAGGAAGGTGTGCGCGGCGGGGCCGCGGTGCAAGGTTATGTGTTTCTGACCTATTATTTCACGCCGCAATTCAGCACTAACATCCAGGCGACCTGGCTCGACAGCCCCGACTGGTTTGCGTTCGTGCCCGGCATCAATGAACTGGCAAGTTATCGCAAGCGCCAGTGGATCCTGCGCCAGGGCGTCAGCTGGTTTCCGTCGCAAAAGCAGGAACTGCGGGCGCGCCTGCAGTGGGTTGGATTGCAGGCTGACGGCCGGCAGGCCTATGACATCGCAGCTAACGGACAGCTGCTGCCGCGCGCCAGCCCGGCAACTTCTTTTCAGCGCAGCGAACTTGGTTTTCAGCTGCGCTATCGCTACGAGCTCAAAACCTTGTCGGATCTCTTTGTCGTGTATACGCGCGGCGGGATCTATGGCAGCACCGCCGATGACGGCTTTCGGGATCTCTGGTCCGGCGTCAACGACAACCCTAACCAGGACCAGTTCGTGGTGAAATTGCGTTACCAGTTCTAGGGATTCCCAATATGGCGGGACAGCTTCGCAGATGGACTGCGCGGGTCGCAGTAGCGCTGCTGCTACTGGCAGGCGCCGGCTATGGTCTGTTCAAGTACCGGAATCCGCCGCCGCAGCTGCGCGAACCGAACTACTACAGCTATTACCTGACGCAGGACAAGAAACCGGTCGGCAAGGTCGGCGTCCTGGTGACGGAACTGATCATGCCGGAAGACAACCGGCTCGCCGATTACTACAACATTGCGCTGAAATCGCTGCAGTACATCCCCTGGCCATTCCGGAATTTCGCCACCGCGGATCGCGGCGTCGTGCTGCTGGACAGGGCCAGGTTCTACGAGTTCCAGGTATTCAAGCCGACGCAGCTCGTGGACCTGCATGGCAGCGAGCGCGACGTCGACGGCCTGCGCTACCTGGAGAAATACCAGCGCGGCGAAGTACGCTGGGTACCGCCCGACCCGCGCCTGCACCTCGATCACGGCTATTTTCTGCTAACAACCCGCAAGCAGGGCATCCCGACAATCGCCGCGAAGCTGATGACCAAGGCCACGGTTTATTACTACGGCCAAGGCTTGGTGAATTACAAGCTGCCGCATGAGGCGGGCATGAAACTCATCGCCGCCAGTACCATGGCGCGCATCCAGGAAAAGTATGGCGAGATCCCGTGGCGCGTCGCGACTTCGGACAATTTCGGCATCCTGCACGATGCGATCGATGAGTTGCTGGACAGCGGCATCGATACGCTGCTGATTGCGCCCTCGGTGCCGATTTATTCGCACCACGAGGAATTCAACGGCTCGTTCCGTCACGCCTTCGAAGACATCGAGGCCTGGGAAAAAAACCACGGCCGGAAGATCAAGGTGATCCTCGCGCCGCAGCTGGGCGATTTTCCGGTGTTGCGGCAGGCCTATCTCGACATGCTCAGGGACCGGCTCGATACGCTGCCGCGCGGCAGGGACGTCGATGTCAAGGTCGCCGTGTCGGTGCACGGCATGCCCTGGGATTTTGTGCCGGAGGAGGCCTGGCTGAAACTGGCGCCGCCGTATCGCGACGCAATGCTCCGGGACGTCGCAGCCGTGCTAGACCGTTACGACTTCGGTCGCAAACAGGTGGTGCTGGCACAGGATCATTTCGCGGATCCGGTCAATAATCCGCAGGGCCACTATCTCTCGACTAACAAGGCGTTCAGGGACGGCATCCGCGACAAATTTGACTATGTGATCAACCTGCCGATCGAGTTCTTCGTTGAAAACACCGATACGATGTTCTCGCTTGCCATGTTCAATTTCGAGGGCTTCCGGGATTTCGACCGCTACGCGCCGGTCGATTACCGCGACTGGTCGGTGCCCTACACGCGGGAATTCCTGGAGGGCGGCACCCACATCATCTATAACGGCCTGCCGGTCGGCCGTTACAACGCGCCGATCGTCGCGGCGCACTTCCAGGCCATCGATTCCGTGTTAGCGCGGCGTTAGTTTCAGAACTTGTAGATTTCGACCTTGTCGGCCGCCAGCTGATAGGCCGCGGCTCCCAGGCGCGTGCTGCGATTGGTGATCGACAGCTTGCCGGTTACCCAGTAGGCCTCCCAGATGCTCTCCAGGGCCAGGCCTTTCTCGTCGCGCACGTAGATAATCTGGTTGGGCGGTGGCGGCGGCACGTGGATACAGGCGCCGACATACGGCACCAGGAAGAACTCCGTCACCTTGCCTTCCTTGCTGACTTCGAGCGGCACGATGAATCCAGGCAGCTTGACGTTGCTGCCGTCGAGCGCCTTGTTGACCGAGAAATCCATGACCTGCTGCGCGGCCAAGCCGCCCTCGCCAAGATAGTCATGTATCGGCGCCGGCGCGCCGGAGGGCGGGTGGTTCTTGTCCTCCGGGGGGATCAGGTCCTCCCAATCGAGCTCACGCAGTGCAGCGCTGCCCGCGGCAGGCGCCAAAGGCGTCTGTGCGCCCTCTGAGGACGCGCTGCCAGGGGCCGCCGCCGGTGTCGCTGCGGGCGCGGCAGCCGCCGTTGCGGGCCTGGCTTTGGGCTTGGTATCGATCGTCCAGCCCGGGATCGCCGTGAGCAGCAGCGTGGCAGTCAATCCGCTCAACGTCAGCGTGGTCTTCATGGCGGTCATTCTACGCGGCTTGCTCAGACGCGCATGCTCAGGCCATCGCTGAGCGTGTTGCGATAGCCGCGCCCGGCCGGATACGCGCCCAGCAGCAGGGCCACAACCACGATACCGCCCAGCAGTGACAGATCCATGCCACTGAGACCGCCCGGCTGGATGAAAATTCCATAGCGCTGGGCAATCAGCGGCGCCGCCAGTGCCAGTAACGCGAAGGTCAGGGCGACACCCGCCAGGACCCCGAGCAGGGCCAGCGTGCCGGCCTCGGCCATCAGCAGGGAAAAGATGTGCGCGGGCCGCGCACCCATGGAACGCATGATCGCCATCTCGCGCCGTCGCTCGTTCAGCGTTGTCAGGATGGCTGTTAGCATGCCGAGCAGCCCGGCCAGCACCACGAAACCGGCGACGATCGTCAGGGCGGTGTCGGCGATGCCAACCAGGTCCCACAGCTGCGCGAGCGCAACCCCCGGTATGACTGCCGACAAAGGCTCGCCGCGATACTGGTTGATGCTGCGCTCCATGGTGAATATCAGCGCGGGCTCCTTCATGCGCACCAGGAATGCCGTGATGCTGTCCGGCGTGAGGTTGGCCTGCCGTGCCTGCGCGGCGCCGATGCGCGCCCAGGGCGCGGGTTGCACGCCGTTCTGCCAGTCAAGATGAATGGCGCTGATCGCCTCCAGGCTGACATGCACGCTGCGGTCGACCGGTGTGCCGGTCGCCGCGAGAATGCCGGCCACGCGAAACGGTTTATCCTTGTGCTGGCTGAAGCTGACCCGCCCGAGTCCGTGGGCGACGATGATCTCATCGCCGAGCTTGTAGCCGAGTTGCCGCGCGACCTCGGCGCCTAACACCACGTCGAACAGGTCGGCAAACGGCTTGCCCTGCGCAAACACCAGTGTGCGATCACCGCCATACTGGTAGTGCGCGAAATAGTCGGCGTTGGTGCCGACCACCCGGAAGCCGCGATGCGAATCGCCGAGTGAAATCGGGATGGTCCAATCCACGTCCGGATGCCGGGCGATCTTCTGGTAGCTCGCCCAGCTGACATTCGCGGTCGCATCGCCGACCCGGAAGATCGAATACAGCAGCAGGTTCAGCGGCCCGGAGCGCGCGCCGACGATCAGGTGCACGCCGGAAACGGTATTGGCAAAGCTGTCGCGGGCCGCGACCCGCATCTTCTGCACGCCTAACAACAATGACACGCTGACCGCAATCGAGAAGATCGTCAGCAGCGCGGTGCCACGGCGGTTCCACAGCGAGCGCAGCGCCAGCGGCAGGATGGTCATGCGGCCACCCCGGCCGGCGGGGCCGCGCGGTTGATCTCGCGCAGCGAGACGCTGCGGTCGAACAGGCTGCCTAACGAGGTATCGTGGCTGACGAACAGCAGGGTCGCCGAGCTGCGCGCGCATTCTTGCATCAGCAGTTGCAGGAAGTCGGCGCGCGCATCGTAATCGAGCGATGAAGTCGGTTCGTCGGCAATGATCAGTTCCGGCGACCCCAGCAGGGCGCGCGCGGCGGCGACGCGCTGCTGCTGGCCGATCGAGAGCTCGGTGACGGCGCGATTCTGCAGCGCCGGGTCATGCAGCCCGAGCGCCTCGAGCAGCCGGCGCGCTTCATCCGGCAACGTACCCGCGGCGGCGAAGGCTGCGCCGCGCTGCGGCGTGAAACGCGCCGGCAGCAGCACGTTGTCCAGCACCGACAGGTACGGAATCAGGTTGAACATCTGGAAGATGAACCCGATATGATCGCCGCGGAAGCGGTCGCGGGCGCCCGGCCGCAGATTGGCGAGTTCGGTGCCGAGCACGCGTATCGAGCCCTGCCTGGGCTGCAGCACGCCGCCGATGACACCTAACAACGTGCTCTTGCCACTGCCGCTGGCGCCGCGCAGAAAGACCTTTTCGCCGCGCGCGATATCGAAGCGGGCAATGTCCAGCACCGTTGGACCGCTGGGCCAGCCAAAGACCAGGTCGCGCAGTTCGATGGCGGGTGCGCTCATGTGCTAACGCAGCGGCAGGCGCTGCCGCGGCCCGCCGGCCGCCAGCCGCGTCTGCAGGTTGCCGTTGATGAGATTGACATCGACCTCGTTTACGGTCAGCAGTTTTTCCAGCATCCAGGGCTCAAGCCAGGCGAGCGCGCCGGCATTGGCGCAGCGAAATCGCCAGTTGACCCGGTAGTCGCCATGATCTTCGCCGGCCTGGGCCGCCGACCAGGCCGGCGAGCTAACAGTAACTTTCTCGAGGCGGCAAGCGGCCGCTGGCGGGACGCCGACCGCCGCGCGCCCCGATTGCAGCCAGCGCGCCTGTGATTCGAACTGGGCCTGTTCGGCGGCCGTTCGCGGGCGGTGCTCGTAGCCCAGTACGTTCATGCCTGGTGCTTCCAGTTCCACGCTTAGCAGCGTGCCCTCGACCACGACATTGAGTGTCAGGCGGCCATGCTCATGGTTGCCCAGCTGCCGGAAATCGTCGGCGTGCGCCAGCGCGCCCCAGCTGATTGCCAGCGCGCTCATCAGCGTCGCCGGGCGCTGTCGATGCATGGCAGAATGGTAACAAATCCCCAGCCATGAAGATTTATCCCGACAAACTGGCGGCGACGCTGCCAAACGCGCAATGCGGCATCTGGCTGGTGTCCGGTGACGAGCCGCTGCAGGTGGCCGAGTGCGCGGACGCCATTCGCGCCGCAGCGCGCCGCGCCGGTTGTGCGGAACGCGAAGTACACTTTGTCGAACGCGGCTTTGACTGGTCGGAGTTCCGCCAGTCCCTCGACTCGCGCTCGCTGTTTTCTGACAAGCGCCTGGTTGAACTGCGCATGCCGACGGGCAAGCCCGGCGATCAGGGCAGCAAGCTGCTGGCCGAGGTTGCTGGCCGCGGCGATCGGGACCTGTTCCTGCTGATCCTCACCGAGCGGCTGGGCGCCCCCGTTGGTCAATGGGTGAGCGCAATCGAATCTAACGGCGTTTATGTCACCGTCTATCCGCCCGAGGGGGCGCGGCTGGCGCAGTGGCTGGCCGGCCGTTGCCAGCGCGCCGGTCTCAACA
>JAYUGT010000164.1:0-1652 GCA_043738315.1 Gammaproteobacteria bacterium
GCGGCCGCGACCAACCTCGCCTGGCGACTTTGGAATCGCGAGTTCGCGTACCCGGGACTCAGCGATCTTTTCAGGTCGTGCTACACGCGCTTGACCGGCACTTCGATCGCACCCGATGACGACGACACGACAATCGCGATTTATTCGGCAGTCGATCAGGTTCGAACGCAATGAGCTCAACGGTCGCGCAGCAGACCGAGTCCGCATCTGCGGTCACCGCGGTCGTCATCTCATTGTTAGGCGGCAGTGCGCTCAAACGCCTGGTCACCCAGCTCGAGTCGCTGGGCGTACCCAGCCTGATTGTTGCCAGGAACGCGAGCGACGTCGACGGCATCAGCGGGCGCCGCAGCCTGATCAGCGATCAGCCGGTGCCAATGCGCCGCGCAATTGGATTTCGCGAGACGAGCAGCATGTGGGTGCTGCTGGTCGAAGATACCTGTTTATTGGGCGCATCCTGGCCTGACTGCCTCAGCAAGCTCGCACACCTGCCAAATGTCGATGCCGTCGCCGGCCCAATCGGGCTGTCTAGCGCGCTTCCCGCAAGGTTCATGGCGCTCGCCTGTGTCGAATATGGGGAGTTTTCACCCACCACCGCGACCTCGGCCGACGTCACGCGCCTTCCCGGACTGTGTGTCTTGTACCGCCGGAACGCGGTGTCTCTGAAGCAGATGGCGACTGCGCTGATCGAACCCGAGGTCCAGTCCAGCATTCTGGACAGCAACAGGTGCATGCGCTTCGACCATGATTTCAGGGTGTTCTATGACGCGCGGGACGAGGCCTCCGCCCGATGGAGTCAGCGATTTGCCCACGGACGCATCTTCGGCGGTACGCTGCGGCGGCGGGCTGGTTTCAAGCGCCGCGCGAAGTCGCTGATCGGCGCGCCAGTGCTGCCGATGCTGTTGTCGTGGCGCGCCTGCTCCGGCATTCCAAGAGACCATGCGCAACGGTTTCGCACCGCATGTTTCATTCTTCACTATGCGATTGCCTGGACCCTGGGCGAGGTTTGTGGCGTCTTGTTAGGCTCTCCGGCCGACACGAGGCGTTGGCACTGATGCGTGTCGCCATAGACGCTGGCACGTGGTTCAACGGGCGCGGCTTCGGCCGTTTCACGCGGGAGCTGCTGGGCGAGCTGCTGTTGCTGCCCAGTGATTTTGAATACGTCGTACTGTTTGACCGCCCAGCTCCGGAAAACTTTCCGGCGCAAACCGTGCAGGTCGTACAGCAGCGACTGGTGACAGATGCCGCGACCGCTGACAGCAGCCGCAGCATCGGGGACATGTGGCGGTTTTCGCGCGCAGTCCATCGCACCGGTGCATCGGTCGTTTTTTATCCGGCCATCTATTCGTGGTTTCCTGCGCCGCGGGGCGTTGCCAGCCTGGTCACCATCCATGATGCGATCGCCGAACAATTCCCGGCGCTGGTGCTGCCAGCGCGAATGAACCGCATCAAGTGGAACCTGAAAGTGCGCCTTGCAACCCTGCAGGCAACCCGGTTCCTGACCGTTTCGAACGCCGCAAAAGCCGACATTGTCAGGTTTCTGCATCTGCCGCCCGGCAAGATCGACGTCGCGACGGAGGGCGCCAATCGCGGTTTCAGCGCGCCCACCTCGCCTGACCACCGGGAATTTGCGCGCCATAGCGTCACCACACGCC
>JAYUGT010000165.1:0-10581 GCA_043738315.1 Gammaproteobacteria bacterium
CGTTTCCAGATATCCGTTGCGCGCTGGGTGGCGTCCTTGCCGCCGCCCAGCTGCCAGTTCTCGTAATTCTGCCAGTTTGACACCAGAGGCTGATAGAACGCGTGTTCATAGCGTTCCATGGTGTGCGCGGCGCCGAAGAAGTGCCCACCGGGAGCGACCTGCTGCTGCGCCTCAAAACCCAACTCCGCTTCGTTGACCACGATCGGTTTCAGGAATTCCATCATCAACTGCAGCATCTCGACATCTAGCACCAGTTTTTCGAACGACGCTGTCAGGCCGCCTTCCTGCCAGCCGGCCGCGTGGTAAACGAGATTGCCGTGTCCGAGGACCGCGCCCCACAACGACATTTCGGTCTCATAGACGCCTTGGGCGTCGGCGGCGTTGGAGGCGCTGGCGTTAGAGGTTCGGTAGGGCAGACGGTAACGGCGTGCAAGCTGACCGCTGGCCACATTCGCCTTGGCGTTCTCCGGCGTGCCAAACGCGGGCGCGCCGGAGCGCATGTCGACATTCGACGTGAACGCGCCGTACATCACCGGCGTCCCGGGCCGCACGGCCTGCGCGAGCGTCAGGCCAAAAAGGATTTCCGCGTTTTGCTGGGCGAGCGCGGCGGCTAGCGACACGGGGGCCATGGCGCCCATCAGCGTGAACGGTGTGACCACGACCGGTTGCCCGTGCTGCGCCATCATCATGAGTCCATCGGCCATGGCTTCATCAAACCGGCGCGGGCTGTTGACCGAGATGATGGTGATGACACCGGGACTGCCGGCCATTTGCTCGACTGAAATCCCGCGCGAGATCGCCATCATCTCGATGCCGTCGCGGGCGCGGCCCGCGCCGATGGCGGTGCAGTGATAGGCGAGATCCGTATACAGCAGGTTGGCCCGGTACGCGTCCAGGTGACGCGAGTTGGCTGGCAGTTCCACCGGCGCGCACACCTGGTTGCCAATCACATGGATTGCATTGAAATACTGCGCCAGGCGGATGAAGTCGCAATAATCGCGATAATTTCCTGCGCGACGTCCGCGTTCGCAGTCGTGCACGAACGGCGGCCCGGCGACCAGCCCGAACGCGATGTTCCTGCCACCTAACAACAGCTGCTTGGCCGGGTTGCGCGATGTTAGTGTAAACGATGCGGGCGCGGTGGCCAGCGCCCGGTCTACGATCGCGCGGTCGAGTCGCACCGTGCCGCTGGCTTCATCAACCCGGGCGCCGACGGCGCGCATCGTGGCACGTGCGGCGGGCGACATAAGTTCGATGCCGATTTCCTCGAGTATGCGCAGCGAGGTCAGATGGATTGCCTCGACCTGATCGACGGACAACACCTCCATCGGCGCATACGGATTGCTGACTGTTGTCCACGGCAGCTGCGCCAAGCCACCGCCGGCGGAGCGTCGGGTCTTACGACCGGGCCTCAAGAGGGCACCATGCGATCGACGGCGCGCAAACTGTTCATGCCCGAAGTTGGCCCATCTGGAAAAAAAGAGGAGTTACATCATAGCGATGTCAGCGTGATGATGTCCGCCATGTTTGCCATGGCGATTACCTGACCGCGCCTTGCCAACCTAACAAGCCCAGCGCAGGGCCATTGCGCCTCGCCGGCGCGGGCGTGCCAATAGTAGCTTGCCAGCTACAAAATAATTATTTTTAAATTCAATGCCTTACAATTAAATATTAAAGTTGTTTAGAGACTAACACATGGAGCGCGCGCAGCCGTTGTCGACTCGCGCCGCCCCACATTAGGCCGCGGTTTCCCGCGTGGCGTTCGCACGGCCTCTGAAAACCCGCGCGGGGAATCCTGCCTGCAGGCGCCACGCCCGACCGGGCGTGGCGCCCACGTGCAGACTTGTCAGTACCCTGTCCGAACCACAACGTCCTGGTTGGGCGAGGTCGTGCCCGGATTGCCGCGGAAGTCGGTCCAGACCGTCACGGCCTTGCCATTCGCCGCGACGGCGGTTCCGGTGTAATCACCGATGAACGAACCGGCGAACAGGATGTAAGGGTTCGACGACTCGCTGGTCACTCGCGTTTCCGCGGCGAAGTTGTCCGATGAAGACTCAAGCGCCCAGTCGAGGCACACGGGTGCAGCCGCACGTGTAGCATCTGTTGGCAGGACAGTCAGGCCTGTTACGGAATCGAGTTCGGTGATGCCGCAGCGACGCGTTGGATCGCCTGCCGCTCCGCTGGGTACTGGCGAATAGGCGCGCGTGTAATAGCCAACGGCGATGCGACCGGCGTTAGCCCCGACCGATGGGTAGACCTTGTCAGCCGCACCCGAGGTGATGGTTCCCGGTGCTGTCCACGTCAAGCCATCTGTCGAGGTAACGAGCTTAACCTGGTTGGAGGTCGTGCCAGTGAAACCAAAGCCGCCATTGCCGCAGGTTCCGGACCCCTGGTTGTCCGCCCAGACAATCGCCAGTTTGTCGTTGCTTGGATCGATAGCCATCGACGGGAAACTGTTGATGCGGAACTGCTCGAAACTGAGCGTCTGCCGGCCTTGCGCGCCCGGACGCTGAAATGGATAGCAGTCCAGGTCATCGTAAACACGCGCGATCTGGCTGTTAGTAAACGATGTGCCGCCATCCACCGAGCGCGCGACGACCAGCTGATCGGTGGCGTAGCCCGTATTTGGATCCGATCCTTCATACGCTACGTAAACCGTACCATTGCCGCTGACGACCACTTGCGAACCCTGATTGTAAGGATGCGCCGCGTCCGACACTTCCTTGACGGACGACCAAGTCTTGCCACCGTTCCTGGAACTCGACATCACGATCGGCGACCGCAGGTAGCCTAGCCCGCGCGGACCCTGGTAGAACTTGGTCCAGGTCAGGTACACAGTGTTACCCGGACCGGTCGTGATCCATTCCTTATCGCTGAAAAAATCACCGCTGGCGCGATAGTCGACCATCGTCGGCTGCGACCAGGACGCGCCGCCGTCAGTCGAGACTGCAACCGCGACGCCCGACATGGTGCGCGGGAACTTGTCGAAGTTGCAGACCAGGCCCGTGTAGTACAAACGGCTGCCGTCCCGGGAAAACGCGAGGACCGGGTCGCCACAGGAGTTCAGGTGCGAGAATTGTCCGGCGCCTCCGGTTGAAGGCGTCCATCCGGGAAGCGCCACGTTGCTCCAGCTCTGGCCACCATTCCTGGAGTAATAAACCACATGCGCATCGGCGCGGTATTCGTTAGCCGATGTCACCACGTTGAGGCTGTTAGCCGGGTTAATGACAATGTTCTGCTCGTTCTGCGGGTTATAGCAGCTGGAGCCGTCCGCGAAGCTGAAGGCCGTGTCGCCGACAATTGCGTCATATTCCGGCGCCGTGATCACCCCATAGAGGCCAGTGGTGTCAAACGGCGCGCGCCGGCAGCGCGAAAACAACACTTGCCTTCCCGCCAGGGGATTGTTCGCGGCTTCTTCTTCGAACTGCAGGGGCGTGCGCAGCTCGCCAGCCTCACCCTGGCCGCCATCGGGAATGGTCGCGCGAAACCGATTGCCTGCGGCATCGGCTGTTGCTGGCGCCGCCAGCGCAAACACGCTGAGCAGCGCGCCAACGGAAGACGCCAGGAGTCCTGTTCTTGCAAATTTCATGGGAATTTTCTCCAGCTGTTTTGTTGTAGCCAAACGGCGCGCCTGCGCGCACCGGTACGGCTTCGTTTTAACTTAATCAAGCTCGTTGCCAGAGCCGCGTGATGGCGCCGGAAGAGCAATGCTGCTCTTGTACGCCACTCGCACGCTGCGGGCAATAGCCGCCACGCTGATGGCGGCCATTGCTGCATGGGCCAGCTCTAAACCGGTGCGCGACCGGGCGGCTCCGCGTCGGTATGTACGTATGCTGGTTGGCCACCGTGCACGGGACAATGCCCTGCTAACAAGGACAAGGCGCGATGTACCTGGCAAAAATCGAGTCGCTGCAGCATGTCGTGGGGCAAACGCCGCTGATTGAAATCCACTGCCGGTTTCGTGCGCGGGAATATCGCATCTACGCGAAATACGAGGCGTTCAATTTTTCCGGCAGCATCAAGGACCGCATGGCGCTTTTCATACTTCGGCGCGCCTATCAGCAGGGGGAAATCCGCCCCGGGGACACCATCGTCGAGGCGACCAGTGGCAACACCGGTATTTCGTTTGCCGCGCTAGGCCGGGCGCTCGGGCACCCGGTGCGTATCTACATGCCCGACTGGATGAGCCGGGAACGGGTGCTGGTGATCCAGAGCCTGGGAGCCGCCGTGATTCCGGTGTCGCACGAGCAGGGCGGTTTTGTGGGCGCCATCCACATGGCTAACGAATTCGCCAGGCAACGCGCCGATGTCTTTCGACCGCACCAGTTCGACAACTCCGCTAACGTCGACGCGCATTACGAGACCACGGGCCCGGAACTGGTCGCGCAGCTGGCGAACCTGGATCGCAGGCCCACGGCCTTCGTGGCCGGCGTCGGCACCGGCGGTACGGTCATGGGCGTCGGGCGCTACCTGCGGGATAAATTTGGCGATGTCCCCGCGCATCCGCTCGAGCCCGCCAATTCGCCCACGCTGCGCACCGGCCACAAGGTCGGGCGGCATCGCATCCAGGGCATCAGCGACGAATTTGTGCCACCGATCGTCGATCTCAGCCAGCTGGGACGCATCGTCGATGTCTGGGATGGCGATGCGATCGTGATGGCACAGCGCCTCGCGAGCGAACTCGGTATCGCCGTCGGCATCAGTTCCGGTGCCAATTTCCTCGGCGCGTTAGCCGTGGCCGAGGCCCAAGGCGTGGATTCCTGTGTCGCGACAGTGTTCTGCGACGACAACAAGAAATACCTGTCTACCAACTTGTGCAGCGACGAGGAATGCAAGCCGCACTACCTGACGCGCGACCTGCAACTGCTGGGATTTCGTATTACTCCTGCGTATCGCGGCGCTGGCGTTTGAGTAATTTGCGTTGTTGCCGGATATGACGAAAGCCGACCAGTTTCTTGCGCTGCTCGTCCCACAGGTGTGCCGGAATCGACTTGAGGCTCGAAAAGAAAGTCATCGGCTCCACGGTTTGAAACACCGGATCGGCATCGTGGCAGCGCTGCAGGTTGTAATTCGGGATACGTGGGCTCAGGTGATGGATGTGGTGGAAACCGATGTTGCCGGAGAACCACTGCAGCACGCGCGGCAACTTATAGAATGAACTGCCTTTGAGCGCCGTCTGGATGTAACTCCAGTCTTCGCCACGCTCCCAGTAGGTTTCCTCAAACTGGTGTTGCACATAGAACAGCCAGATGCCGGCGCCGCCGGATATGGTGGTGACTGTCAGCTGAATGAGCAGGTAATTCTCGATGCCGAGCAACGCACTCATAACTACGACCATCACGAATATGGCCAGGTTCATCCAGTAGGCCGAGTGTCGTTCGCGCGCTTGCGCAGAACTCGAGGGGAATCGCTGCCGCACGACGAACACATAAAGCGGGGCGAGCACAAACAGGACCACAGGATTGCGCGACAGGCGATAGGCAAAACGGCGCCAGCGCGAAGACTCGAGGTACTCGCGCACGGTCAGAGTCCAGACGTCACCGACGCCGCGGCGATCCAGCTGTCCGGCGGTGCGATGATGGATCGCGTGCTCCCAGCGCCAATGGTAATAGGGTGTGAAAGTCAGCATCCCGGATATGAACCCGGTGACATTGTTAGCCGTTCGCGACTTGAAGAAAGACCCGTGCCCGCAGTCGTGAAATATGATGAAGATGCGCACCAGCAGGCCTGCCGCCAGCACGGCGACGGGCAGGGTGATCCAGTAGGACTGCTGTATGGTGCGGGACATGACGACCCAGCACAGCACATAGGGGACAAAGGTATTGACGATCTGCCAGCTTGCGCGCAGCGTCGAAGGTTGCTGAAAGCGTCTGACGATTTCCTGCCAAGCGGCAGCGCTCTGATGCCGCGGATCGCTGCCCACTTCCAACGGCGCGCTCATCGCTCAGTACCATGCTGAACCGCGCACATCAGCATCACACACTCATCCATGGCTGCATTATGCCGCGCTGGCTGAGTTTGCGCCTGCCTTATGGCCTGCCCAGGAAATGTGGCTCGTCACCGCGTTTGATGGTCGCATCGACAGCCGTCTCAGCTGCGAGCCAGTCGTTGACCTCGTGACCGGATTCGAAGCCGCGCTTTTCGGCGCGATAGTAAGCAGCCTCGGCGATCATCTCCAGACGATCTTCAGGTTCGGTGAAGCCGCCGTCGCGCGTGACCACGGATTCCGTCTCTAACTCCGGCACTTCAGCAGCCAGTTTGACCCGGACCAGCTCCGGCCCGGCAGTCTTCATGAGTCGGGTGGCAGGGCTCATGGTCCACTCCTTGTCCACGGCGGTGCAAATCCGCCGCTAATAATTTGCTCCCGTTAGCCTATTTGTACCATACGCATTATCTGCAGATTTGCCAGCGTTGAGAGGCGGTGAGTATGGTTTTCGGAAAGTACTCTTGCGCTGGTCGCGAAGACGTAACCACAATCAAATATGAGTTCGAGATCCGCATTGCGCGCCAGCGGCAGCTCGGGTGTCGCAAGCAACCTGAATGTTGCCGCGCGCCTGGACGAGGCCGCGACGCTCCTCAGGGAACAACGCGCCAATCCCTATCGCTCGCAGGCGTATCGGCGCGCCGCCGAAACACTGCGGGCGCTGGATCGGCCCGTCGGCGACCTGATCGAAGCCGAGGGGATTGCCGGCCTCGACGCACTGCCGGGCATCGGCCCCAGCCTGGCACGCGCCATCGTGCAGATTGCCACTACCGGGCGTATGCCGATGCTGACGCGGCTGCGGGGCGAGGTTGATCCGATCGAGTTGTTAGCTACGGTGCCTGGTATCAGCCGGCAAGCTGCCGATGATTGCACCGCGCCGCTTCAATCCCGAGCAGAAGGCCTGGCTACCGGTGCTGCACACGGACCACGCGGGCCGGCACTACACGGCGATGTTTTCCAACACGGCCCGGGCGCACGCCTTGCGCCGGAACAACGACTGGGTGGTCATCTATGCCGACAGCGGCCATGGCGAACACCAGTACACCGTCATTACTGCATTGCATGGCGAACTCGCAGGACGTCGCATCGTGCGCGGCCGCGAAGCCGAGTGCGCCACGCAGCCCGCCGTTAGCTGAGTCATGTCGACCCGCTCGCGACAGGAGCGGCTCATTTCCCCAGGCGATTATCGCGCCGACCGCGCAGGTCCAGCGTCGCACGCGCAATCCTTGCATCCTCGGGGAGTGGTTGCGTCACTAAACCGAGCGTGCGCACCAATTCCAGCATGCGCTGGTTGGTTGCACTGATATCGCCGTACAAGGTTTCGAGGCCGCGGCTGGCCGCGTAGTCAAAAAGTATTGCAGCGACCTGCGAACCGACCCCGCGTCCTTGCCAGGCGTCCGCCACAACAATGGCGAATTCGGCCGCTCCGCCGCGGGCATCGCTCGCGTAGCGCGCGACCGCGATAAATTGCTCCTGCTCGGTATCGTGTGTGCTGGCTACGAACGCCATCGTGCGCTGGTAATCGACGGTTACCATCTGCGCGACGAATTCGGGCGACGGCTCACGCATCACGTACAGCAGTCGCAGGTAACGCGATTCCTCCGACAGGCCGGTGATGAAGCCGCGCTCGCGGTCGATGTCATCTGCCTGGATAGGGCGTACCAGAAAGCCAGCTCCATCGCGGCTGCGGCACTCGAACCGCCACGCTGTCAGGTCTGGCATTTCCATCGCGGTCGATTATCGCAGATCTGAGCTTATTCCAGGCTTTGTTACTCCACCTGACGCAATCACTGGCGATCGGAAATTGTCAGCAAGCCGCGCCGCACCGTGCCATCCGTACTTTCCAGCAAGGTTGGCGGAATATACCTAGAGAGATTCGCCTGACACGGATAGCCCAGCGACCTGTACGCATGGCGTTGCGCTAACAGGAGTGATCTACTGCTGATGTAATTTGTTGAACAGGAGAATTATTATGACTGTCGGTCGTATCTGCAATCGGAAAGTGACGGTCGTCAAAGCCAGCGATACTCTGGGCGAGGCGGCGCATGCAATGGTCAGTAACAATGTGGGTTCGGCAGTCGTGGTCGAAAAACAGGGCGAGATACTGAAACCGATCGGCATCGTCACGGATCGCGACATCGTCAGGACTCAGCTGAAGCGGGCGGCGGATCTCTATTGCCTCAGTGTCGCAGAAGCGATGACGCCGAATCCACTTTGTTTTGAAGCGCATGAACTGGTCGTTGATGTGTTGAGCCGCATGCGCGCGCGCGGCGTGCGCCGGGCACCGGTGATCAATCGCAGTGGGGAGCTGGTGGGTATCGTGACCCTGGATGATTTGCTCGGACTGCTGGCCGAGGAGCTGTTGATGCTGGCCGGTGTGGTAGCGCGACAAGCGCCGATCGCCAAGGCCGCCTAACCAGGGCGCCGATTCGCTTCCAGGTACTCGTCATAAGTGCCGCGGAAGTCTTCGATACTTCCGCCCGGCAGGATTTCGATGATGCGATTGGCGAGGCTGCCGACAAATTCCCGGTCATGCGACACGAACACGATCGTGCCCGGGTATTTTTCCAGACCGATCTGCAGCGATTCGATGGTCTCCATATCCATGTGGTTGGTCGGTTCGTCCATCAACATGACGTTAGGCTTGGTAAGAATCAGCTTGCCGTAGATCATGCGGCCTTTTTCCCCGCCCGAGAGCACGGTGACCGGCTTCTTGGTTTCATCGCCTGAGAACAGCAGGCGCCCGAGTGTGCCGCGTACCAGCTGGTCGTCATCGGCCTTGCCGGACCACTGCGACATCCAGGTAAAAAGATCGATCCGCGCCTCGAACTCGGCCTGCGGGTCCTGCGGCATGTAACCCGGTTGCGCATTCTCGACCCAGGTGATGCGCCCCTTGGTAGGGTGCAGTTCGCCGGCGAGGCAGCGCATCAGGGTTGTCTTGCCAATGCCGTTAGGCCCGATGATCGCCACCCGCTGCCCGGCGGCGATCGTGAAATTGAGATTCGTGAATACATCGGCATCGGTGCCGGGATATCGAAAGCTCAGGCCTTCGGCGGTTACCGCCGAGCGATGCAGCTTCACTTTCTGTTCAAAGCGGATGTAGGGAATCTGTCGCGATGACGGCCGGATCTCCTCGATCTTGATCTTCTCGATCTGCCGCTTGCGCGAGGTTGCCTGGCGTGCCTTGGAGGCGTTCGCGGAAAACCGCCGCACGAATTCCTGCAGGTCGGAGATCTTGTCCTTGGCCTTGGCGTTCGCCGACTCGACCCGCGCACGCGCCTGGGTCGAGGCCAGCATGAAGTCGTCGTAGTTGCCCGGATAGACCTTCAGTTGCTGGAAATCCAGGTCGGCGATGTGCGTGCATACCTGGTTGAGGAAATGCCGGTCGTGGCTGATGATGATCATGGTGGCGTTGTAGTCGTTGAGGATGCGCTCCAGCCAGCCGATCGAGTGGATGTCGAGGTTGTTAGTCGGCTCATCCAGCAGCAGCACGTCAGGACTGGAAAACAGCGCCTGTGCTAACAACACCCTCAGCTTGAGGCCCGGCGGCAGTTCACGCATCGGTCCGTTGTGCTGCTGCTGCTCGATTCCCGCGTCGACCAGGATGCTGGCGGCACGGGCTTCGGCGGTATAGCCCCCGTACTCGGCAAACTTGTTCTCAAGTTCCGCCGCATGCATGTAATCCGCCTCGCTCGCGTCGGGGTTGGCGTAGATGCGGTCGCGCTCCTGCATGGCGGCCCACATTTCGGCATGGCCCTGCATCACCACATCGAGCACCCGCTGGTCTTCATAACCGAACTGGTTCTGTCGCAGCTTGCCGAGCCGGAGGCCGGTCTGGAGCATGACCTCGCCGCTGCTCTGTTCCAGCTCACCGCCCAGGATTTTCATCAGCGTGGTTTTGCCGCAACCGTTGGCGCCGATCAGGCCATAGCGGTTACCGTCCGCAAACTTGACCGAGACGTTCTCAAAGAGGGGCTTGGCTTCAAACTGGATGGTGAGGTTGTTGGTGGACAGCATAGGCAGGCGCGCAAAGGGGGCGCGATTCTAGCTGAGTGGACGCGTTTGGCCTCCCGAAATGGCCCTTCCGGGGCGCTTTTGGGGGTGGGGCGACCCAAACTGGAGCAATTTCACAAAAACAGCCCCCGGGAAATCGAAAAATCCGAGCTTTTCCACTATCCTTCGCGCCCTCAAATAGACCCCGTTAATTGGAAGCTCGCAATGCCCCGTACTACAGCCCTGTCCGACATCCGCAACATTGGCATCATCGCCCACGTCGATGCTGGTAAGACCACGACCACCGAGCGCATCCTTTATTACACGGGTCGCAAACACACGATCATCGATATCCATGACACCAAGGATATGAAGACGTCGACGACCACGGATTACCTCGAGCAGGAGCAGAAGCGTGGCATCACGATTCAGAGCGCCGCGGTGTCGGCCTTCTGGCGCGACAAGAAGATCAACCTGATCGACACGCCGGGGCACGTCGACTTTACGATCGAGGTGAATCGCAGCCTGCGCGTTCTGGACGGCGCCGTGGTCGTATTCGACGGTGTCGCCGGCGTCGAGCCGCAGTCCGAGACCAACTGGCGCCT
>JAYUGT010000166.1:0-1644 GCA_043738315.1 Gammaproteobacteria bacterium
TCAGGCCACGCCCTGACTGGCGCTGGATCGCCGCTACGATCGCCGGCGGAGAATGACCGAACATCGCGCCGCTGTCTCCCAGGCAGAAATCCGCATAGCGATGCTGGTCGGCATCGACGAGTTCCGCGCCGCTGGCGCGGCGCACGAACAACGGATGCGGAGTGCCCCAATCCGCCATCCAGTGCATCGGGACGCCATCTACGAAATGCGCATTCGCGCGCGCCGCCAGCAAACCCGACTGCGGATGTGTCGCGACAAAATCGGCCCGCTCGCTGGCTAACAACTGCTCCAGAGCAGCGTCATTCAAGGGGAACCTCGCGCAGGATCCGGCTGCGGAAACGCAGTGCGGAAAAAACTGTCGGTGTTCCAGCGCGGCCGCTCGCTGCGGCTGGCCACTTCGCTGACGATCCTGGCATTTACGCGCGCCAGCCTGGCGAGCGACGGGTAGTGAATTGGCAGGCTGATTTCATCGCTCGGCTGGTGGTAGTTGTCGCGCAGGAAGGCCTCGACCAGAGCCTTGGTATCGACGATCGGCAGGCGTGCCAACGAGCCCACGCCATTATCGATATAGATCGCCGGAATTCCCTGACGAACAAACGAGTATTGATCGCTGCGGACAAAAATCGTCTCCTCCGGCATCGGGTCCGGAGTCAATGCCAGGCCCTCAGCCTTCGCGGCGCGCGCCGCGATGGGGCCGAGATCCGTGTGCTCGGCGCCGAAAGCGACCAGGTCCGCGATTTCCGTCAGCATCACCGGCATGTCGATATTGATATCGGCGACAAACCTGCCGCCGGGCAGCGGCGGGTGCCTCGCAAGATAGTCCGAACCTAACAAACCGGACTCTTCGCCTGTGAGTGCGGCGAACAGCACCGAGCGCCGCGGCCGGGTGCGCGCGCCCGCCAGTGAGCGCGCCACCTCCACCAGTACCGCCACGCCGCTGGCATTGTCCATGGCGCCGTTGTAAATCGCATCGCCCTTGATCGGCGCGCCCTTGCCCAGGTGGTCGAGGTGCGCTGTGACCACGACGATCTCGCCGGCGAGGCGCTTGTCGCTGCCGCGAACCAGGCCGAGGACGTTGGCACTGGAGCGCTTGCCTAACAAAGTCTGCCGCCTGAGGCTCGCGGTTGCCGGCAAGTCGAACCCCTGGGCTTGGCTGGCGCTGGCAGCCGCAAACACTTCGCTCAGTGTGCGTGGCGCGCCCGCGAATATCTTGGCGGCGCCGGCCGGACTGAGCGACATCGTAACCTTTAACTGCGGAAACGAATCTGCGGCCACGCCTTCGGCATCCAGCCAGCGCATGCGCGGGCGCCAGGAAGACTGGACTGTCCTGGCCCAGGGATTGCGCTCGTTGTCAGCCGGCGTCAGAAAGCCGAGCACGCCGACGGCGCCACGTTTGATGAATTCCGGGTACTTGGTCAGGGTCGAGGAGTAGTGCGCGCGTTCGGACGACGTGAAACGCTGCGGCGCGCCGCTCAGCATCACCACGATCTCGCCACGCAGGTCGAGCCCCGCCAGGTCGTCGTGCTGCAGCGCAGGGGCGTGCACGCCAAAACCGACAAACACCATCGGGGCCGTTACGGTGGACTCGGTGGCATTGGTATCGGGAGCCGGCAGGAAATCGTCCATCCCGGTGAGCGTGGTGCT
>JAYUGT010000167.1:0-4245 GCA_043738315.1 Gammaproteobacteria bacterium
GAACGCCTATTTGTGGCCCGATCACGCCGGCGGCCTGGCGCATACCTCCTGTTGCCTGCAGGCGACTGCCCGTGACTGGTTGCGGCTCGGCTTGTTAGTCATGGACCGGGGCGCGGTCGGCGAACGGCAACTCGTTCCTGCGGCGTGGATGGATGCGATGCTGGCCTCATCCCCGCACAATCCCAATTACGGCTACCAGATCTGGCTCGGCCGGCAATTCACCCGCGAGCGCCGCTATACCGCGGCCAGCTCCGCGCGCACCCTGCACAGCGAACCGTTCGTCGCCGCGGACGTCGTGTACTTCGACGGCGCCGGCGGGCAGCGCGTTTATGTCGTGCGTTCCGCCCAACTGGTCATCATCCACACCGGCGACGCAACGAACGACTGGGATGACGCGTTTCTTCCCAACACATTGGTGCGCGGACTGGCGCCACGAACTTGATACACAGGAGACAGGAATCATGCCCACACAACTCACCCGCCGCGACACCCTGACACTCATGGCCGCGACGTCCGCGGCCGCAACCGCAACCGCAACCGCCGGTGTCCCGGCTGGGACGCCGGCAGCCGGTTTCGTGCCGACGAAACCCATGGACGTTTACGCCAAGATCCGCTGCAGCCTGCGCGACGAACTCGTGCCGTTCTGGTATCGCGGCCAGGCCATGGTCGCGCTGCAGGACGATGTGCCGCGGCCGATTCTCGGCGTCGAGGGCTTCAGTTACACGCGTTTTACACGCGAGGCGGATGGTTCCTGGATGACGCGGCTGATCGAGGTGGGGTATTTCACCGATCTCAGGTCCGGCGCAATCGTCGACGAAGCGACCAACAGCGTGAACGGCAAGCGGATCAAGCCCAAACACTTCTCCTCGCCGGTGCAGGCCTTCGGCGTCAAGGCCGATGGCAGCGTAACCTCGGACCACAAGCTCACGCCGCCGTCCGAATTCACGGGCCGCGTCTGGGCACCCTACCGCCAGGGCACCGAAGTCTGGGTCGACGAGGACATGCTCGCCAAGCTAACAAACGATGCGCTGCCACCCGGCATGCGCGAGGCGGGCCCGCCGCGCATCCTGACGCTGGGCTCGATGACCTCGTATCGCGCACACAGCGCGGATGTACAGAACCCGCGCCTTGCGAGTGCGCCCTGCACATTCCACCTGCAGGAGCTCAGCAGCCTGCCGTCTTGGTTTGAACTGGGCGACGTGGTCGGCAAGCAGATGTGGCGCCTCTCGGGCCGCAAGCTCGCGTCGCCGGATGAGATGCCGGCGGCGCTGCGCGCGCGTATCGACAAGGATCATCCGGAGTTTGTAAAAAAACCCGGTATCTGAGTGCCTGCTACTCGGTCCGCAGCGCATCGACCGGCTGCAGGCCGGCGGCGCGCACGGCGGGCAGCACGCCGGAGATGAGTCCGATCAGCACCGCGATCACTTCCGCGAGCAGCGTGTAGCCAGGCTCAATGTGCACCGGCAGCGCCGGCACGAGAGCCGACAGCAACAACGCGATGCCGATGCCGACGATCAGACCGCCCAGGCCGCCGATCGCGGAGAGCAGCACTGCCTCACCCAGAAAGAACTTGAGGATGCTGCGCTGGGTCGCGCCGAGCGCGCGCAGCAGGCCGATCTCCGCGGTGCGCTCGCGCACCGCGATGGTCATGATGGTAAAGATTCCCACGCCGCCCACCAGCAGCGAGATACCGCCGAGCGCACCCACCGCCGCGGTCAGCACGCCGAGAATATTGCCCAGCGTATCCAGCATTTCCTGCTGCGTGACCACGGTGAAATCCTCGCGGCCATGCCGCGCCATCAGCACCCGGGTCACCGCATCGGAGACCTCGCGCGCTGAAACGCCCGGCGCGTACACCACGTCGACCTGCAGGAGGCCGTTGCGATTGAACAGCGACAACGCGCGCGCGGTCGGTATGTAGACCGTGTCATCCAGATCGAAACCGATCATCGAGCCTTTTGATTGCATGAAGCCGATGATGCGAAAACGCTCGCCGCCGATGCGGATCAGCGCGCCGAGAGGATTGGCATCGCCAAAGATCTCATGACGCATCTTGGAGCCCAGCACCGCCACGGCGCGCGGCGCCGTCGGATCGTCCTCGGGCAGGAAGCTGCCGCCCGCGAGCGCAAAAGTGTAGGCCTCGTCGAACTCCGGGCCCACGCCAAAGACAGTGGTGCGCCGCACCCGGCCGTTAGCCTCGACATCCGAATTGCCCTGCATCATCGGCACGACATTGAGCACCTTGGGAATGCGCTTGAACGCCATGGCGTCCTCGATCGTCAGCGGCCGCATCGACGCAAACTGTCCGGGGTTGGCGCCGAAGGTCTGCGACTTGCCGGGCTGCACCGAGATAATGTTCGTGCCGAACTGCGTAAATTGATGCAGAACGTATTGCTGCACGCCCGCGCCGATCGAGGTCAGCAGCACCACCGCTGCCACGCCGATGCCGATGCCGAGCGCGGTCAGGAACGCGCGACTGCGACGCGCCTTGATGGCGGAATACGTAAACGCGATGAAATCCTGCTGCAGCATCAGATCTTCCGCGCCAGGGCCAGCACCGGATCGAGTCGCGCGGCGCGGCGCGCGGGCAGAATGCCAAACACCAGCCCGCTCAGGACCGCGATGACAAGCGCGGCTGCCGTCGCCCACCGCGGCGCCACCGCGTCGATCGGCAACATGCCGCGCATCACCGCGGTCGCCGCCTGGCCGATCAGCAGGCCAAGCACCGCGCCGGCGCTCGCGAGCAGGATGGCTTCAGTCAGGAAAATACTGGTGATCTGGCGGGGCCTGGCGCCCAGCGCCTTCAGCAGGCCGATTTCCGCGGTGCGCTGACTGACCGCGACCAGCATGACGTTCATGATCAGGATCCCTGCGACTAACAGACTGATGCCGGCAATGCCGGCGAGCGCGGCGGTGAGCGCGCCGAAGATGCCGTTGAAGGTGGTGAGCATCGCGTCCTGCGTGACGACGGTGACATCTTCTTCATTCTGGTGACGCTTGCGCAGCACATCGATCACCTGCGCGCGCGTGGCCTGCATCAGGTCGTGATCGCGCGCCTGGATCAGAATGCGAAACAGGCTGGTCTTGTTGTACATGGTGAGCGCGGAGGCCACTGGAATCATCACCACGTCCTGGGCGTCGAAGCCGATCGAGCGGCCCTCGGCGCCCATGACGCCAATGATCCGGAAGCGCCGGTCGCCGATCCGCAACCATTGACCGATCGCATCGCCGTCGGGGTACAACTCACGCGCCACCCGGATGCCGAGCACGCACACCGATGCGCCGCGATCCGATTGCTGCGTCGGCAGAAATTCACCGCGCTCCAGTTTCCACTGCCGCACGTTGAGCCAGCTCGCCGTGGTGCCCAGTACCGACGTCTGGCGTTCGCGCCGTCCCGATGACACGGTGCCCTGGCCGATGACCAGCGGCGCGGCATCCGACACGGTCGGAAGGCGGCGCACCGCTTCCATGTCGCCTAACGTCAGGTCGCGCGGCGTGTCGCCGGACATCAGTGCCGGGTTCACGCCGCCAGTCGAGGTGCGTCCCGGGATGACGATCACCAGGTTGGTGCCGAGGGAGGCAAATTCGCTGGTCACGTAGCGCCGTGCGCCCTCGCCCAGCGCCGTCAGCATGATGACCGCGGCGACGCCGATCGCGACCGCGAGCAACATCATGCTGCTGCGCATGCGTGCGCGACGCAGCGATTGAGCAGCAAACATCAGGAGATCAACTGGCCGCATCTTCAACCACCTTGCCATCGCGCATGACGATGCGGCGCCGCGCACGCGCGCCGACCAGCGGATCGTGCGTCACCACAATCAGCGTATAACCGTCGCGATTGAGTTTCTCCAGCAGCTCGATAACTTCCTTGCCGGACACCGAATCGAGATTGCCGGTCGGTTCATCGGCCAGCAGCAGGTTCGGCTTCATGACCAGCGCGCGCGCGATCGCGACGCGCTGGCGCTGCCCGCCGGACAGCTGGTCGGGGCGATGATGCGCGCGGTCGGTCAGTCCAACACCGGCAATCAGCGCCGCGGCCCGCGCGGCCCGCTCTTTGGCCGGCACGCCGGCAAGCAGCATCGGCAGCTCGATATTTTCCGCGGCTGTCAGCCGTGCGATCAGGTGGAAGGTCTGGAAGATAAAACCCACCTGCGCGCTGCGCGCCTGCGCCTGTTCGTTGTCATCGAGATGCGTCGTGTCGATGCCGCCGAGTTGGTAGACGCCGGAGTTCGGCTTGTCGAGCAG
>JAYUGT010000168.1:0-4199 GCA_043738315.1 Gammaproteobacteria bacterium
GGCATGCGCTTTGCTCTCAGTCTTGTACTGCAAGTAGTCAGAACGATAGCATCGGAGCCGCGCCAAGACCATGCAGCCTGCCAACGACGAAAAAATACAACGGATGCTGGCCCGCGATGAGATTCGCGAAGTGCTGGCGAATTATGCACGCGGGGTCGATCGCGGCGATGCCGCGCTGCTGAAATCCTGTTATCACCCCGATGCGATCGAAGAGCACGCCGGCGCCTATACCGGCAATGCTTTCGACTATGTCGACGGCGCCGTCCCTCGCATTCTCAAGATGGGCCCGATGCAGCATCTCCTGGGATCCAGCCACATCGATTTCAACGGCGACACCGCCTACGTCGAAACCTACGTCTGGACTATGTTGCGCGTCAGCAATGCTAACGGCGAGCTTGATACTTTCACGGGCGGGCGGCTCAACGACCGCTTCGAACGTCGCGACGGCGCCTGGAAAATCGCGCATCGCCGCGCCGTTCTTGACTGGAATCGCGATACGCCGTCGCAGCAAGGCTGGGTGAACGGCATGTTCAAGCCCGGTACGCCGGGCATGCGGCTGGGAGTCAAGGGGCCGGACGACCCTTCCTACGAGCGCTTCTGAGCGCGCCCGGATCCGCGCATGACCGCGACCTCCGCCCCTTTCAAACAGACTTTCTTTCCCTCGGCCGACATGCAGGTCGAGCGCCGCAGCGACGGCTCGATCGTCGTGACGCCCGTCACCGCGCTGCAGGACTTCAGGCCTAACATTCCCGCCGAGCTCGCGCGCCAGGCGCTGGCACTCGGTGACAAGACCTACCTCGCGCAACGCGCAGCGCGTGGCGGCCCCTGGATCCGGCAAAGCTATCGGGCAATGAAACGCGATGCCGATGCCATCGCCCAGTGGCTCCTGGATCAGAAGATCGCGCCGGGGCGTTGCGTGCTGATCCAGTCCGGCAATTCGATTGCGCACGCCGCGATGAAATTCGGCGCGATGAGCGCGCAGGTCCCGGTCTGTCCTGTGAGCATCAACTACGCGCTGATGGGCGGCGACTTTGGCAGGCTCAAGCATGTGATCGCGCTGGTGCGCCCGGCGGTGGTTTTTGCCGAACAGGCGGCGCTGTTCAAGCGCGCGCTGGACACCGTCGACTTCGGCGATGCGGTGCTGGTCACCGACGACCCCGGCCAGCTGCAGCGCCCGGCGACTTCGTTAGCTTCCGTACTCGCCACGGCAATCACCCCTGCTGTGAGTCGTTCCATTGACTCGATCGATCCCGACGCGGCAACGGCTTACATGCTGACGTCAGGCTCGACCAGCATGCCCAAGGCCGTGATCCAGACGCAGCGGATGATCTCATCGAATATCGCCCAGGCGAGCCAGGTGCTGGGGGAAACCGCCGGCTGGAAGGACGTGATGCTGGACTGGCTGCCGTGGAATCACGTGTCCGGCGCCTTCACGAAAATGGGTGTGCTGACCAGCGGCGGCACACTGTATATCGATGCCGGCCGCCCGATTCCCGGTCAGTTCGATGAGTCGATCCGAAACCTCAAAGAACTCGCGCCGGCTTTCTACGTGAATGTGCCGCTGGGCTACACGATGCTCGCGGACGCGCTGGAACGGGACGCGGAACTACGCACACGCTTCTTCGGCGGCCTGCGTCTCGCACTCTATGGCGGCACCGGTCTGCCGCAGGCGCTGTACGACCGCTTGCAACAACTGGCCGTTGACACCGTGGGCCAGCGGATCTTTTTCACCACCGGTTATGGCGCCACCGAGACCGCCTCCGGCTGCATGGCGATCTATTTCCCAACCGAGGAAGTCGGCATCGGCCTGCCGATGCCGGGGCTCACGCTCAAGCTGGTGCCGACGGGCGCACGCTACGAAGTGCGGCTGCGCGGCGCCATGATTACTCCCGGATATCTTGGCAATCCGGACGCTAACAAAGACATCTTCGACACCGAGAGATTCTATCGGACCGGCGACACCGCGCTGCTCCACGATCCCGAAGATATCGGCAAGGGGCTGAAATTCGCGGGGCGGCTCGCCGAGGAATTCAAGCTTGCGAGCGGCAGCTGGGTCTCGGCCGGACGCCTGCGTGCGCAGCTGCTCGAAGCCTGCGCGCCGCTGCTGTCGGATTTGCTGATCTGCGGCGAGAACCGCGACTACCTTGCGGTGCTGGCCTGGCGCAGCACGGCGGGCCGGGCCGCCGGCAGCGCCATCCAGCAACAGCTGGCCGACAAACTCCGTGCTTTCAACACCGGTCGCGGCGCCAGCGAACGCATCGAACGGCTGCGACTGCTCGATGAGCCGCCGAGCGTCGATGCCCACGAGGTCTCCGACAAAGGTACGATCAACCAGCGAGTGGCGCTGGCGCGCCGCGCTGCCGATGTCGCATTGCTCTATGCCGCCACGCCCGACGCGCTGGTCGTGCTGCCAGGAAAAACATGATGTCCGACACTATCCCGGAAGAACTGCAGCGACTGCTCGACCGTCAGCAGATCGAGGACGTATTGACGCGTTACAGCCGCGCCGTGGACCGTGCGGATATCGAACTGCTGCGCAGTTGTTATCACAAAGACGCCACCGAGGATCATGGCGGCGTGTTTTCGGGAAGCGCCACAGACTACCTGGCGCACATCGCACCGGTGCTGCCACGCGCGGGTGTGCTGAATCACCTGGTCACCAACGTTCTGGTCGAGTTCAAGGGCCCGGCTGCGGCACAAGTGGAGGCCTACATCCTCACGTTTGCCCGCATGAAGAAAGATGGCGAAAAGTTCGACACGCTGACCCTGGCGCGCGCCGTGGACCGCTTCGAAAAACGGGACGGACGCTGGGCGATCAGCGCACGCCGCCTGTGCTGGGAGTGGAACCAGGACCTGCCACTGCGCGAAACCTGGGGCCGCGGACTCATTGCGCCCGACGCCAGCAAGCTGGTGCGCGGCGCCAAACGGCCGGACGACATTCTCTACCGCGACTAACAAGGCTGGGACTCATGGAAATCAACGGTTCAAAAGCGCTGGTCACTGGCGGCAATCGCGGCATCGGCGATGCTTTTGTAAGGGTGCTGTTGGCTGCAGGCGCCGCGAAAGTCTATGTTGGCTCGCGCGATGCCGGCGCCGCTGCAAAACTGGCGGCCGAGTTTCCGGGCCGCTGCGCTGCCATCGAACTCGACGTGACCGACGACCGCGAAGTTCTCGCGGCGGCGCAGCAGTGTGGCGACATCAACCTGCTGATCAACAATGCAGGCTACTTTGCTAACAAGACACTGATCGGCGCAACCGATATGAGCGCCGCCCGCGAGGAAATGAACGTGAACTATTTCGGCACGCTGGCTATGTGCCGCGCCTTTGCGCCGGTGCTGGCGCGCAACGGCGGCGGGGCGATAGTCAACGTGTTGTCCGCAGCCGCGCTGGTAAACCTGCCGGTGATGGGCGGTTACCCTCCATCCAAGGCGGCGGCACGCTCGTTATGCGCCGGCGTGCGCGCCGAGCTGGCGGAGCAGCATACTCAGGTCATCGCGCTGATCGTGGGTTCCGTCGACACCCGCATGGCCGCGCATGTCGAAGGCGCCAAGGAAAGTCCGGACGATGTCGCCCGCGCCGGGCTCCGGGCGGTGAAACAGGGAATCGACGAGCTCGATACCGATGCCATGGCGATCGGCGTGCGGGCGGCGCTCGCGCTCGACCCCAAGGCGCTCGAGCGGCGCATGGCGAAACTGCTGAAAGCTTCGAGCATCAGCACCGGCAAGTAACCGGCGGTCGCCTAACGCAGCGCCGCCCGCGCCAGACTGACTCGGTAGGGCTGGAATGCAAAGTAAAGCACCAGCAAGCTGAGCGGCACTACCACGGCACCGACCATCGCCAGCGCGTACCGCAACGTGCCAGGGTCCCGGAACACGTAATCCGTCAGCAGCGCCGGAATTGTCGGACCGATGCCGCTAGCAATCAGCGTGCCGATGAAAAAGTAAATAGCGGTCATTTGCGCCCGCAAGGGGTTTGGCGTGATGACCTGCAGCGCCGCCGAGGGCAGGCCCTGCGGAAAGGCCATGAAAAATATCGCGCCGCCCAGACCGATGCTCGCAAACCGCGCATCGTCGATGAGCGGCGTGGCGACCAGGAACGGCAGGCCGCCGATCATGCCGATGAACGCAGCGCGCAGAATCGCGTCAGTTCTGCCGGATGCGGCGAAGCGATCGGCAAGCCAGCCGCCACAGTAAACACCG
>JAYUGT010000169.1:0-10420 GCA_043738315.1 Gammaproteobacteria bacterium
TTTCCATGTGGTCCTGGCTGCTGTTATTGGCGGGCCTGGCAACCGGTCTGCTGGTCTTCTGGTTTCACGCGGCGGGGCAACAGGACTCGATCAAAGTCACCACCGACAATGGCTTGTTAGGTATCGCGGTGTTCGCTTTCAATCTGGCGGTCCTGGTGCCGATCTACGAGGAAAAAGCCTGCCGGCAGATCATGCTGTTCGGCCTGGGAAAATACGTGAACATCGCACTGTCCGCGGTGGTGGTGTCGGTCTTGTTCAGCCTGGTCCACCACGGCAACCAGATATTCGCGCTGCTGTTTTCGCTGCTCATGTGTGCTTTTGCCGCGCGGGGCATGAGCACCTTCAACCGCGCGATCATTCACGGCGGTGTCAATCTTTCGCAAGCCGCGCTCTGGGTTTACTACGGTTACAGGTTCTAGTCAGCATGGAGGAGACTGGCATGCGAGAACTGTCGCAGCATGAAGCATCGATGGTGTCGGCCGGGAAGATGACCTGCGCCATTGGCGGTGAGCCGGTGCCCTGTCCCGGGATCCCAGGCTATGCCGGCACCTACGAATGGCTGGTCGGTGCGGCCACCGACCTGATCGAAAAGCTGGCGACCTGTTGGAACAACTGACCGCGGCCGCCGCTCAACCAGCAGCCGGCTTCCGGCCCGCGATCACCGGTACGTGCCATACGGCGTAGCTGTCGGGATCCGCGATCGTCGCCAGCAGGCTGTCGAACAGCTGATGCGCTTCGGCTGTTGTCATGCGCCCGGTCGCGGCGGCCAGCGCATCGGCGTAACCGTCGCGCCAGGCCGTGAAAATGCCCGTGAGGGTCGAACGCGGCACGCGTTCGGTATCGATGGTCAGGTAATCGACGCGAACGTCCACCAGCCCCAGCCGCCGCAGCATCGGCAGCGTGCGCCGGCCGACGCGCGCATCCGTTCCGGTGGCCTTGCAGAACGCCACCGGGCCGTCGCGCCACAGCCGGTCCGGGTCCACGCCGCTGCGTTCCGGAAAGTGCAGCATCATGTAGTCCTCGGACAGCACATGCAGCCAGCCGCCCGGTTTGAGCACCCTTGTTAGCTCGCCGAGCATGCGTTCAGGCTCAGGCACCATCTGGGTGACATGGCGGCACAGCGCGAGATCGAAACTGGCGCTGTCAAAGCGCAATGCATAGCCATCACCCAGTTCGAAGGACAGGCGCGGCGCTGCGGCTGCGTGCAGGCGCTGCGCGACAGCCAGCACCTCGGGACCTACGTCTACGCCGACCAGGCGCGCGTCTGGATACATGCCGGCCAGGCGCGCGGCGGCCTCGCCGGTGCCGCAACCCAGATCAAGAATCCGTGCGGTGGCAGGGAGCGCATAGCGCGCGAATAACCTGGATTCCTGCGGCCAGATCGCGTCAGCCTGGTGGCGCAGCGTGCGCACCATGGACTCGTCGGCGACCATCGCCGCCTGCGGATTCGCGGTTTCTTTTTTCGTCATAACCCTGCTACCAGAAAAGAACCCGAAAAAAAGGACGCCCTTGGGCGTCCTTAATCCTGACGAAGCATCTGCCAGCTTCTGTTCGGGTAATTCTAGCGAAACTTACTCGCAGAGGCTTTCCATATAGCCTTGTGCGACTGGCGACAAACGCTTCATGGCCATTGCGCGAGCCCGCGGCGCATCGACGAGGTACTCGAGCGGGCCCGAGACCAGCATGCGGCGCACGGTCGGATCGCGGCGCGAGAGCGCGGCCATCTTGTTGAGCACGGTAAAGCCACGATTGATCTTGCCGCGCGGCGTGGTCTTTCTTTCGATGGAGCGGGCCAGGTACTGGCCGAAACGGGAGTAGAGGAAGTAATCGTCGTCTCCAACCTGGAAACGCGCTTCGGCGAAGAAGTCCGGAAAGTTCCTCTCGAGGTACTCGTTGACCTTGAGTAGACGCGGGGCCGCGTCGGGAATCTGCTGCTTTCCGTGGTCGTTGCGATACGACAACTCAATTTGCTTCTTCATCTCTTGCTTGCCACACCTCTGAGAAGGTTAAAGACCGGCACTGCTGCCTGCGACGCGCCGCGAAAGTTACGGCACACGGCCCCGCGATGCAAGACCCGCGGCAAAAATAATTTCAGTTCTGTGATGCGGGCGCGACCGCGAAAGTGTCGCGGCTACTGCAGGCGCGTACCCAGAGTCTGTCGCCGTTCGGGTTGAATATTGCGCAACTGCATGTGCACTTCACGGCGCCGATAGTCGATTACCAGCTTGTTGACCGTGCCTAACACGTCCATGCCAAGGATCAGAACCGGTACGTTTTCGACCTTCCAGTACTGGAAAATATAGAGGTCGCCGAACGTCACCTGCAGCGAGGGAATGGTCAGTTCGCCCATGCGAACGTCATAGAGGCGCGTTGCCCGGCCCGCCTGATTGTCCAGCGTCACACCCGTGACGGTCGAGTTCGCGAACTCGCGGCGGCGGCGCAGCAGCAGTTCATACAGCGCGGTATTGCCCATGGATCGCTGGGCGCCGGTGTCGATGATCGCCTTGATCCGCGTACTGCCGAGGTAGACGGTGATCGTCGGCACGAAATTCTGCAGGAAAGTCATCGGCAGCGCCGTGAAACCCTCCTCTGGGCGTTCGCGCTGGGAACGCTTGATGGTGATCAGGTCGTTGCCGAAGTCGATAAAGATTCGCTTGTCCTTGAGTCCGTCGTAACCGAGCACGCCGTCGGCGCCGCCAAAGGCATCCGGCAAAATCGGCAATTGCGTTGCTTCAATCAGCAGGTCGCCGATCTGCAGGCGCTCAACGTCGATCATGGGTACGACCGCCGTGCCGGTCGTTCCACGCAGCTGGGCGCTGGTAGCGCTGACGACGCTGCTGCCCAGCGCGACGGCAACGCGATCAATGACGGCGGAGCGATTGGCGCCCGTGTCCAGCACCAGGCGGTAGGGGCCCCGATCATTGATATAGACCGGCGCCCAGATGCGACCGATGCGGTCGCGCAAAGTGGGAGCGACATAACGCGGCTGCAGTGCTTCGACCGTGACGGTTTCGATGCGATCCGGGACCGGCATATCGGGCATCTCGGCCGCGGCGACCGCAGCCAGCAGGCCCGGCAAGAGAACGACTGCGGGCCTAACAGTACGCATGAAGGAAGTACTGCTCACGGAGCCCACAATACACCACCTTTGGCAAAGCTGGGCAAATGCGGTTTGCCGATCGCACCGCCGCATTGCGCCTGCCAGCAGGTTTTTGCATACACTAAGCCGATGGCAAAGAATTATTCGCAGGATTGGCGTCTCACCGGCGTCCGGGTCATCAAGGCCGGCACGCTCGATGCGAACACCGCGCAGACGCCGGGCATGCAGCGCGCCGCCGCAATCACCCACGCGCGGGTTGGCGCCGAAAAGCTCTGGGCCGGCACAGTCAGCATCTCGCCCAACGCCAAGACCGGCGCGCATCACCACGGCGACGTCGAGAGCGTGATCTACGTGGTGCGCGGCAAGGCGCGGATGCGCTGGGGCGAGCGCCTCGAGTTCACCGCCGAAGCGGGCCCGGGCGACTTCATCTACGTGCCACCCTTCGTGCCGCACCAGGAAATCAACGCGCGCGACTCCGAACCGCTCGAATGCGTGCTGATGCGCAGCGGCCAGGACCCGGTGGTCGTGAACCTCGACATCGAGCCGGTGGAGCAGCCCGAGGAAGTCTGGGCCGACGGCATGCACGCGCCCCACAAGTCCACATGAGCTGATGTCCAAACGGTGATTGACCCCGGGCCCGTGGTCAGTATTATCAAGCTCATATATAAGGTCGATTCTCACGCGCGGGCGGGCAGCCCGCTGCTCCAGCGACCCCAGGTATATAGATTATAAGTATTTGATTTATAAGGCGTTGCAGGCACATGGCTGCAGCGTAGGTGGCCTGCGCTCGTCGCGGGCCGCCGGTTTTTGCGGGGGCCCTGTCCGACTTGAGTGAGCGAAAGATGAAATTGCCGACCTCGACATCCACCCACCGGCCGCGGTCCGAGGCGCCCGGTGCCCAGGGTCTGTACGACCCGCGCCATGAGCATGACGCCTGCGGTGTCGGCTTTGTCGTGGATATCAAGGGCCGCAAATCTAACAAGATCGTGCGGGACGCGATCCAGGTCCTGAAAAACCTGGACCACCGCGGCGCCTGTGGCTGCGAGGTCAATACCGGCGATGGCGCTGGCGTGCTGATGCAGACGCCGCACGCGTTCCTGGCGCGGGTTGCGAAGAAGGCGGGCATTACGCTGCCTGCGCCCGGGCAATATGCCTGCGGCCTCGTCTACCTGCCACGCAACGCAACCCAGCGCCGCAAGCTCGAGGAAGTCTTCGCGCGCACGGTCCAGGCCGAGGGCCAGGAATTGCTGGGCTGGCGCACCGTGCCGACCGACAACAAGATGTTAGGTGACACGGCGCGGGCCTGCGAGCCGTTCATGCGCCAGGTGTTCATCGCCCGCGGTCCCGACACCAAGACCGAGGCGGAGTTCGAGCGCAAGCTGTACGTGATCCGCAAGCGGGCCTACAACGATATCCGCACCACGACGCGCGACGGTAGCGAGTTCTGGTATGTCGCGAGCCTGTCCTACAAGACGCTGGTCTACAAGGGCATGCTGCTGACCACGCAGCTCGACCAGTATTTCGCGGACCTGCGCGACCCATCGATCGAAAGCGCGCTGGCGCTGGTGCACTCGCGCTTTTCGACCAACACCTTTCCGAGCTGGGAACGCGCCCACCCGTACCGGTACCTCGCGCATAACGGCGAGATCAACACGCTGCGCGGCAACATCAACTGGATGCGTGCCCGCGAAGCGATGTTCGAATCGGAGCTGTTTGGCGAGGACATCGACAAGATCCGCCCGATCGTGAATCCGTTCGGCTCGGACTCTTCGATGTTCGACAACGTGCTCGAGCTGATGGTGCTGGCGGGCCGCTCATTGCCGCACGCACTGATGATGATGATCCCGGAGCCCTGGGCGAAGCACGAATCCATGGACGATTCGCGCCGCGCCTTCTACCAGTATCACTCCAGCCTGATGGAGCCCTGGGATGGCCCGGCCGACATCTCCTTCACCGATGGCGTGCAGATCGGCGCGCTGCTGGATCGCAATGGCCTGCGTCCGGGCCGCTACTACGTGACCGACGACGACGTCGTGGTGATGGCATCGGAAGCCGGCGTGCTCGATTTCCCACCCGAGAAGATCGTCCGCAAGGGCCGCCTGCAGCCAGGCGTGATGTTCCTGGTGGATACCGCCGAGGGCCGCATCATCGACGATGCGGAGATCAAGGCAAAAATCTGTGGCGAGCGTCCGTATCGCCAGTGGCTCAACGACAATCTCGTTTATCTCGAAGACTTGCCGGCAGCCGGCGAAATACCTCACACCGATCACGAGACTTTGTTAGCCAGGCAGGTTTCCTTCGGCTACAGTTTCGAGGACCAGCGCATCCTGATGGCGCCGATGGCCCGGGATGGCGTCGAGGCGGTCGGCTCGATGGGCAACGACACGCCGCTGGCCGCGCTGTCTAACAGGCCGCGCATGCTGTACGACTACTTCAAGCAGCTTTTTGCGCAGGTGACGAATCCGCCGATCGACTCCATACGCGAGGAAATCATCACCTCGAGCGAGGTCTGGCTCGGGTCGGAAGGCAACCTGCTGAACCCGCAACCGACCGATTGCCGTCGCGTCGAGCTCAAGGGCCCGGTCCTGACGAATGAAGAGTTCGCCCGGATCCGCCGCCTGTCGCTGCCGGGCATCAAGGTCGAAACGCTGCCGATCCTGTTCCGCGTTGCGCGTGGCGAAAAGGGCCTGACGAAATCGATCGAAGAGATGTGCGTCATGGCGCGCCGCGCCATCGAGGAAAGCGAAGTCAATGTCCTGATCCTGAGCGATCGCGGCGTCAACAGGGATTTTGCGCCGATCCCGTCGTTGCTGGCTGTCTCGGCGCTGCACCACTACCTGATCCGCGAAGGCCTGCGCCTGCGGGTATCGCTCGCGATCGAGACCGGCGATGCGCGCGAGGTGCATCACTTCGCGCTGCTGATTGGCTATGGCTGCGCCATCATCAATCCCTACATGGCCTTCGAGACCATCGACGGCATGATCCGCCAGCAATTGCTGCCGAACGTCGATCACACGGTCGCGTGCCGCAATTTCACCAAGAGCGCGGTCAAGGGCGTGGTCAAGGTGATGTCCAAGATGGGCATTTCGGCAGTGCAGAGTTATCACGGCGCCCAGGTATTCGAGGCGGTGGGCCTGCGCCAGGACGTGATCGACCAGTACTTCACCGGAACGGCGTCGCGGGTGGGCGGCATCGGCATCGAAGTGATTGCACGCGAAGCCCTGATGCGCCACGCGCAGGCTTTCCCGGCGCGCGGCGCTTCTGAACACGCCGTGTTAGACGCGGGCGGCCAGTACCAGTGGCGCTCGGACGGCGAATTCCATCTTTTCAATCCGGAATCGATCCACCGCCTGCAGAAGTCGGTCCGCACCGGCAGCTACTCGATCTACAAGTCCTATGCCAGCCTGATCGACGATCAGGCGAAAAACCACGCGACGCTGCGCGGTCTGCTGGACTTCAAGAAGAGCGAATCCGTGCCCATCGACGAAGTCGAGTCGGTCGAGTCGATCATGACGCGCTTCAAGACCGGCGCGATGTCCTACGGCTCGATCAGCAAGGAAGCGCACGAAACGCTCGCGATCGCGATGAATCGCATCGGCGGCAAGTCCAATACCGGCGAAGGCGGCGAGGATCCGGATCGCTACGTGCCCATGCCTAACGGCGACAGCAAGAACTCGGCGATCAAGCAGGTGGCGTCCGGCCGGTTCGGCGTGACCTCCGAGTATCTGGTCAGCGCGAAGGAAATCCAGATCAAGATGGCGCAGGGCGCCAAGCCGGGCGAGGGCGGGCAGCTGCCCGGCACCAAGGTCTATCCGTGGATCGCCAAGACGCGACACACGACCGCGGGCGTGGGGCTGATTTCGCCGCCGCCGCACCACGACATCTATTCGATCGAGGATCTCGCCGAGCTGATCCATGACCTAAAAAACGCCAACACCCGCGCGCGCATCAGCGTCAAGCTGGTCGCGGAAGTGGGTGTCGGCACGATTGCCGCGGGCGTTGCCAAGGCGCATGCCGATGTCGTGCTGATTTCCGGCTACGACGGCGGCACCGGCGCCTCGCCGCTGACATCAATCACGCACGCGGGACTGCCATGGGAGCTGGGCCTCGCGGAAACACACCAGACGCTGGTGCTCAACAACCTGCGCAGCCGCATCACGGTCGAGACCGACGGCCAGCTCAAAACCGGGCGCGATGTCGCCGTCGCCGCTTTGTTAGGTGCCGAGGAATTCGGCTTTGCCACCGCGCCGCTGGTTGCAACCGGCTGCATCATGATGCGGGTCTGCCACCTCAACACCTGTCCGGCAGGTGTCGCGACCCAGGACCCGCGGCTGCGTGAGCGCTTCCAGGGCAAGCCCGAGCACGTGGTCAATTTCATGCGCTTCGTGGCGCAGCATCTGCGCGAGATCATGGCGGAACTCGGCTTCCGTACCATCAACGAGATGGTCGGCCGCGTCGACCGCCTCGAGGCACGCAAGGCCATCGACCACTGGAAAGCCAAGGGCTTCGACTTCAGCAATATCCTCTACCAGCCGGATGCGCCGGACGATGTCGGCCGCTACAGGCAGATCGAGCAGGATCACGGCATCGAGAAGTCGCTCGACATGACCCAGCTGCTGGATATCTGCAAGCCCGCGATCGAGCGCGGTGAAAAGGTTGCCGCAGAGCTGCCGGTGCGCAACGTCAACCGCGTGGTTGGCACCATCACGGGCAGCGAAATCACGCGCAAGTGGGGCGCCAAGGGCCTGCCGGACGACACCATTCAAATTAAATTCGCGGGCTCGGCCGGCCAGAGTTTTGCCGCGTTCATGCCGAATGGCATGAGTTTCACGCTGGAAGGCGACGCCAACGATTATTTCTGCAAGGGTCTCTCGGGCGGACATGTGGTGATCTATCCGTCGAAGAAGGCCAGGTTCGCGGCCGAAGACAACATCATCATCGGCAACGTGGCTCTCTATGGCGCCACGGCCGGCGAGGTCTTCGTCCGTGGCATGGCGGGCGAACGCTTCGGCGTGCGTAACAGCGGCGTGACTGCTGTGGTCGAGGGCGTCGGCGATCACGCCTGTGAATACATGACCGGCGGCACCGTGGTCGTGTTAGGTCCGGCGGGCCGCAATTTCGGCGCCGGCATGTCGGGCGGTGTCGCACTGGTGCTCGATGAAGCCGGCAACTTCCCCAAGCGCGTCAACACGCAGATGGTCGATATCGAGCGTCTCAGCGACGCGGCCGAGATCGCGCAGCTGCGGGTGCTGGTCCAGCGTCACCACGAGCTCACAGGTTCCGAGCCCGCACGCCGGGTCCTTGCGGCCTGGGAAACCATGCTGCCGCGCTTCGTCAAGGTGATGCCGAAGGACTACAAGCGCGTGCTGGCCTGCCTGCAACGCGCGCACGACCAGGGACTGTCGGGCGACGATGCCATCATGGCGGCCTTCGAAGAAAACGCGCGCGACCTGTCGCGTGTCGGGGGCAATTGATGGGCAGGTGTCACGGTCGTGGGTAAACCTACAGGCTTTATCGAGTACCTGCGCGAGCTGCCCATGGACCGCTCGCCCGGCGAGCGCGTTGTCGACTGGAACGAATTCCATCACCACATGGACGAGAAACGCCTGCGCAACCAGGCCGCGCGCTGCATGGATTGCGGCGTGCCGTTCTGCCACACCGGCAAGCTGATGAGCGGCGGCGCTTCCGGCTGCCCGCTGAACAACCTTATTCCGGAGTGGAACGACCTCGTGTACCGGGGTTTGTGGCGCGAAGCGCTGGACCGCCTGCATCGCACCAACAATTTCCCGGAGTTCACAGGCCGGGTCTGCCCGGCGCCCTGCGAAGGTTCCTGCGTGTTAGGCATCAATGCACCGCCGGTCACCATCAAGAACATCGAGAATGCGATCATCGACCGGGGTTTCGAGGAAGGCTGGGTGCTGCCCGAGCCGCCGGCGACGCGCACCGGCAAGAAGGTCGCCGTGGTCGGCTCCGGTCCCGCCGGGCTCGCCGCCGCGCAGCAGCTGAATCGTGCCGGTCATGCGGTGACCGTGCTGGAGCGCGCCGACCGCCCGGGCGGCCTGCTGATGTACGGCATTCCTAACATGAAACTCGACAAGGAGTCGGTGGTCATGCGCCGCATCAGGCAGCTCGAGGCCGAGGGCGTGAAGTTCCTGTTCAAGGCGAATGTCGGCGACAACGTCGAGGCGCCGCTGCTGCGCAAGGACTTCGATGCGGTGGTGCTCTGCACCGGCGCCACGCAGCCGCGCGACCTGCCGGTCGAGGGCCGGCAGTTGCAGGGCGTGCATTTCGCGATGGAATACCTGACCCTCGCGACTCAGACCGTGTTAGCCGGCAAGCCGGCGGGCAGCGCCATTCATGCGAAGGGCAAGCACGTTGTCGTGATCGGCGGCGGCGACACCGGCACCGATTGCGTCGGCACCGCGATGCGCCATGGCTGCAAGTCGCTGGCGCAGTTTGAAATCTTGGACCAGCCGCCCGAGGACCGTGCCGCCGATAATCCCTGGCCCGAATGGCCGCGCGTGTATCGCATGGACTACGGCCAGGAAGAAGCCGCCGCGAAATTTGGCGCCGACCCGCGCGTTTACCTGACGACCATCAAGAAATTTAACGGCGATGCCAAGGGCAATGTCAAAGAGGTCGTGACCGTCAAAGTCCGCTGGAGCAAGAACGATAAAGGCCAGTTTGGCCCGATCGAACAGCCCGGCAGCGAGAAGACCCAGCCCGCCGACCTGGTGCTGTTAGCCATGGGGTTCCTCGGGCCTGAGTCCGGCATGATCAAGGATCTTGGCTTGAAGGTCGACGCGCGCAGCAATATCGACGCCGAGTATGAAAAATATTCCACCAGCGTGCCGGGAGTATTCGCGGCCGGCGACTGCCGCCGTGGCCAGAGCCTCGTGGTCTGGGCGATACACGAGGGACGCGGCGCCGCGCGCGAGTGCGATCGTTACCTGATGGGTTCGACGCAGCTGCCCTAACGCCAGGGATTCACGACCGTCGCGCCGGTATCGGCGAAATCCTGTTCGTTGCGCGTGACGATTCGCAGATCATGGTGCAGGGCGGTTGCCGCCAGCAGGCCGTCGATCGCAGGCAGCGTGCGCGGCGACGCCGCGCCGCAATTCGCCCAGCGAAAGAACACTGAGACAGAGCTGTGTCTCCGCGACTTCCGCAAACCAGGCCAGCACGGGAGCTACCGGCCGCGACCTAGCCAATTCCGACAAGACGTTGGTGTCGACCAGATAACTCAAAAGTCCACGTCCCGCGGCTTGAAGCCGCCGCCTAACCCCGCGCTCCGCTTAGCGCGCACGTTAGTCGTACTTA
>JAYUGT010000170.1:0-4164 GCA_043738315.1 Gammaproteobacteria bacterium
CACGGCTTCTGGCTGGGCGACGCGTTCGCCTCGGGCGGATCCGCCGGTTATGACCACAAGAAAATGGGCATCACGGCGCGCGGCGCCTGGGAGTGCGTGAAACGCCATTTCCGGGAAATGGGCATCGACACGCAGCAGCAGGACTTCACGGTGGCCGGTATCGGCGATATGGCCGGCGACGTGTTTGGCAACGGCATGCTGCTGTCAAAACACATCTGCCTGCAGGCGGCCTTCAATCACCAGCATATCTTCCTCGACCCGGCGCCGGATGCGGCGCGCTCCTTTGCCGAACGCGAGCGCCTCTTCAATCTGCCCCGCTCCAGTTGGGATGACTACGACCGCAAGGGGATTTCGCGCGGCGGCGGCATTTTTCCGCGCACCGCCAAGACAATTACCTTGTCGAGCGAGGTGCAAGCCATGTTAGGTCTCGGTGCCAGCGCCGCGCCCAATGCCGTGATCCATGCGATCCTCGGCATGAAAGTCGACCTGCTGTGGAACGGCGGCATTGGCACCTACGTCAAGGCCGCGACGGAAAGCCACCCGGATGCCCGCGACCGGGCCAATGATGCCGTGCGCATCGACGGCGGCAAGCTGCGCGCGCGCGTGGTTGGCGAAGGCGGCAACCTCGGCTTCACGCAGCGCGGCCGGGTCGAGTACGCACTGGCGGGCGGCCGCATCAACACCGACTTCATCGACAACTCGGCCGGCGTGAACACCTCGGACCTCGAGGTCAACCTCAAGATCCTGCTCAGCCCCGAGGAACGTGCCGGCCGGCTGAAACGCCGCGATCGCGATGCTCTGTTAGCCAGGATGACCGACGAGGTGGCGGCGCAGGTGTTGCGCAACAACTACCTGCAGAGCCAGGCGATCAGCACGCTGGAGGCGCAGGCGACACGGCGCATGGCCGAATTGCAATACCTGATTCGGAGCCTCGAGCGCTCCGGGGAACTCGACCGCGCGCTCGAGTACCTGCCGGACGATGAGAGCATCGCCGAGCGGCGCAAGCAGGGACTCGGCTTCACGCGGCCGGAGCTGGCCGTTTTGTTAGCCTACAGCAAGATCTCGCTCAACAACCAGCTACTGGATTCAGACGTTCCGGAGGACAGCTACCTCGGCAACGAACTGGAGCGCTATTTCGCGGCGCCGATACAAAGGCGGTTTGCACGCGCCATCGGCAAGCACCGCTTGCGGCGCGAAATCATCGCGACCGCGGCGACTAACAGCCTGGTGAACCGCATGGGGCCGAGTTTCGTGCTGCGCGCGCAGGACGACACGGGCGCGACACCGGCGGAAATCACCCGCGCCTACTCGATCGCGCGCGAGGCGTTTGGCATGCGCGCGCAATGGGCGCGGATCGAAGCGCTGGATAACAGCGTTCCGGCGTCGGTGCAGTACGGCATGATGGCCGAGACCAGCCGCATCCTGCGCCACAGCACCTACTGGCTGCTGCGCGAGCGCCGCAAGGAACTCGCGATCGAGGCGCGGGTCAAGGAGTTTGCCGAGCCGCTGGCCCGTCTCGCCAAGTCACTCGACAAGTCGCTCGCCGGCATCGATCGCGAGCACCAGCAACAGGCGCTGGCGACGCTGCACAAAGCCGGCGTGCCGAAAGAGCTGGCCGGCTTCATGGCCAGTATCGAGGCGCTTGGCTCAGCCTGGGACATTGCCGAGCTGGCCGCCGAAAATCACAGCAGGATCGAGGACACCGCCAGCATCTGGTTCCGTTGCGGCGCCGCTCTCGGCCTCGACTGGTTGCGCTCGGAAATCGAACGCATGCCGGTGGATGGCCAGTGGCAGGCGGTGGCTCGCTCGGGTTTGCGGGATGCCGCGGCCAAGCTGCAACGCAGCCTGAGCGGTCGCGCACTCATGCACCGGTCCCGTGGCAGCGCGGAACAGCGGACCGACAGCTGGCTGACAAGCCTGGGCGCGGCGCTGACGGTATGGCAGCGCACGCTCAATGACATTCGCGGTACCGGCAACGCCGATTTCGCGACCCTGTCGGTGGGCGTGGACGCACTGCGCAGGCTCGCCGGCTAACAAAGGCCGCAGGTCGTGGCAGGCAACGGGCCGGCGCTGAGCCTGGTCGTCACCACCTACCAGCGCCCCGACGCGCTGGCGGCGGTGCTGGCGAGCGCCAGCGCGCAACTGGAACCGCCGGCGGAAATCCTGGTCGCCGATGACGGTTCGGGCGACAGCACCGCCGAGGTCGTGCGCGCCGCCAGCCGCCAATGCCCGGTGCCGCTCCGGCACCTGTGGCAGCAGCACCAGGGCTTTCGCCTGACACGCTCGCGCAACATGGCGATCCGTGCTGCACAGGGCGACTACATCGTGTTTATTGATGGCGACATGCTGCTGCACCCGCACTTCGTCGCTGATCATCGGCGCTTCGCGCGCCCCGGCTGCTACACCCAGGGCGTGCGCATCCTGCTGGACGAGGCGCGCACGCGCGAACTGATAGCCGCGCCACTGACGGTACCCGCCGTCACCAGCGCGGGCCTCGGCGGCCTGCGCCGCCTGTATGCACTGCATGCGCCGCGCGCCTCGGCCCGGCTGCGCCATGTTGCTAACAAATTGATCGCCATCAAGGGCTGCAACCAGGGCTTCTGGCGCCGCGACCTGCTGGCCGTGAACGGTTTCAACGAGGAAATCAGCGGTTGGGGTCCGGAGGACAAGGAACTGTGCGCGCGCCTCGAGTTCAGCGGCATCCGGCGCCAGAGCCTGCTGCTCGGCGGGATCGCCTTTCACCTGTACCATCCCGGTGCGGCGCGCGAGCGCCGCGCAGCTAACGAAGCGGTGTATCGCGCCACGCTGCAGAACCGCTTGCAGCGCTGCGCGCTTGGCCTCGACCGCCAAGGCGGTTGATGGCGGCGCGCGCGGCCGCCGATGTTAGAATCGCAACGCCACTGATTCTGGAGCGAATTGCACCATGCCCGGCAAACTTGTTCTCATCCGCCACGGCCAGAGCACCTGGAACGTCGACAACCTGTTCACCGGCTGGCACGACGTGGACCTGTCGGACCAGGGGCGGCTCGAAGCGGCGCAGGGTGGCCAGGAACTTCTCAAGGCGGGATTCAAGCCCGACCTCGCCTGCACGTCGGTGTTGAAACGCGCCATACGCACGCTCTGGATCGTGCTCGACCAGATGGATCGCATGTGGATACCGGTGGAAAACAGCTGGCGGCTCAATGAGCGCCACTACGGAGCGCTGCAGGGACTGAACAAGTCCGAGACGGTCGCCCAACACGGTGAAGCGCAGGTGAAGATCTGGCGCCGCAGCTACGACATACCGCCGCCGCCGTTAGCTCTCGACGACCCGCGCCATCCGCGCTTCGATGTCCGGTACGCGGACGTGGCCCCGGCGCTGCTGCCAGCTTCGGAATCGCTGGCCGACACGCTGGCGCGGGTGCTGCCGTTCTGGAACGAGCGGGTCGCGCCGGCGCTCAGCAGCGGCAAGAACGTGCTCGTAGCCGCGCACGGCAACAGCCTGCGCGCACTGGTCAAGATGCTCGACCAGGTGTCGGAGCGTGACATCGTGGAGCTGAATATCCCGACCGGCGTGCCATTGCTGTACGAACTGGATGCCAGGCTGCAGCCGCTCAGCAGCCGCTACCTCGGCAATCAGGAAGCCATCAAGGCGGCCGCCGAGGCGGTCAAGGCGCAGGCGTCCAAACGCGGCTGAGCCGCATTTGCCGGGCTAGCCGTCCGCGAGCACGCGGCCGGCAAGATCCGTCAGCATCACCTCGATACGGCGCCAGTCGCTGTCGCGATCCAGCTTGAGCCCATAATATTCCGGCACCGAACCGGCGCGCATCGACAGGTAGGTCAGCGCCGCGGTCATGAAGAACGACAATTCAAAGGCCTGCTGGCTGTCGCTGACGCCGCTCGCCATGACAAACTCGCGCATCTCGCGGCCGAATTTGGCGCGCATCGCATCCAGCGTCTCGGTCATCGCCGAGCGCCGCAACAACTCGACGGCTAACAACTCGCAGGTGCGCGGCCGGCTGCGCAGTGCCCTGGCGTAGGCAAGTGCCGCCCGCACATGCCGGTCGGCCTGGGTTACCTCGGGGCCATCCGTCGACAGATCGACGACGCCGGGTTTGGGCAGAAAACTCTCGCGCTGCGACCAGGCGCGGGCCAAGCCGGTGAAATTGCCGAAGTAACGATACA
>JAYUGT010000171.1:0-4147 GCA_043738315.1 Gammaproteobacteria bacterium
GCGCGTCCGTTTGTCAGCCAGTCGAATTGCTTCGTCGTGCCGCCGATGAAATTCGCGGCCGACGCCTGCCGTTGCCTGGAAGTCGCGGTGCGCGGCGGCATGCCGATATTGCTGTTGTCAGCCGGGCAGGCCGGCGCCACAGCGCCGGCGGCGCTGGCGGGCGCGTTAGCCCAGGAAGTTGCCGAGGTGCTGGCGGGCCTGGTCTATGTGAACGCGCTGAAGCCGGGCCATCCCGCGATCTTCGGCACCTGGTGCTTTGTTTCCGACCTGCGCACTGGCGCGATGTCGGGCGGCAGCCCGGAGCAGGCACTGTTGTCCGCGGCCGCGGGCCAGATGGCGAACTTCTACGACCTGACCGGCGGCACCGCGTCGGGCATGACGGATTCTAAAATCGCTGACGCGCAGGCCGCGGGTGAGAAGGCGCTGAACCACGCGCTGGTGGGCAATTCCGGCGCCAACCTGATCTACGAATCGGCCGGCATGCACGCCAGCTTGTTAGGTTATTCACTGGAAAGCCTGATCATCGACAATGACATCATCGGCGCCACGCAACGCACCATCAAGGGCATTGAAGTGACCGAGGAGCGCCTGTCGTTCGAGACCATCAAGGATGTCTGCCTGAACGGGCCCGGGCATTTTCTCGGCAGCCCGCAGACGCTGGAGCTGATGCAGACCGAATACCTGTATCCGTCGGTCGGCGATCGCCGCAGTCCTAACGAATGGACCGAGCAGGGCTCGCACAGCGTCCTGGATCGGGCCGTGCTGAAGGTCCAGGAAATCCTCGGCAGTCATTTCCCGAGCCATGTCGCCGCAGCGGTCGATGCCGAAATCCGCCGCCGCTTTCCGGTGCGGCTCGCGCGTTCGGGCATGCTGCCGGCCGGTGCCGCTGCGGGCGCGGCGCCTGCGCCCAAGCGCGTCACCGCCTAGGTCACATGCGTTTACTGTCGCGCTGAATGTCGCTGCCCAGTCACGCTGGTGTCGTCATCGTCGGCGGTGGGATCGCCGGCTGTTCGATCGCTTATCACCTGACGAAAATCGGTGTCACCGACGTGGTGCTGCTGGAGCGCAAGCAGCTCACCTGCGGCACGACCTGGCACGCGGCCGGACTGGTGGGGCAGCTGCGCGCAACGCGCAACCTGACAGAACTCGCCAAATACACGGCCGATCTTTATCGCTCGCTCGAGGCCGAGACCGGCCAGGCCACCGGCTTCAAGCAGAACGGCTCGATCAGCGTCGCGAAAACGCCGGCCCGATTTGAGGAGTTGAAGCGCGGCGCCTCCATGGGCAAGACCTTCGGGCTGGAAATCGATGAACTGTCGACCGCCGAGATCAAGGAACGCTGGCCCTTGTTAGAGGTTGGCGATCTGGTCGGCGGAATTTTCATCCGCAAGGACGGCCAGACCAACCCGATCGACACCACCCAGGCCTTCGCCAAGGGCGCGAGGATGCGTGGCGCGCGCATTCTTGAAAACACGCCGGTCACCCGCGTGCGGGTCGAAAAGGGACGGGCGGTCGGAGTCGAGACGGAGTCCGGCTACATTTCCGCGGACACGGTGGTGATCTGCGCCGGCATGTGGTCGCACACGCTGGGCCGCGCCTGCGGCGTTTCAATCCCGCTGCATGCGGCGGAACATTTCTACATCGTCACCGAGCCGATCGCGAAACTGCCGGGCAACCTGCCGGTGCTGCGCGTCTATGACGAATGCGCCTATTACAAGGAAGACGCCGGCAAGTTGTTAGTCGGCTGCTTCGAGCCGGTGGCCAAGCCCTGGGGCATGGATGGCATTCCCGAGAGTTTCTGCTTCGACACGCTGCCCGAGGACTACGATCACTTCGAGCCGATCCTGAGCGCGGCGGTGCAGCGGGTCCCGGCGCTGGCTGACACCGGTATCCAGCTGTTCTTCAACGGCCCCGAGAGTTTCACGCCGGACGACCGCTACTACATCGGTGAAACGCCGGAAGTGCGCGATCTGTTCGTGGCCACGGGCTTCAACTCCGTGGGTATCGCGGCCAGCGGCGGCGCCGGCAAGGTGGTCGCGCAGTGGATCCTGGATCGCCGCCCGCCGATGGATCTCGCCGACGTCGATATTCGCCGCGCCATGCCATTCCAGTCGAATCGCCGTTATCTGCGCGATCGCACCGTCGAGACGCTCGGTTTGTTATATGCGATGCACTGGCCGTACTACCAGTACCAATCCGCGCGCGGCGCGCGCCGCAGCGTCCTGCATGACCGCCTGATTGCCGCCGGCGCCTGCATGGGTGAGACCGCGGGCTGGGAGCGGCCGAACTGGTTTGGCGCGCCTGGTTCGAAGCCGCGCTATGAATATTCCTACGGCCGCCAGAACTGGTTCGAGGCCTGCCGCAGTGAATGTCTCGCGGTGCGCGACGCGGTGGCGCTGTTTGATCAGGCCAGTTTCGCCAAGTTCCTGGTCCAGGGCCGCGATGCCTGCGCGATTTTAAATCGCCTCTCGACGGCTAACACCGATGTGCCGGTGGGGCGCATTGTCTATGCGCAGTGGCTCAATGACCGCGGCGGCATCGAAGCCGACCTTACCATCACGCGGCTCGCCGCCGACCGCTACCTGGTTGTGACCTCAGCGATTTGCCAGACCCGTGACCTGCACTGGCTGACCCGCCACATCGAGGACGGCGGCGATGAGCTGCGCTGCGCGGTGACCGACATCACGGCGGGCCTCGCGATGTTAGGTGTCATGGGCCCGCGCAGCCGTGAGCTGTTGCAGGCGGTCAGCGGCGCCGATCTCTCCAACGCCGCGCATCCCTTCGGGCAGTCGCGCGAAATTGAAATTGGCTACGCGAAACTGCGCGCCAGCCGCATTACCTACGTCGGCGAACTTGGCTGGGAGCTGTATATCCCCGCCGAGCACGTGTTCGATGTCTACGAGCGTCTGCTGGAGGCGGGCGGCGCCTACGGCCTGCGTCACGCCGGCTATCACGCGATGGCAGCCTGCCGCGTCGAGAAAGGCTATCGGCACTGGAGCCACGACATTGCCGATGAAGACACGCCGCTGGAGGCGGGTCTCGGCTTCACCGTTGCCTGGGACAAGCCGGGTGGCTTTATCGGCCGCGAGGCCTTGCTCGCGCAGCGCGCGCGCGGCGTGCTGACCAAGCGGCTGGTGCAGGTCATGCTTAACGACAACTCAGCGAGCGCGCCGCTGCTGTATCACGAGGAACCGATCGTCCGCGATGGCGTGATCGTCGGCTCGACCAAGTCAGGCGCCTGGGGCTTTCGCCTCGATCGCTCAATCGGCATGGGCTATGTCGCCTGCGAGCAAGGCGTGACGCCGGAGTGGCTGCAGTCGGGGCGCTGGCAGATTGAAGTCGCCGGCACGCGTCACGACGCGCAGGTGCAGCTGCAACCCTGGTACGACCCGAAGAGCGAACGAATCAAATCATGATGTCAGGTATCGAATGAAGACTCACGCACAGGTGGTGATCATTGGCGGCGGCGCAGTCGGCTGCAGCGCGCTTTATCATCTGACCCAGCTCGGCGTTACCGATGCGGTGCTGCTGGAGCGCGACGAGCTAACAGCCGGTTCGACCTGGCACGCCGCTGGAAACTGCCCGAATTTTTCGACCTCGTGGAACCTGATCAAGCTGCAGCGTCACAGCACACGTTTGTACGCCGAGCTCGCGCAGCGCGTTGGCTACGACATCAACTACCACGTCACGGGCAGCATCCGTCTCGCGCACACCCAGGACCGGGTCGATGAATTCCGTCACGTCGTCTCGCAGGCCCGCGCGCAGGGCATCGAGTTCGACATGATGACGCCGGTCGAAATCCGCGCGCGTCATCCCTTCATCGGCACCGAGGGCATCCTCGCCGGCCTCTACGATCCGCACGACGGTGACATCGATCCGGCGCAGCTGACCCAGGCGCTCGCCAAGGGTGCGCGTGACGCCGGCGCGCAGATTCACCGGCAAACGCGCGTGACCGCCATCGAGCGCACTGCGTCGGGCGAGTGGCGCCTGACAACCAACAAGGGCGTCATCCAGGCGCAGAAAGTCATCAACGCGGCCGGCTATCGCGGCGGTGAAGTCGCGGCCATGGTCGGTGAATACCTGCCCATCGTCACCCTGTCGCACCAGTACCTGGTCACCGAGGACATTCCCGAGCTGGTGGCGGGCG
>JAYUGT010000172.1:0-4136 GCA_043738315.1 Gammaproteobacteria bacterium
GCCATGGATCCGGGGTCCGTAGGCGACGTTCTCGAAAATTGATTTCGGAAACGGATTCGGTTTCTGGAAAACCATGCCGACACGCGAGCGCAGCTGCACCACGTCCTGGCGCTTGTTCTGGATATCACGGCCATCGAACACGATCTCGCCAGTGACGCGCGCCGACGGAATCGTGTCGTTCATGCGATTCAGGCAGCGCAGGAATGTGGACTTGCCGCAACCCGAAGGTCCGATCATGGCCAGCACCTGGGCGCGCGCGATGTCGATGTTGACACTGCGGATGGCCTGTTTGTCGCCGTACCAGACGTCAACATTGCGGCAGGTCATCAACGGATTGGGCACCGTGACATCGCCAACTGTGGCCCGGACCGGCGCCACCTCGGGTTGTGCATTCATTAACATTTACCAGCGCTTCTCAAAGCGATTTCGAAGATAAACCGCCGTAGCGTTCATTACCACCAGAAAAACCAGCAGTACGATGATGGCGCCCGAGGTGCGTGCGATAAACGCACGCTCCGGCAGGTCCGACCACAGGAAAACCTGTACTGGCAGCACCGTGGCCGCATCGGTCAAGCCCTTGGGTATATCTACAATGAACGCCACCATGCCGATCATCAGCAGCGGTGCACTCTCCCCTAACGCACGGGCCATGCCGATGATCGCGCCGGTCAGCATGCCCGGCAAGGCCAGCGGCAGCACATGATGCATGACGGTCTGTACCTGTGATGCGCCCATGCCGAGCGCCGCTTCGCGAATTGACGGCGGTACGGCCTTCAGGGCCGAGCGCGATGCAATGATCACGGTTGGCAAAGTCAGCAGCGTCAGCACCAGCGAGCCCACGAGCGGCGCCGAACGCGGCATGCCAAACAGGCCGATGAACACCGCCAGACCTAACAAACCATAGACGATCGAGGGCACCGCCGCCAGGTTGTTGATGTTGATCTCAATCAGGTCGGTAAAGCGGTTGCGCGCCGCAAATTCCTCGAGGTAGATCGCCGCCGCCACCCCGATCGGGAACGACAGCAGCAGCGTCAGCCCCAGCGTCAGCAGCGAGCCCATCAATGCGCCGCGAACGCCGGCCTGCTCCGGATCGCGTGAGTCGCCATTACTGAGGAATTCGCGGTTCAGCTGCATTGTCAGTATGCCGGCGGCCGACAGCCTGTCGACCAAAGCGACCTGCTGGTCCGTCAGACGGCGTTCCGCCACCGGTGCGTTTCGATCAACCTGCCCTTTGACAAACATGTCGACGGTATCGTCGGCGGGCATCATGAGCCGGGCGCGTGTTGCGATCAAACGCGGATCGGCTACGACCGCGCGCTGCAAGCTCAGAAACGACCCGCTGCTGACGAGCTGATAGAGCTCGCGCAGGTTGGCGCGTCCTTCGACATCGGGAAATTTTTCGCGCAGCGCGGCCTTGATCAGCGCCTGGTAATCCGCAGTCGCCAGCACCTCGGGCGCGCGCCGGCCTTCGGGATCGATGATCTCAGGATCGTAGTAGATCTCAAGCGTCACATAGCTTTGCCGGAACACCGAGGCGCCATCAACAATGATCTTGCCAAACAGGCCAAAGACGGCCAGTACGCCCAGTGAGACAGCTAACACACCGAGCGCGCGAAACATGAACTCGGAACGATAGCGGCGGCGCAGGCTGCGCGCCACCAGCACCTGTGTCTCCTTCGACGTGCGCTTGGCGGTGGAATTCATTCGTACTGCTCGCGATACTTGCGAACCACATAAAGTGCGATCGCATTCAGCGCCAGCGTCACGACGAACAGCACCAGCCCCAGCGCAAAGGCGGCCAGCGTCTTGGGGCTGTCGAACTCCTGGTCGCCGACCAGCAGGGTTACGATCTGCACCGTGACCGTCGTGACGGCCTCGAGCGGATTGGCCGTCAGGTTGGCGGCGAGCCCCGCTGCCATGACGACGATCATGGTTTCGCCGATCGCCCGCGACACGGCTAACAGGACTCCGCCGACAATACCGGGCAGCGCCGCCCGCAACACGACCTGGCGGACCGTCTCGGAACGCGTCGCGCCCAGCGCATAAGCGCCGTCGCGCAGGCTCTGCGGCACAGCAGTAATCATGTCATCGGCGAGTGACGAGACGAACGGGATGATCATGACGCCCATGACGAGCCCCGCGTTCAACGCGCTCTCGCTGGCGACTTCCAGCCCCAGGTTTTCGCCCAGCGAGCGTAGCGCCGGACCCAGCGTCGTCGCCGCGAAAAAACCGTAGACCACAGTCGGCACGCCCGCCAGTACCTCCAGCAATGGCTTGACGACCTTACGCAGGCGGCGCGACGCATACTCCGCGAGATAAATGGCGGACATGAGGCCAATGGGAACAGCGATCAGCATCGCCATCAGAGATATCAGCAAGGTACCCGCGAACAGGGGCACCGCGCCAAAAGAACCCTCGGCGCCCACCTGATCGGCGCGGATCGCCATTTGCGGACTCCAGCTGGTACTGAAGAGAAACTCCGTCACCGGCACCTTGGCGAAAAACCGCAGCGCCTCGGTGAGCACTGACAGCAGGATTGCCAGCGTCGTCAGTACCGCGAGCAAAGAACACAGGAACAAGACGGCGCGAACCGCGCTCTCGACCGAATTGCGCGCCCGCATTTCCGGTCGGATGCGGCTGCGCACCACCACGATGGCAATGACTCCGAGCGCCAGCACCAGCGCCGCCAGCGCGAGACGCGCGGTGCTGCGCAAATGCAGGTACTCGGCGGCTGCCGCAGCGGTTGCCGCCGGCACGTTAGCCAGCGTGGCATTCCCGGCAACCACATTGCGCAGATCATTGACGAGAAGACCGAATTCGCCAGGCGGCAGCGCCCGCTGGTCCGCCGGCAGATGCGACGTCACCAGCCCCATCAACACCTGGTCCTGGAACACCCACCACAGCGACGCGATCAGCAGCGCCGGCACCGCGCACCACAGAGCCGTCAGCATCCCGTAGTGCCCCGGCAGCGAATGCAGGTCCCGGATACGGCGCGGGCCGCCCACTGTCGCCAGTGAGCGGCCCCGCCCGATCCAGAACGCAACCGCCGTCAGGCTCAGCAGCGCTAACAGAGTCAGTGATGGAGTCACGTTACACGTCGAGTCTCATCAAAAACCCCAGTTGATATCCAGCTGCAGCCGCTTGTAGTCGCGGTTACGGACCGAACCGACTCCGGTAATAGTCGTTGCAACATCATTGTTCAACTGGTTGATGAAATAGGTTGCGTTGAAGCGGAAATTACGCGCGAAAGCGTACCCGAATTTCAACGCCACGCCATCCCCGTCGGTCACGCCGTCCGCAAAGTCGGAATCCAGGTACTGGCCGAAGAGCGCGTCTTTTTCAATCTTCTGATAGACCGCACCGACTTCCCAGGTCTGGGGGTTGGACGCGCGACCATACTGGAAGCCGACCGAGTACGCGGTATCGAGAACTGCATCGCCGTTCCGTGCGTAGTCGACATAGGCCGTGAACGGCCGGTTGGCAAGCGTGGTTGCCAATTCGCCAAACACCTCGACGACGTTGTAGTCGTATTGCAGGCAGGTCGCGATGCCCTTGCGGCAGACCGCGGTGCTGGTCGTCGTGGTATTGCCGTTAGCATTGCCCGTCAGCAGGACGTTGCTCACGAACGGGTTGTAGCCCTGGGTGCCGCCATGGTCGAAATACGAGGCACCGATCGTGTAGCGCGTCTTGAGCGCCGGGTTACTGCGCCAGCCGAACTGCGCACCTAACATGTTGGTGTCCGCCGCCGCGCCGCGTTCAACCACATCGTTGTAGAACGCGCTGGCGAAGAAGCCACCGGGCACCGTTCCCTGGTAGTTGATCGCGAGGCCCTCAGGATTCACGTCGCCATCGTAGAACAGGCTCTGGCCCGGGCGCACCCAGGGGTATTTCATCTTGCCCGCAGTCACCTTCAGCGTCGGTGTGGCCTGCCATTCCGCATAGGCCAGGTCGAGTTCGAAGGGCTTGCGCGAATTGACGTCGGTCAGGGTCTGGTTCGGCGAACGCGGGTCCGAACCGCCGGTGGCGATCTGGATTTCCGCCTTGATCGTATCGTTAACCTTGGCGGTCGCGCTCAGACGCGCACGAATGCGGTCGCGATAGCGATCGATCGGCAAGTACTGCTGATTAAAGGCCTC
>JAYUGT010000173.1:0-10259 GCA_043738315.1 Gammaproteobacteria bacterium
CCGTGCTGTTGGCCCCAGCGCCGGGCTGGGCCGATCCGGTCAACATCAATTCCGCGGACGCCTCCACACTCGCCCGCGAGCTGAAGGGCGTTGGACCTGCCAAGGCGGAAGCCATCGTCCAATATCGTCAGCAGCACGGGGCGTTCCGTTCGGCCGATGAGTTGGCGCTGGTCAAGGGCATCGGACCCAAATTCATTGAGAAGAACCGGGCCCAGATTCGGGTAGACAATGTCCGGGTCGATGCGGTGCGCCGAGCGGCTGTCGCGGCTGGCGGTGTCAAGCCCACGCCCGCGGTTCCGGCCACGCGCCCGGCGCGATAGTCAGCGGCAGTCCTGCTGGCGCGCCGGAGCCCCGCCGGGGCGCCAGCGGGCGGAATTCTGCGTAGTGCCCGGCACATTTGCGCTGCTGCCCGGTCTAAACTCCCGGTTTGGCTTGTGACGGGGTTTGCATGCGTAGTCTGATTCGAACGGCGGTGTTTCCGGTGGCGGGGCGAGGCACGCGCTTCCTGCCCGCAACCAAGGCCAGTCCCAAGGAAATGTTGCCGATCGTCGACAAGCCGCTGATTCAGTATGCGGTGGAAGAGGCGCTGGCAGCCGGCGCGCGCCGCCTGGTATTCGTCACCGGTTCGTCCAAGCGCGCCATCGAGGATCATTTCGATTCGGACCTGGAGCTCGAGCGCCTGCTGCATTCGCAGGGCAAGAGCGACCTCGCGCAACGCATCAAGAGCGTGCTGCCCAGTTATGCGACCTGCATTTACATCCGCCAGTCCGCGCCCCTGGGTCTTGGGCACGCGGTCTTGTGTGCGCAGCCTGCGGTGGGCGACGAGCCGTTTTTCGTGCACCTCGCCGACGACCTGATCACCGCCGAGGTTCCGGTTCTCAAGCAGATGGCGCAGGTATTCGCAAGTCGCGGCGCCAGCGTGTTAGGTGTTGAAGACGTGCCGGCGATGGAGACCGACAAGTACGGCATCGTGGCCACCGACGACCCGCGTGCACAGGTCAGCAAGGTGCAACGAATCGTCGAAAAACCGAAACCGTCCGTGGCCCCGTCCACGCTTGCGGTCGTTGGCCGCTACGTGCTGACACCAGGGATCTTCGAGCGGCTGGCGACCATTGGCAAAGGTGCGGGCGGCGAGATCCAGCTGACCGATGGCATCGCGGACCTGATGCGCGAAGAAATGGTGCTGGCGTATCGTTTCGACGGCAAGCGCTTCGATTGCGGCAGCAAACAGGGCTATCTGCAGGCGACGGTCGAGCACGCGCTGGCCGATCCCGCACTGGGACCAGAATTTTCCGATTACCTGGTCAGGCTCGCGCGGGATTTGCCGCGCGTCCGGGGTTCGCGCAAGAGTCAACAATTGGAGAAGAGCAAGAAGAAGTCCAGGCGCTGAACTTTTGCTGCTGATGACTGATGGCGCCCGGCGACGGATCAGCCGGCCTGGCGCACCGTGAGGTTGATCCTGACCGAGCCTGTTAGTTCCAGGCTGCCAGCCGCAACCGGCAGGATGCCATGAAATCGCAGCCGCGCCGGTCCGCCCCAGACCAGCACATCGCCGTGCGACAGCAGCAGGCGCTGAGGGCGCTCCTGCCGGTCCATGCCACCAAACAGGAATGTCGCCGGCAGACCTAAAGACATGGATACGATGGGGGCGTTGAAATCCTGTTCATTCTTGTCCTGGTGCAGGCTCATGCGCGCGCCCGGCAGGTAACGGTTGATCAGGCAGGCATCCGGCGCAAAGTGCGCGAATCCGGCGGCGCGTGCAGCTTCCAGGCTCCAGTGCCGGATTGGGTCTGGCAATGCCGGCCAGGCGCGGTGCGTCACCGGATCGACCCCGGCGTAGCGGTAGCCGCGCGGGTCCGAGATCCAGCCGAGATCACCGCAGTTGCTCATGTCGACTGACATCGAGCGTCCGCCCGGTGTCTGCATGCGACGCCAGGGTGCCGACTGCGTAACCCGGGAGACTGCCTGTAGCAGCTCCGGCGCCGCCTTTCTAACAAAGCCGGCGAGATACCATGCGCCAGGCGCAAACTGTTCGGCGGCGATGAAGGGCAGTGCCATTGAGGCCTTGAAGCCTAGCAGAGGCATTGAGCCGTGTTGCCAGCCGACTGCGCTAAAATGTCCCTACATGAGCGTATCTGACAATTTCGAAGAAATCCGTTCCGGCGTGCGAGCCCTGTGCGCTGAATTCCCCGACGAGTATTTTCGCAAGATCGACTCCGAGCGCGGCTATCCGGTGGAGTTCGTCGCGGCGCTGACCAAGGCTGGCTGGCTGGCCGCGCTCATTCCGCAGGAATACGGCGGTTCCGGCCTGTCGCTGGCGGAAGCCTCGGTGATCATGGAGGAAATCAATCGCTGCGGCGGCAACTCCGGCGCCTGCCATGGTCAGATGTATGTGATGAATGTGCTGGTGCGCCACGGCAGCGAGCGGCAGCGGCGCGAATTGCTGCCCAAGATCGCCAGCGGCGAATTGCGCATGCAGTCGATGGCGGTGACCGAGCCCACGACCGGAACCGATACCACCAGGCTCAAAACCACCGCAGCCCGCAAGGGCGACCGTTATGTGATCAACGGCCAGAAAGTCTGGATCTCGCGGGTCCGGCATTCCGAATTGCTGATTTTGTTAGCACGGACGACACCGCTGGCCGAGGTGAAAAAGAAGTCGGAAGGCCTGTCGGTGTTCGTGGTGGACTTGCGCACGGCAATCGGCAAGGGGCTCACGTTGCGCTCCATCCCTAACATGGTCAATCATGAGACCAACGAGCTGTTCTTCGACAATCTGGAAATTCCAGCCGACAACCTCATCGGCGAAGAAGGCAGGGGGTTCAGGTACATACTCGACGGCCTCAATGCCGAACGGGTGCTGATCGCCGCGGAATGCATTGGCGATGCCTACTGGTTCGTCAATCGCGCCAGCAAGTACGCCGGCGAACGCCGGGTCTTCGACCGTCCCATCGGCCAGAACCAGGGCGTGCAGTTCCCGATCGCCGAAGCCTATATCGAAACCGAAGCCGCGAACCTCATGCGTTTCCGGGCCTGTGAGTTGTACGATGCGCTCAAGCCCTGTGGTGCCGAAGCTAACATGGCCAAGTTGCTCGCGGCCAAGGCCTCCTGGGAGGCGGCCAACATGTGCATCCAGACGCACGGCGGCTATGGATTTGCCGCCGAATACGATATTGAAAGGAAATTCCGCGAAACGCGGCTCTACCAGGTCGCGCCCATATCCACGAACCTGATCCTGTCTTTTATCGCCGAGCACGAGCTCGGCTTGCCGCGCTCTTTCTAGGCCAGCCGTGCTAACACTTGAGGCGCCTGCGATTGCCGAGGTTGTTGCCATTGCGCGTGCGGCGGGCGAAGTTATTCTCGAGGTCTATCACTCGGGATCGGTCACAGCCTCCAGCAAGAGCGACAATTCGCCGCTGACCGACGCGGATTTGCGCGCGCATCACCTGATCGTGTCGCGGCTCGCCAGGCTGCAACCGGCTTTGCCGCTGTTGTCGGAAGAGGCGAGTGAGCTCAGCTACGCGACCCGTGCTGCCTGGCCGCGCTACTGGCTCATCGACCCGCTGGACGGCACCCGGGAGTTCCTGTCGCGCAATGGCGAGTTCACCGTCAATATTGCGCTGATCGACGGCAATCGCGCAGTGTCAGGCGTCGTGCACGTACCGGTCAGTGGCGTCACCTACTGGGGTAGCGTCGGGCAGGGCGCATGGCGCGCTGAAGCCGGCGGCGAACCACACCGTATCCAGGTGCAGCCAGAACTCGGCGCCAGCATCAGGGTCGCCGGCAGCCGCTCGCATCGCGGCGACTCACTGGACCGCTTTCTGGGTGAAATCGGCCCGCACGATTTTGTCTCCATGGGCAGTTCGCTCAAGTTTTGCCTGGTCGCTGCAGGTCAGGCGGATGTGTACCCGCGGCTGGGCCCGACCTCGGAGTGGGACACGGCCGCGGCACAGGCGGTGCTGGAGGCAGCGGGCGGAGCCGTGCTGACGCTGGACGGTGCGCCGTTGCGCTATAACACCAAGGCCGATTACCTGAACCCGCACTTTGTCGCGTTCGGCAGCCGTCAACGCGACTGGGTAGCCTTGCTTCGTTAGCAGCGATCTGTTAGCCGGCTGGCGCCGCTAGAGCATTTCGGCAGCCAGCAATTCCATGTTGCTGACGGTTTCCTCGAAGCTGCCGCCGATACCCATGCACAGGGTGGTGATCGGTGACTTGCGCCAGCGCTGCAGGTTTTCGCGGATGTGCTCGCGTGGACCGACCAGCGCCAGTGCGTCCGCGAGTTCATCCGGGACCGCCGCGACGGCCTCCATCTGCCGGCCCGCGAGCCACAGGTCCTGCACGCGTTGCGCTGCCTCGGCGAACCCGCTGCGTTCCACGATGCGCTTGTGGAAATTTTCTTCCTTGGAGCCCATGCCGCCGACATAGAGAGCCAAGTGCTTCTTCACCGGGATCAGGGCCTTGGCGAGATTGTCGCTCTGGCTGACGCTCACGGTGCCGACGATTTCAAAACCCGGCTTCATCAACCGCATCTGATCGGCGAACAGGTCAAAGCGTTCCGGCGGCATCAGGATCGGCAGCCAGCCGTCGAATTGCGTCGCCGCGAGTTCCACGTTCTTGGGGCCTTCGGCACCTAACAAGACCGGGATGTGCTTGCGCAACGGGTGCGTGATCGTGGTCAGGGCCTTGCCCTGGCCGGTGCTGCCCGGCCCGGCATAGGGCAGCTGGTACTGGTTACCGACGAAGGTCAGCGGCGCTTCACGGGCCAGGATGGCGTGGAATATCGCCAGCCACTCGCGGGTGCGTTCCAGTGGTTTCTTGAACGGTTGCCCATACCAGCCTTCGACGACCTGCGGGCCGCTGACACCAATGCCCAGGACCACTCGGCCATTGGAGATGTGGTCCAGCGTCATCGCCGCCATTGCGGCGGCAGCGGGAGTGCGCGCCGAAATCTGCATGATTGCGGTGCCGAGCCGGATGCGCTTGGTGTGGGCGGCAATCGCCGCCAGCGGCACGAATACGTCCGAGCCGTAGGCCTCGGCCGTCGTAACCAGGTCGAAACCCAGGGCTTCGGCCCGTTGCGCCAGCTCGATGAATCGATCGATCGGTTTGGATCCCCAGTATCCCAGCTGCAGTCCGAGTTTCATGCCAAGCCTCTGCCTGTTTCAATTACCAGATTGTTATTATGACCGAGTAACCGGGTAGCGGCGCAAATAACTGGCGAAGACCATGAATTCTGAAAATCCCGGCGGCAGGCCGACTGTTGTTGTTAGCCGGCGCTGGCCGGCAACTGTCGAAAAGTTGCTGACCGAACGATTTGATGCGCGGCTCAATGCCGCGGATGCGCCGTTGTCGCCACGCGGCTGGCTGGCGGCCGTGCGTGACGCCGACGCAATCTGCCCGACCGTCACCGACCGTATCAGCGCTGACATCATCGTTGCGGCCGGGCCGCGCTTGCGTCTGATCGCGAATTTCGGTGTCGGGTTCGAGCATATCGATCTTGCTGCCGCCCGCGCCCGTGGCCTCGTGGTAACCAATACCCCTGATGTGCTTACCGATGCCACGGCGGACCTGGCCGTCGCGTTGATGCTGGCGGTGGCGCGGCGCCTGGTCGAAGCGGACGCAGAGCTGCGCCGGGGCGCCTGGAGCGGCTGGCGCCCCACCCACATGTTAGGCAGGCAGGTATCGGGAAAAGTCCTGGGGCTGGTCGGGTTCGGCAGGATTGCCCGCGCTGTTGCGCAGCGCGCACATTTTGGCTTCGGCATGCGGGTGCAGACCTACAGCCCGCGACTGACCGACAGCGGATCCGCGGCGCCGGCCAGGATCTGCGCGTCGCTTGACCAATTGCTTTCAACCTCGGATTTTGTTTCGTTGCACTGTCCCGCCAATCCGGACACGCGGCATCTCATCAATGCCGCGCGACTGCGGCAGATGAAGCCCGAGGCATTCCTGATCAACACCGCGCGCGGCGCTGTGGTGGATGAACTCGCACTGGTCGAGGCCTTGCGCAGCGGCGTCATTGCCGGCGCGGGCCTCGACGTCTACGAACGCGAGCCGGACATCGCAGCAGGCTTGCTGCAGTTACCTAACACCGTACTGCTGCCGCATCTCGGCAGCGCGACCGAGGAAACTCGTGTCGCCATGGCAATGCGCGTGCTCAGCAACCTGGACGCCTTGTTTGCTGGCCGGGAACCACCCGATCGGATCGCATGAACAGGCGCGAGGTGCTGCGCCAGGTGTTTCGCTCCGCAGTTGATGCGGCCCGCGGCGACCTGCTGTTGCGCGCCCACGCTGCGCTGGAAGGCGACCGCTGGAGTTACCAGCACGGTGACCTGACGCAGAGTGTGTTGCTGCCACCCGTGACCAGCGGCGGCCGGATCATGGCTGTTGGCGCCGGCAAAGCCGCCGCGGCATTGGCGCTGGGCCTGGAGCACACGCTGGGAGGCCACATCGACCGTGGCGCGATCGTGGTCAAGACTGGCCACGGAGTTCCTCTGCAGCGGATCCGGGTCTTCGAAGCCGCGCACCCGGTACCGGATGAGCCGGGGGTGCAAGCCACCCGGGAAATTCTTGCTCTGTGTGGCACGCTGACGCCACGCGATCTGGTGTTCGTGTTGCTGACGGGCGGCGCCTCGGCATTGCTGGTCGCGCCGGCAGCCGGCCTGACGCTGCGCGACAAGGCGGCAACACACGCAGCTCTGGTACGTTCCGGCGCCAGTATCGACGCCATGAATATCGTTCGCAAGCACCTGTCGGCCGTCAAAGGCGGGCAGCTGCTGAGGCATCTGGGTGGGGCCAGAGTTGTCACGCTCGCCATCTCGGATGTGCCCGGCGACGATCCGGCAATCATCGCGTCCGGACCGACGGTTGCTGATCCGAGCACCTTCGCCGACGCGCTCGCCGTGCTCGCGCGCCACCGTCTAACCGAATGGATTCCGCAGGCCGCGGTGGATTACCTGCGGCGCGGCGCCGCGGGTCTTGCGCCCGAAACTCCCAAGCCCGATTCACAGTCATTGTTAGCAGCGCCGTGGATCATCGCCAGCAACCGGTTGGCGCTGAATGCGGCGGCCGAGTGCGGCCGCCAGCTCGGACTGCAGGTGCTGGAATATCCCGCGCCGCTGCAGGGCGCCACGCATGACGCGGCGCGCGATTTTGCGAACTATCTTTGCGCGCAGGTTGGGCGGGGGCCGCGCAGCAGGCCGCTGCTGGTGTTGGCAGGCGGAGAAACCACGTTGAAAGTGAGCGGCGCGGGCCGCGGTGGCCGTTGCCAGGAATTCGCGCTGGTAGCCGCGCAAAATTTGCAGGATCTGGCCGGCTACCACCTGTTAGCAGCGGGCACCGACGGCACCGATGGGCCGACGCCGGCGGCGGGCGCGTTCGTCGATGATCAGAGCCTGCGACGCGCGGCGCAACTGGGCCTGGATCCGGTGCGATATCTCGGTCGCAACGACAGCTATAACTTCTTCGATGCGCTGCATGACCTGTTCGTGACCGGACCGACCGGTACCAACGTCATGGACATCGTTGCTGCCGTGGTTGAATAGCCGTTCGTTCAGTCGACCGGAAAGCTGACGCCCTGGGCGAGCGGCAATCCGCGACCGTAATTGATGGTATTGGTGGCCCGGCGCATGTAGGCCTTCCAGGAATCGGAGCCCGCCTCGCGGCCGCCGCCGGTTTCCTTCTCACCGCCAAACGCGCCGCCGATCTCCGCCCCGGAGGTGCCGATGTTCACGTTGGCGATGCCACAGTCGGAGCCGACCGCGGAAACGAAACGCTCCGCTTCGCGCAGGTCGAGCGTGAAGATCGCTGACGACAGGCCCACCGAGACCGCGTTGTTCATTGCGATCGCCGCGTCCAGGTCGTCGTACTTCAGGATGTAGAGGATCGGTGCGAAAGTCTCGCGCAGGACCGGGCCCTCGTGGCTGGGCATTTCGACCAGCGCAGGGCGCACATAGAATCCCTGCGGCGCCGCCGCCGCATGTTGCCGCTCGCCGCCGGTCAAGACGCCGCCCAGCTGGCGGGCCTCCTGCAGCGCGGCCTGCATGTTGCGAAAGGCGGCCTCGTCGATCAGCGGCCCGACCAGTGTGCCAGCGTCCAGCGGACTGCCAACAACCACGGATCCCACGACCCGCTGCAGCTGCGGCACGAACTGCTGGTAGATGCTCGAGTGCACAAACAGGCGCCGCAGGCTGGTGCAGCGTTGCCCGGCAGTGCCCATGGCGGCAAATGCGACTGCCCTCAGCGCCTGCTTGAGGTCGGCCGAAGGCGCGACGATCGCGGCATTGTTGCCGCCCAACTCCAGCAGGCTGCGCGCAAAACGTTTGGCTAACAGGGGGCCGATCTGCCGGCCCATGTTCACGGATCCCGTGGCCGAAACTAGCGGCACGCGCTGGTCCGTTACCAGCGCTTCACCGACGGCGCGGCCACCGATCAGCAATTGCTGCAATCCGGTTGGTGCGTCGGGTCCAAAGTCCTGCGCTGCTTTCCGGAACAGGGCGTGCAGGGCCAGCGACACCAGCGGCGACTTCTCCGACGGTTTCCAGGCGATGGCATTGCCGCAGACCAGTGACAGCGACGCATTCCATGACCAGACACCGACCGGAAAGTTGAAGGCCGTGATGACGCCGACCACGCCTAACGGATGCCAGGTTTCCATCATGCGGTGTTCGCCGCGTTCCGACGCGATCGTCAGGCCATACAACTGGCGTGACAGCCCGATCGCAAAATCGAAAATATCGATCAGTTCCTGCACCTCGCCGACGCCTTCGGACAGGATCTTGCCGGCCTCGATGGAGACCAGCCGTCCAAGCTGGTTCTTCGTGCGACGTACTTCGTCGTTCATCAGGCGCAGCAGTTCCCCGCGTCGCGGCGCGGGCAGGGTGCGCCATTTCAGGAAGGCAGCGTGCGCTTCAGTTACGGCGGCATTCACTTCCGCAGGGCTGTGTTCGCGCAAGCGGCCAATGATCTCGCCATTGATGGGCGAGCGCGCCAGCATTGCGTTAGCTCCGGAATAATTTATGACATCGGGTGGCACGCCGAAGCCAGCCAGCAGACCTGCGGCTTCTGCGGCCAGGCCGGATTTTGGAACCGTTGTCGTACTGGTTGTGCCCATGGGCAACTCCTGCTGATGAACGCGAGCAAAGGGGCGCGGATTATCTAGGGTTATCTGCGGCACGGCAAATCCGGCGGCCAAAAGGAAACGCCGGTTGCATGGCTGCAACCGGCGTTCCTGGACCGAAGGCCAATTCGGGGTTTTTAGCCGTGGAACTGCTGCAATTCCGTCGATCCGGTCAAAGCGGTTGTGGATGACAGGCCGGCCATGATGGTCTGCGTCACGTCGTCGAAATAACCGGCGCCCACCTCGCGCTGGTGCCGCGTCGCCGTGTAGCCGTCCTTCTCGGCGCCAAACTCTGCTTCCTGCAGTTTCACGTAGGCAGTCATCTGTGACTCGCGATAACCGCGCGCCAACTGGAACATCGAGTAGTTGAGCGCATGGAATCCGGCCAGCGTAATGAACTGGAATTTGTAGCCCATGGCGCCCAGTTCGCGCTGGAATTTCGCGATTGTTAGATCGTCGAGCTTTTTCTTCCAGTTGAAGGACGGCGAGCAGTTGTATGCGAGCATCTTGCCTGGGAACTGTTTGTGGATCGCTTCGGCGAACTGCCTGGCCTCGCCGAGGTCCGGGTGCCCGGTTTCGCACCAGATGAGATCGGCGTAGGGCGCATAGGACAGGCCGCGCGAGATTGCCTGATCGAAACTCGCCCTGACATGGAAGAACCCCTCGGCGGTGCGCGCTTCTTTCGTGATGAAAGGACGATCCCGCTCATCGACGTCCGCGGTCAGCAGGTTCGCGGATTCGGCATCGGTGCGCGCGACCAGGATCGTCGGCGTGTTGCAGACGTCAGCCGCCAGGCGCGCAGCCACGAGCTTGTTGATGCCTTCCTGCGTGGGCACCAGAACCTTGCCGCCCATGTGCCCGCATTTCTTGGCCGAGGACAGCTGGTCCTCGAAGTGCACGCCGGCGGCGCCCGCATCGATCATTTGCTTCATCAGTTCGAAGGCGTTCAGCACGCCGCCAAAGCCGGCTTCAGCATCGGCGACGATTGGCTTCAGCCAGTCGATGCTGCTGTTACCTTCCGCATGGTGCAGCTCGTCCGCGCGGCGCAGCGTGTTGTTGATGCGACGTACGACAGCCGGCACCGAATCGGCCGGATACAGCGACTGATCCGGGTACATCTGCCCCGACAGATTGGCATCTCCCG
>JAYUGT010000174.1:0-4123 GCA_043738315.1 Gammaproteobacteria bacterium
TCGGCGATGCGGCTCCGGCTCAGGACCCAGCGCCATTCGCCGGCCAGGGTGCGCAGGCGGTACTCCGCTTCGTATAGTTGCGCTTTGTTAGCAGGCGGCAAGTCGTAGTTGCTGGTATTGGGCAGATCGTCGGGGTGAATCTGCGCATTCCAGCACGCCACGTGGTTCGGTCCGGTGCACGGATCAATGCCCAGGCGTTCGCACCAGTCATTCAGCCATTGAAACCGATCGCGTTCGACATCCAGACGCCAGAAGCCGACCTGGTTGGCCCAAAGCTCGCTGCCAAAATCCTCCGTGCCGACCTTGAGCGCGTCAAGCCGTGGTGCGTGTGCCGGATCTAATTTGGCGTCTGCTGCAGGCTGCATAAGTGCCATCGACTGGCAGCAAAGTCTAAGGTCAATCCTGCCCTTGTGTGTGCTAATTGCGCAGCGCCATCGGCGCGTGCAGCGATCCCGGACGACGGACGGGTCACAGGAACTGGTCACCGCCGTTAGGGCTCAAGGTCTGACCCTGGTAATGGCGCGCGTCCTGGCTCGCCAGGAACACATAGGTCGGGACGATGTCCTCGACCTCGGCGATGCGGCCGACCGGAATGGCCAGGCGAATCTGTTCCAGCAGGGCAGGCGGCACGTCGGCGAGGATCGGGGTCTTGGTCGCGCCCGGCGCAACGCTATTGATGCGCACGTTGCGCGCCCCGATTTCCAGCGCCACGGTACGGGTGAAGGCGACGATCGCGGCTTTCGCGGCCGTGTAGTGCGCGAAGCCGGGCGCGCCCTTGTAAGCAAGCTGCGATGCGGTGTTGATGATGGAACCGGAGTCCTGTGCGTACAGCAGCGGCAGCACGCGCCGGGTCATCAGGAATGTGCCGCGCAGATGCACGGCGATCACGCGGTCCCACTGCGCCACTGGAATATCCTGCACCGGCGCCGCGGCCGCGATGCCCGCGTTGTTGACGACAATGTCGATGCGTCCGAACGTGGACAGCGCGGCGGTGACCAGCCGATCGACATCGGCCTCGACGCTCACGTCTGCCTGGACCGCAAGGGCCCTGCCGCCGCCGCGCGTGATCTCGTCCACAACGCCACGCGCTGCCCGCGCCTGGGTTTCGTCCGGATAATTCACCACCACGGCCGCGCCTTCGCGCGCGAACGCGAGCGCGACGCCGCGGCCGATGCCGGAGCTGCTGCCGGTGATGATCGCAAGCTGGTTTTGCAGTTTCATGCTGAGCCCTCTCCAGCCGGCGGCAAGTATTCGATATCCGTGATGATCAGCCGGCGCCTGCCCGCCGGCAATTCCACGCTGACTTCCTCATCGAGCCGCTTGCCTAACAGGGCGCGCGCCAGCGGCGCATCCATGCTGATATAGCCCGGGGCGGCGTCAAATTCGTCCGGTCCCACGATGCGATGGCGGGACTCGGTGCCTGACTCATCCTCCAGCGTCACCCAGGCGCCGAAGAAAACCCGCTTAGGGTCGCTCGGCGGCTGGTCCACCACTTTCATGCCGTCGAGCCGCTTGCGCAGGAAGCGCACGCGGCTGTCGATTTCGCGCAGGCGTTTCTTGCCATAGGTGTACTCGGCGTTTTCCGAGCGATCGCCCTGGGCAGCGGCCTCGGATACCGCCTGGGTCACGCGCGGCCGCTCGTCGCGCCACAGCTGGTCCAATTCGGCTTTCAGGCGGGCAAACCCGGCCGGGGTGATGAACTTCGAACCCACCGCCTGCGGGGCGCGGTAACGGCTCACATTAAGTCCAATCGTGAATTGCGCGGCTTGCAGGATGTGTAAGGGGTCACAGCGGCGGCCATTGTACCGGCCTAATCTTTCCTCCCATGAGCAACAAGTACTACACCCATTTCGTGACCGCCGCCGAGCAGGCGCGGAACTCGGACGAATGGTGCGGTGTGGTGGAGCTCGAGCGGCCGATCGAGCACCGCCAGGGCGGCGCTCGTGAGCTGCGCCAGTTGCTGGCGCGCAATTTCGAACTGGACTCGAAAGAGATCCGGATCCTGCACTGGGCCCGCTTGCAGTAGGCCGCAGTCAACCATCCCCTAGCGGACTTCCTTCCCTTTGTAAGTCCGCACTTCAACCCCGAGCCGCAAGGCCCGGGGTTTTTTTTTGTTAGGGTCGCTGACATATACTCCTGGTCATGAACAATCTTGTAACTCTTCTGGTAGTTTCCGTTTGCAGTGCCAGCGCCGCCGCCGCCGCCGCCGGCGCGCCCGCCGCGCGGTCTGGCGGCGCCGCTACGCCCGCCCAGGCTCCGGTCGCAGCCGCGGTTCCGGTCATTCCGGCGCTGCGCTCCGGAATCGATCCGGCGCTTCTGGACAGCGCGGTCCGGCCGCAGGACGACCTGTACCGGTTCGTCGCCAACAAATGGCTGGCTAACAACCCACTGCCGGCGGATCGGTCGCGATACGGCAGTTTCGACCTGTTGGCCGACCAGTCCGAGGCAGAAGTGCGCGCGGTGGTCGAAGCCGCCGCGGCTGCCAAGGCGGCGCCGGGCACACCGGCGCAGAAAATCGGCGATTTCTACCGCAGCTTCATGGATACCACCCGTCTTGCAAGTCTAGGGACCACGCCGATTGCGGCCGAGCTGCGGCGCATCGACGCGATCCGCGGCACGCGCGACCTGTTCGAATACATGGGCCGCTCGATACGCATGGGAGTTTCCATGCCGCTCCTGCTGTACGTCGGCCAGGACTACGCGGACTCGACGCAATACCTGACCGGGACCTACCAGAGCGGCCTGACCATGCCGGACCGTGACTACTACCTGAGGCCAGAGCAGAAATATGTGGAGTATCGCGCCGCATATCGCAAGTACGTGGCGGCGCTGTTAGCTGCCGCGGGTGAGCGCGATGCGGCATCCGCAGCCAAGCGGATCGAAGCGCTGGAAACGCGGCTCGCCAACCATCAATGGTCACGGGTCCAGAATCGCGATCCGGTCAAGACCTACAATCGCAAGACGCTCGCCGAGCTGAAGACGTATGCGCCCACATTCGACTGGCAGACCTTTCTGGCGGCTGCGCGCATCCCGGCGCAGGCACTGGACATCAGTCAACCTACTTATGTGCAGGAACTGGCCAAACTGACCCGTAGCACGCCGCTGGCGGATTGGCGCGACTACCTGCGGCTGCAGGTGCTGGACCGATGGGCGCCGTACCTGACGACGGACTTCGAGCAGCTGCATTTTGTTTTCCACAGTAAGGCCCTGCTGGGCGTGCAGGAGCAGTTGCCGCGCTGGAAACGCGCGCTGCAGACCATGAATGGCGGCGTCGGCGAGCTGATCGGGCAACTTTACGTGGAGCGCAGCTTCACCCCCGACGCCAAGGCGCACGTGAAGCTGCTGGTCGACAATCTGCTGCGCGCCTTTGCGCAGGGTATCGATGAGCTCGACTGGATGAGCGATGCAACCAAGACGCAAGCGCACAACAAGCTGCGAGGCTTCACGGTGAAGATCGGTTATCCGGATCGCTGGCGGGATTACAGCGGTCTCGAGATCGTCGCCGGCGACCTGGTGGGCAACATCAGGCGCGCGAGTGAATTCGAACTCGACCGTCAAGCTAACAAACTGGGCAAGCCACTGGACCGCGGCGAGTGGCCGACGACGCCACAAACCGTCGGCGCCTGGTACAACCACCCGATGAATGAGATCGTGTTTCCGGCCGCGATCCTGCACCCGCCGTTCTTTGATCCCGATGTGGATGACGCCGTCAATTACGGCGCGATCGGTGCGGTGATCGGCCATGAAATCAGCCACGGTTTCGACGACCAGGGCCGGCAGTTCGATGGCGCCGGCAACCTGCGCGACTGGTGGACATTCGACGACAGCGCCCGTTTCCGCCAGCGCGCCAGCAAGTTGATCGGGCAGTTTTCCAGGTACCGGGTACTGGGCGATAAGCCGGTCAACGCCGAACTGACACTGGGCGAAAACATTGGCGACCTGTCAGGACTCGCGGTGGCCTTGAAGGCCTACAAGCTGTCGCTGGCGGGCGCGCCGGCGCCGGTAATCGATGGTTACAGCGGCATGCAGCGGTTCTTTCTTGGCTGGGCGCGGATCTGGACCGATACGCGGAGCGCTGATGAAGCCCTGCGGCGACTCACCGTGGATCCGCACAGTCCGACCG
>JAYUGT010000175.1:0-10175 GCA_043738315.1 Gammaproteobacteria bacterium
GCGGACCAGCAGCGCCAGGAACGGCAGCGTGAACACCAGCAAGCCGCCCGCGAGCCACAGGTAGGCATTGCGCCAGCCGATCGACTGGATCAGCAGCTGACTGACAATCGGCAGGGCGATGCCGCCGAAACCGACGCCGGTGAGCGCGACGCCGAGCGCCAGGCCGCGGCGGCGATCAAACCACAGCGACACCAGTCGCGCGAAGGCGATGTGCGTGGTACCTAACGCCAGCGTGCCGAGCAGCAGGTAGCGAAGGTAGAAAGACCAGGGCGAAGGCCCCTGGAAATAGAAGGAGCCGACGATGAGCGCTTCCGCGACAAAGGCCCAGAGAATCACTTTGCGGGGTCCCAGCCGGTCAACCAGGGCACCGCTCCAGGCCGCCGACAGCGCCGTCGCCAGCGTGATCACCAGCGGGGCGTTGAATGCATCGCCCTGCGACCAGCCGAATTCCCTGACAATCGGGCCAACGAATATCGGAAACGTGGCGGCGACGAACGTCGCGATCCCACAGGCGAGACCGACACCCGAGGCGAGGGCAATGACCCAGCCGTAGAAAATTTTCTCGCGCATGCATCGCACTATAGCCCGGGAGACTGTCGGCCACTATTCGACCTGCAGAGGGTGGCCGGGTAAGCTTACCGGCTGCGGCGCAGGCAGGTTTCGGAGGACGCGGGTGATGGTTTACAGGGCGGTGGGCATCGTGTGTGTTGCGGGCGTACTGACTGCAGGCTGTGCGTCCAGCTCATACGATCAGCTGGGTCATGACGTCGGGCAGCTGGTCAAGTCCGGCGCCGGCGTCACGCCGCAATGGCGCTTGCAGACGGATGAGGCGCTGCGCAAGACTGTCAGCGCGCGCCTGGCGGCGGGCGTCGACAGCGATGCCGCAGTCGAGATCGCCCTGTTAGCAAGCCCGGACCTGCAGATGAGCTTTGAGCGCCTGGGGCTGGCGCGCGCCGATTATCTCGAGGCCGCCACTCTTAGCGACCCGGTTGTCAGCTGGAGCCGGCAGAGCCTGCGTGGCGGCCCGGGCAGCAAGCTCGAGTGGTCGGTGCTGCAGAGTATCTCTGACCTCTTTGCACTGCCGGTGCGGCGCCGGGCCGCGGACCAGGAACTGAACCGCGCTCGCCTGACAGCGGCCAATGAAATTCTCGCCGGCATCGCCGCGGTGCGCTCCGCCTGGCTCGAAGCACTGGCCGCTGAAAAGATCGCCGGCCTCGCCGCGGAACGCGGCGATCTGGCGCGGCTCGAGGCCGAGTTGATGGAACGATTCGTGAAAGCCGGCAATGAACCCGACACGGAATTGCAGGCGCAGCGGCTGGCCTACGCCGAACAACAGCGCGCCACCGCGGCCGCCGAGACAGCGCGGTTGCAGGCCCGCGTTCGGCTCGAGCGGCTGATGGGCGTCAGCGATCTGCCACTCGCCTGGGAGCTGCGCGGCGATTTCGCCGCATTGCCCGAGACCGACGGTGAGCTCACGGATCTCGAGGCCGCGGCGCTGCGCAATCGACTCGACATGCAGGCCGCGCGCAAACGCGTGGATGCGCGCCTGGCGTTCCTCAGCGGCGCGAAACAGAAACGCCTGGCGCCGGAGCTCGCGGCCGGCTACGGCCGGGAGCGCGACCCGGATGGCACGCGGCTCGCCGGCCCGCAATTGGAGTTGCAGCTGCCGATTTTTTCCGCGGCGCAGGTCGCGCTGGCGCGCAGCGACACGGAGGCGCGTTTGGCGATGCGGGAAGCGGAGGCGGCGGCGCTCGATGTGCGCGGCGACGTGCGCCTGGCGCGCGAACAGCTTGCGGTGGCACGTGCGGCGCTGCTGTTAGCGCGGGATACCAGCGTGCCGGCGGCCGGGATCCAGGCTGATCTGCGCCAGCGCGAGTTTTTCTACATGATCATCGGCCCGTTCGCCGCCATGCAGGCGCGCGGCGCGGTCATGGAAGCGCAGCTGCAGCACGTGCAGGCTGAACGCGACTACTGGCTGGCGCGGCTTGCCCTGTCGCGGGCCGCGGCGCTGCCGCTGCAGGCCATCCGCGAGTCGGCTGAGCCCGCCGCGGCTGGCGAGGCGGGTGGCCTATGAGCAACGATATTCGACAGGCCTTGTTGTCGCGGCGCCGAATTCTGTTAGGCGCCAGCGCACTCGGGGCGGCGTCGGGCGTTGCCTCCGGGGCGGCGGGCGCGGCAGCCACGAGCGCTATCAGCGGCACGCGTGCCGGGCGGGTGATAACACCTAACGGCCGCAGCCTGCCGTGGAAAATGCAGGGCGGGGCGAAGGTATTTCACCTGATCGCCGGGGAAATCGAGCATGAATTTGCACCCGGCACGCGCGTCAAGGCCTGGGGTTACAACGGCACGACGCCGGGCCCGACCCTCGAGGCGGTGGAAGGCGATCGCGTCCGCATCTTCGTGACTAACAAATTGCCGGAGCACACCTCGATTCACTGGCACGGCATCCTGCTGCCCTACGGCATGGATGGCGTCTCGGGCCTGACCCAGCCGCCGATCGGTCCCGGCGAAACTTTCGCCTACGAATTCACACTGAATGAGAGCGGCACGCGCTTCTATCACCCGCACGCCGACGAAGTGGTGCAGCTGTCGATGGGGATGATGGGCATGTTCATCATTCATCCGCGCGGCCCGGCAACCGTGGAGCGGGACTTCGCCTACGTGCTGCACAACTGGGCGGTGCATCCGGGAACCTCGCGGCCGGATCCGTCCATCATGACCGACTTCGACTTGTGGACCCTGAACAGCAAGGTGTTCCCGGCGACCGATCCCATGGTGGTCCGGACCGGCCAGCGCGTGCGCATTCGCGTCGCGAACCTCTCCATGCATGATCATCCAATGCATTTTCACGGCCATCATTTCCGGGTCACGGGGACCGATGCCGGACCTGTTCCGCCAAGCGCACAGCGCCGGGATACCACCACGCTGGTGCCGGTCGGTGCCGCGGTCGATATCGAATTTACCGCGCGCGCGCCCGGCGACTGGCCGTTTCATTGCCACAAGTCGCATCACACCATGAACGCGATGGGTCACGGCATCCCCAATCCGCTGGGCGTCGAGCAGCGCGATCTCGACGAACAGATCGGCCGGCACATGCCCGGTTATTTTTCCATGGGCCAGGCCGGCATGGCGGAACACCAGATGCACACCGAGATGGGCCATCACGAGGCGCCGCCTAACACCTTGCCGATGATGGCGGGCAAGGGCCTGTTCGGGAACATCGAAATGGGCGGCATGTTTACCACGGTCAAGGTGCGCGACCGGCTCGCGAGCTACGCCGATCCGGGCTGGTACCAGCCGCCTGCGGCAACGACGGCGCGCAAAGTCAGTGATGATCCTGATTTCAAGCCCTGAGCCATGACCCCCTCGCTATGACGAATCGCCCCGCCGCGGCAGGCGTAGCGCCGGTCTGTTTTGCGATCGTGCCCTATCGCGAGCGACCGGACTTGAAGTCACGGCTCGCGGATCAGCTCGGTCCGGCGCAACGCCTGCAGCTCGCCAGGAGCATGCTCGGCCAGGTGTTGGATGCGTTGCTGCAAGCGAGATCCGTGCAGGCCGTGCTGTTAGCCGGCGATGCCGCGCCGCCGCCCGACTTTGCGCGCCGGTGGGCGGTCGAGCATCTCGAGACGAGTGAGTCGCTCAATGACTCGGTCAGGCGCGCCTGCCACGCAGCCGCGGCACGCGGCGCCACCGAAGTGCTAATCGCGCACGCGGATCTTCCGACCCTGACTCCGCAGCTCATCGATCAGATGATTGCGCGCGGCCGGGCCCTGCCGGGCGCCGCACGGGCTGCGCTCGCCAGTTGCCAGCACAATGACGGCACCAATCTGCTGTGGCTGGCGCCCGCGGCGCCGATCGAATTTGCCTACGGCACGGGCAGTCGCGCCCGGCACCTGCAGATCCTGCGCGGGCAGGGCTATGCGGTGGTCGAACTCCCGACCATCCGGGACGTCGACAGCCGCGAGGATCTGGCAGCGCTCAACCTGCCGCTGCCGGATCAGAGCGCCTGACGCCAGGTCGCGCCGCGCTGCTCTCGTTGCCAGGCGCCGCCGGCTAACAAAATCAGCAGGCAGGCGAGCGAGATCACCGTGGGATACCAGACACCTGCCAGCGGGTTGCCGGTTCTGGCCACCAGCCAGGTCGCGGTCAGCGGCATGAAGCCACCAAACCAGGCGCTGGTGATGTGATACGGGAACGACAGCGAGGTGTAGCGGATACGCGTCGGAAACAGTTCCGCGAGATAGGCCGCGCCCGGCCCGCAGGTCAGTGCGGCGCCGACAATCATGCCGAGGATCGCCAGGGTAAGAATGACCGGCGAGTCCCCACGGCTCATCAGCAGCTGGAATCCGGGCAGGAAACTCAAGGTCGCAATCGCCATGCCTAACAGCATGGGTTTGAGGCGCCCGGTGCGATCGGACCAGTAGCCGGCCGCGAGGAACAGCGGAATGCCGAGCGTCAGCGCGACGATGGCGATGCCGGCGGCGGTCGTGAATGGCAATTTGACGGTGCTTTGCAGGAACACGTAGGAGTAGAACTGCGCCGCATACCAGTTGAGCGCCATGGCGGCCGCCGCCGCCAGTGCCAGCAGCATCGGCCGGCGGTTCTCCGTAGCCAGCACGCTGTCGGTAATGGGTGCGCGTGACAGGCCGCCGCTCGATTGCAATTGCGCAAATAATGGCGATTCTTTCAGGCGCAGGCGGATATAGATCGACACGCCCAGCAGCAGCACCGAGAACAGGAACGGCAGCCGCCAGCCCCAGGCACGGAACGCCACTTCGCCTAACAGCGCACGGCAGGCGAGGATCACCAGCAGCGACAGGATCAGGCCCAGCGTGCCCGTGATCTGGATCCAGGCGGTGAACCAGCCGCGGCGCGCGGCCGGACTGTGTTCGGCAATGTACAGTGTCGCGCCGCCGAATTCGCCGCCGAGGGCGAGGCCCTGCAACAGCCGCAGCAGTACTAACAAGACCGGCGCGAGCCAGCCGATCTGCGCGTAAGTCGGCAATGCGCCGACCAGCGTGGTCGACAGGCCCATGATGACAATCGTGATCAGGAAACTGCGTTTGCGGCCGGCCGTGTCGCCCAGCCGGCCGAACAGCAGTGCACCCACGGGCCGCATTGCAAAGCCGGCGCCAAAGGTCGCGAGGCTCGCAAGCAGCGATGCGGTGGGATTGTCGGCCGGAAAAAACAAGCCGGAAAAGAACGCCGCCAGGCTCCCGTACAGCATGAAATCGTAGTACTCGAACACGGTACCTAACGACGCGGCGAACACGACGCGCGGCATATTGTGGTTCTGCTGCACGGCGACGCTCAGGACTGCGATCCGGTCCTGGAGCGATCGCAGATGACCTCGGCGGCGCGCAACAGCGTGGCTTCATCGAACGGCCGGCCAACCAGCTGCACGCTGGCGGGCAGGCCGTTCGCGGTGCAGCCCGCGGGCACGGACAGTGCCGGCAGGCCGAGGTAATTGAATGGCGCGGTGTTTTGCACCAGCCGCGCCAGCGTGTCCCAGAGCGCCGGGCCACTGCCGACATCGACGTCGGCGAACCTCGGCACCGGGATGACCAGCGTCGGCATCAGCAGCACATCACAATCGCGAAATGCCTGGCTGAAAAATTCGCGCAACAGCAGGCCGCGCAGGCACAAGGCTTCGTAATACGTCGACGCCGGAATGGCGAGGCCCGTGAGTGCCCGCACCCGCACCTGTGGCGAGTACCGCTCGGCCGCGGTGCGCAGCCACTCGCCGTGCAGGGCGGTGGCCTCGGCGTAGAGCACCGCGCGGCTCAGTTCCGCCAGCGGTTCGGGTTCCGGCACCTCGACTTCCAGCACGCGCGCGCCAGCTTTTTCCAGCATCGCGAGGCTGCGTTCGCAGGCCGCCACGACATCCGGCGTGGCGTGGTTGAAGAAGTAATTGCGCACCCGCGCAATGCGCAGGCCCTGGGCGCCCCGTGCTAACAGGCGCTCATAATCGGGGACCGGTCGCGGCGACGAGCCGGCATCGAGTGCGTCATAGCCGGCGATCACACCTAACATCCGGGCGCAGTCGCGCACCGTGCGCGTGATCGGGCCCACAAAGTCGAGCGACGGCGACAGCTTCATGGCGCCACGGCGCGGGATCAGCCCGTAGGTGGCCTTCAGACCGACCACGCCATTCACGGCAGCCGGGATGCGCACCGATCCGCCGGTGTCGGAGCCGAGGCTGGCGGCGCAGGCTTGCGCGGCGGTCGCGGCGCCCGAGCCGCTCGATGAACCGCCGGCCATGTAGTCCGGGTTCACGGCATTGCGGGTGCGCTGGTAATGCTTGTTGTCACCGGTCGGGCCAAAGGCGAATTCCGCCATGTTGAGCTGACCTAACGAAAATGCGCCGGCGTCGCGCAGGCGCGCAATCACCGTCGCGTCGCTGCTCGCCGCCGGCACATGGATGCGCGCGCCGCGCAGACTCACGTCGCCGGCGATATCGAACATCGCCTTGTACGCCAGTGGCAGGCCATGCAGCGGACCCGGCGTCAGGCCGCGCCGCAGCGCTGCGTCGGCCTGCTGCGCCGCCGCCATGGCCCGCTCGGAATCGAGCGTGAGAAAGCAGTTGAGCCGATCCTGTTCAATGCGCGCGCGGGCGAGATAGGCCTCGGTCAGCGCAACACTGCTGCAGCGGCCCGACGCCACGGCCGTTGCGGCTTCGGTCAGCGACAGTGCGGTGAGATCGGTGACCGTGCCGGGTTGCTGCAGGGGCGGGGGCGGGAGTGGCCCGCTGCGCGCATCTGCGGCCGGCGCAAGTTCGTCCTGCGCGGCCAGAAAGTCTGCGGGTTCCGTGCCGCTGAGCCCGCGGGCGGCAAAACCTGTGACCGCGGCACAGGCGGCCGCCGCACCGGCCGCGATGCGCCCGGCGACGTCCCTATCCGCCACCTGGTGCCCAGCCATGCGGGCCAGTTCGAGCACAATGGCGGTCGTCAGGGGGCGGCTGGGCTGTGAGGTGCGCATAGCTGGCATCTATTTGACAGTTCCCATATTTGTGATAAATTAGCACACATATGGAAATTAACCCGAAAGCCAGCGTTCTTATGGCCTGTCGGGTTTTGTTGCGTCCGATTGTACGGCTTTTGCTGCGCTCGGGAATACCGTGGAAGGACTTCGCCGAGCTCGTCAAGACAGCCTACGTCGAGGTCGCGACCGATGAATTTGGCATCCGTGGCCGGCCCACCAATGCATCGCGGGTCGCGATTCTGTCGGGCCTGAGCCGCCGCGAGGTCGCCAAACAGCGCGACCTGCTGGCAGCCGATCAGTCCGAACCTAACACCGAGTTCCTGACTCCGGCGCAGCGCGTGCTGACAGGCTGGCACCAGGATCCGGACTACGTGCAGGCCGACGGCGCGCCTCGTCAAATAGCCGTGGATGGGCCAGCGCCTTCGTTCGGTGATCTGTGTGTGCGTTATGCAGGCGACATTCCGGCGACGGCGCTGCTGAAGGAACTTCGCAAGGTCGGCGCAGTCGGAGCAGGTGAAGGCGCGAAAGTGCGGGCGCTGCAGCGTGTGTACTTTCCATCGCAGTTCGACAGCGCCAAGGTGCTGCGTGCCGGCAGCGTCATCGAGGACATCGGCGAGACGGTTGTCTATGACCTCTTGTGTCCTAACGGCCAGCGGCTGCGCTTCGAGCGCCGCGCCGAAAACGATCGCATCGATATACGCCATCTGCCTGCGTTCCAGGCGATGCTCGAGGTGGAGGGCCAGGCCTTTCTTGAACGGGTAGATGCCTGGCTCTCCGAGCATGAAAGCCAGACTGCGCCGCCCGGAAGCATTCCGCCGCGCGTGGTGCGCCTGGGCGTGGGCCTCTACCACATTCAAACAGATACTGATCGAGGGAACCGCAAATGAAATCGCGCAATTTGTTAGCAGCATTCGGCATGTTGGCGCTGCTGTCCTGCGGCGGTGGCGGTGGCGATACCGCGCTCAGTGGCATCAATGGTGGCGGCATTGCCGGCATCAATGGCGGCGGCATTGCCGTCGGTCCGGTCACGGGTTTTGGCAGCGTGTTCGTCAACGGCATCGAGTTTTCCACCACCGGCAGCACCATTACGGTTGAAGGCGCCAGCGCCAGCGAGTCGCAACTGAAGATCGGCCAGATCGTTGAAGTGCGCGGCACCATCAATTCGTCCGCGGGCACTGGCACGGCGAGCAGTATTGCGGCCAACAACCAATACGTGGGTCCGGTGCAGAGCATCGATCTGCCGGGGCTCAGCTTCGCCTTGTTAGGCAATGTGGTGCGCGTGACGGGTGCGACCGTGTTCGACAACAGCTTTACGACACCAGCACTCGCCGGGCTGGCCGTGGGGCAGTGGGTCGAGGTCCACGGCTTGCGCAACAGCGCTGGTGACGTCGTGGCGACCCGTATCGAACCGCGCGCTGCGACTGGCGACATCGAACTGAATGGCACGATCAGCCTGCTGGATACGACGGCGCGCACTTTCCGGCTCGGCAACAGCAGTGTGAATTACGCCTCGGCGTCCACGGTGAGCGGCACGCTGGCGAATGGCGCCTGCGCGGAAGCGAAGGGCACGATGTTCTCGGGCACGGTGCTGACCGCGACGCGCGTCGAGGTGAAAAACTGCACGGTCTCCTCCAGTAATAATGACTCCGGAGAAATCGAGGGTTTTGTCACGCGCTTTGCATCGGCGACTGATTTCGACGTGGGTACGCAGAAGGTCACAACGACCGCAACCACGAGCTATTCGGGCGGTCCGGCAGGCGATCTCGCGCTCAACAAGCGCGTAGAAGTGGAAGGTGCCTTCAATGCGTCGGGTATCCTGGCGGCGGCCCGGATCTCTTTCCGCAGCGATACGACGACGCGTTTCCAGGGTACGGTGGACGCGCTCAATACGCCTAACAAGACGCTGACGATTTTCGGCGTCACCATCAGCGCCTCGGCCGCGACCAGCTTCGAGGACGATTCGAGCGCGAATGCACGGCCGTTTGGCTATTCGCAGCTGCGCACCGGCGATTACCTGGAGCTGCGCGGCGCCGAAGGCACGACGCCGTTGACAGCAGCGGCCACCGTCATCGTGCGCCGCAATCTTGATCCGCGCCGTGAGTTGCAGGCCCTGCCGCGCAATATCGCCCTGCCCAATTTCACGCTGGTTGGCGTGCAGGTTGCGACCACGACAGCGACCGTCTTCACCGGCGGCAGCGGCAACGCGACCCAGGCACAGTTCTTTGCGCAGATGCCGGGCCGTACCATCAAAGTGCGCGGCACCTGGAACGGCGCAGTTTTCGCGGCCACTGAAGCGCAACTGGAAAACCTGAACTGATCCTGAATCCCTTTAAGGTCCCTGATCGTGTATGTTCCGTTTTCGCCGGCCGTGGCCGGTCCAACAATCATGAGGTCGAGGTCATGGGGATTCTGGATGATTTGTTAGGTGCCGCAAACGGCGTGGCACCTGCGGGTGGATCGTCGGCGGGCGGTGGCCTGGGCGGCATGTTAGGTGGTGTGCTGGGTGGCGTGCTCGGCGGCCAGACCGGCCAGGGCGGGCAGGCCGCTGCGGCGGGCGGTGGCATGCTGTCACCGGCGATCATCATCCAAATAATCACCATCGTGATGAAGAAGCAGGGCGGTCTCGGCGGCCTCGCCGGCGCCTTCAATAACGCCGGCCTCGGCGACGTCATGAAGTCGTGGGTCGGCACCGGCCAGAACATGCAGGTTTCGGCCACCCAGGTCACGCAGGTGTTAGGCAATGGGACGGTTGGTCAGATCGCGGCGCAACTCGGCATGAACCCGGGGCAGGCGGGCGACCTGCTGTCGAAGGTGCTGCCGCATGTGGTCGATCAGCTGACGCCGCAGGGCCAGATCCAGCCCGGTCACCAGGATTCTGGCGACCTGCTCAATTCCGCCATTGGAGCGCTGGCCGGCAAGCTGTTCGCGCAGCGTTAGCCTGACGGCCGCCGGCCGGCCCGACTCAGGGCCGCGCCGGCTTGGCCTGGCTCGCCGCGAATTTCTTGCGGCTCGCCATGATGCCTGCATAGAGGCGCGCACTGTCGCCGCCGATGTCGGCGATCAGCGCCGGGTGGGTGCCGCGGGTTGCGCTCGCCCATGCCGCCTGCTGCGCGCTGTTCAGGTGGTAAATCCTGAATCCCAGCTTGCCGGCGTTGGCGAGATCCGCGGCGATTTCATCGCGGGTACTTTTGCGC
>JAYUGT010000176.1:0-26957 GCA_043738315.1 Gammaproteobacteria bacterium
GGCGATATCGGCATGATCACGCGCCACGACGTCGTCATTGCCGTGTCGAACTCGGGTGAAACACCCGAACTGCTGACGATATTGCCGCCGCTGGTACGGCTCGGTGTGCCGCTGATTGCGATGACCGGGGCGCCGGAGTCGACCCTCGCCAAGGCAGCCAGCGTGCATCTGGATTGCAGCGTAGCCGAAGAGGCCTGCCCGCTGAACCTCGCGCCCACCGCCAGCACCACGGCCGCGCTCGCGATGGGCGATGCACTCGCCGTGGCGCTGCTCGAAGCGCGCGGCTTCACGGCAGCGGACTTTGCGCGCTCGCATCCGGGCGGGCAACTGGGGCGGCAGCTGCTGCTGCACGTGGCCGATGTGATGCGCACCGGGGATGCGATTCCGCGCAGCGCACCGGCCGCTTTGTTAGCTCAGGGCCTGATCGAAATGTCGCGCAAGGGACTGGGCATGACCGTCGTCACCGATACCGCTGACAAAGTTGTCGGCGTGTTTACGGATGGCGACCTGCGCCGTGCGCTGGATGCGCGGCTCGACCTGCACGCGGCGAAGATGAGCGACGTGATGACGAGACACTGTCGCACCGTGAAACCACAGGACCTGGCCGCGGAAGCGGTGCACGTGATGGAAACCCACCGCATCACGGCGCTGCCGGTCTGCGATGACAACGGCGTGCTGGTCGGCGCGCTCAACGTGCACGACCTGTTTCGCGCCGGAGCGATGTAGCTTGGCGCGAACCTCACAGGCGCGCGCGCCGCTGCGCTTGTTAGTGCTCGATGTCGACGGTGTGCTCACGGACGGCCGCCTCTATTACGGCGCGCGCGGACAGACACTGCAGGCCTTCCACGTGCGCGACGGCCATGGCATCAAGGCGGTGCTGGCCGCGGGCATCGCGATCGCGGTGATTTCCGGGCGGCGCACGCGCGGCGTGGTGCTGCGCTGCCGGGAACTGGGTATCCGTGAAGTGCACCAGGGCGTAACCGACAAGCTCGCCTGCCTGCGCGTCATCTGCCGCAAACTGAGGACCGAACTGGGCGCCTGCATCGCCATCGGCGATGACAGTGCGGACGTGGCCGTGCTGCGCGCCGTCGGTGTCAGCTATGCGGTTGCCGATGCGCATGCGGATGCCAGGCGCGCGGCGATGCATGTCACCCGGCTGCCGGGAGGCCGCGGCGCGGTCCGCGAAGTCTGCGACGCACTGGTAGCAAGGCGCCCGGCCCGGCGCAGCCATGACTAGTCCCGGCGTGCTGGCAATTGCCTTGGTTGCGGCGGCGCTGCTGACTACGGCCTGCGACTCCGCCCGCAATGCGCTGTCGCCATCCGAGGTCCTGGATACGACCAGTATGCGGCGCGGCTACTCCGCCACTGGTGCCGAATTGTCGGCCACCGATTCGCAGGGACGGCAGCGCTACAAGCTGCGCGCGGCCAGCATCCGCCAGGACGAAGGGCAGGAAGCCGTGGAACTGACCCATGTCGTGGTTGAATTCCCGGACAGTCGCGGCCAGAGGTGGCTCCTGACAGCGGACTCCGGACGGATGAGCAGTACGGCACGGGATGCGCCGGCGATCGTGGATCTGGCCGGCGACGTGCGCCTGGTGAGCGACGCCAATAGCCTTGGCGGCCAGTTATCGCTGGAGACGTCGATGTTGAGCTACGACACGGTGGCAAACCGCGCGACCACCGACAAGCCTGTCAAACTGAAGTCCGGAGCGCGCACTATCGAGGCACGCGGCCTCACCGCCGATTTGGCAACCCGCCGACTGAAGCTAGAATCAGCAGTACATGGTCGATTTACACCTTAACCGAGCGATATGCGCCGCGCTGCTGGCTGCGGCCCTGGCGGCCAGCGCCTGGGCCGGCGCGCAAGCGGCCGCCAGCAAACCGACCGACCGTCGCACCGCGGAAATTACGCTGGATGCGGCCTCGTCCGAGGTCGACTATGCCAGCAACCGCTACCTGTTTCGCTCGGTCACCATTACCCAGGGCGACCTGCGCGTGCAGGCGGACGAAGCCCGCGCCACCGGCACCGATTTCGATAACGCGACCTGGGAGTTCCGCGGCAAGGTCCAGATCACACTGCCGAGCGGCAGCCTGAAATCCGACCTCGCGCGCGTGCAATTCCGCAACAACGCCATCGCCAGCGCGCGCATCGAAGGCCAGCCGGCGGAATTCGAACAGCGCCGAGCTAACAATCCGGAGCCGGCGCGTGGCCGCGCCCGCAATATCGACTTCGACGTGGCCAGCAACACGGTGCGCCTGTCCAACGAGGCCTGGCTGTCCGACGGGCGCAATGACATCAAGGGCAATGAACTGGTCTACAGCCTGGTCGACCAGAAAGTGCGCGCCCAGGCGAAACCCGGCGACGCCGGCGGCGGCATCCGCATTACCATCCGCCCCGCGGTCCCGGCGCCCGGGCGCAATCCATGACGGTGTTGCGCGGCGAACACCTCGCCAAGGCCTACAAGACCCGCAAGGTCGTCACCGACCTGTCGCTCGAAGTCAAGGCGGGAGAAATAGTCGGTTTGTTAGGTCCTAACGGCGCGGGCAAGACCACCGCGTTCTACATGATCGTCGGCCTGGTGGCACCCGATGCGGGCCGGGTGCTGATCGATGATCGCGACCTGACGACCGCGCACATGCACGAGCGCGCCCAGGCTGGCATCGGTTATCTGCCGCAGGAAGCCTCGGTGTTCAGGAAACTGTCGGTCGAAGACAACGTCGCTGCCATCCTTGAATTGCGTGACGACCTCGACAAGGCCGGCCGCGACCAGGAACTGGAACAGATCCTCGGCGACCTGCATATCAGCCACGTGCGCCAGTCACTCGGCATGTCGCTGTCGGGCGGTGAGCGGCGGCGCGCCGAGATTGCCCGGGCGCTGGCCGCCAACCCTCGGTTTCTACTGCTTGATGAACCGTTCGCGGGGGTGGATCCTCTGTCCGTGGCGGACATCCAGCGTATCGTGTCCAATTTGGCGCAGCGCGGCATCGGGGTGCTGATTACCGACCACAATGTCCGTGAAACGCTTGGCGTTTGCGGCCGTTCGTACATCGTCGGCAATGGAACTGTGATCGCGTCCGGAACTGCGGAAGAAATCCTTGCCAATCCCCAAGTCCGTGAGGTGTACTTGGGAGAGACGTTTCGAATGTGAATATGTTGAAGCCATCACTGCAGCTCAAACTGGGTCAGACACTGACGATGACCCCGCAGCTGCAACAGGCTATCCGTCTTTTGCAGCTGCCCGCGCTGGAACTCGAAATGCATGTCCGTGACGTGCTCGAGAGCAACGTCATGCTCGAGGCAGACGATGACATCGAAGCCACCGCCAGCCTGGAGGCCCTCGACCCCGCCGCCGCGGCGCGCGACGCGGCGCCCGCGGAATCCTCCGGCGACGCCGCCGAAGCTGCCGGCGACAGCACCCCGGAAGTCGAAATCGTCGAAGACACCTTTGCCGATCGCACCACCTCGGGCAGCGGCGAAGGCACCGCACCGGGTGGCGAAGATGACGATGAGCGGCAGCAGGATATGGCCTCGCAGCGCGGCCTGAGCCTGCATGAACACCTGATGGAACAGGTCGAGATGTTAGGTCTGTCGCCCGGCGACCTGAGCATCGCCTCGACGCTGGTCGACGCCATGAACGACGACGGCTATGTCACGGACGCCCTGGCTGAGTTTGTCCATACGCTCGGCGCGCAGGGCGTGCAGACCTCGGAAGAAGAGGTCGAGAGAGTGCTGTCCATCATCCAGTACCTGGATCCGGTCGGCGTCGGCGCCCGCAACCTGAGCGAGTGCGTACTGCTGCAGCTCGCGCAACTCGAGCCCACGACACCCGGGCTGGCGACCGCCATCAGTATTGCGCAGCAACACCTGGACCTGGTGGGCGCGAAGCAGTACTCGCAGCTGCGGCGCAACCTCAGCGTCGACGAAGACGAACTGTCGCATGCGATCGCACTGGTCCGCAGCTGCAACCCGCGTCCCGGTTCGCTGTTAGGGGCCGGGACCGCCGAGTACGTGGTGCCGGATGTCTTCGTGCGGCGCACCGACCGCGGCTGGTCCGTGGAACTGAATGCCGCGAGCCTGCCGCGCGTCCGGGTCAACGAGGGTTACGTCGCGATGCTGGGCCGTGGCTCGGACCACGCGATGCTGCGTACCCAGCTGCAGGAGGCGCGCTGGCTGCTCAAGTCGCTCGAGATCCGCAAGGACACGCTGATGAAAGTCGCGCGCAGCATCGTGCAGCGCCAGAGCGACTTCCTCGAGCACGGCGAGGAGCACATGAAGCCGATGATTCTGCGCGACGTCGCTGAAGCCATCGAGATGCATGAATCGACCGTGTCGCGCGTCACCTCGGGCAAGTACATGCACACGCCGCGTGGCGTGTACGAATTGCGTTATTTTTTCTCGAGTCACGTCGATTCCCAGAGCGGCGAAGGCACCTCATCGACGGCCATCCGTGCCAAGATCCGCAAGCTGATCAAAGAAGAGCAACCGGACGCCCCGCTGTCCGACAGCAGGCTTGCCGAGCTGTTGTCGGCAGAAGGAATTCCGGTTGCGCGCCGGACGGTCGCCAAGTATCGCGAGGCCCTGGGGATAGCCTCGTCCAATGACCGTAAGCGCGTCGAGATAAGTTAGTTTTCATCAACCCAGCAGGAGATGTCCATGCAAGTTTCGGTCACGGGTCACCATGTTGAAGTCACTGACTCCATGCGCAGCTACGTCGAGAAGAAAATGGAACGCATCCTGCGTCACTTTGACCATGTCATCGACGTGCATTGCACCCTGACCGTTGAAAAGATGCAGCAGAAGGCCGAGGCGCACCTCAAGGTGCGCGGCAAGGATATTCACGCGTTCGCGGTCGACGGCAACATGTATGCAGCGATCGACATGATGACCGACAAGCTCGACCGCCTGGTCAAGAAGCGCAAGGAACAGATCACCGACCACCACGCCACCGAAGGGCGCAGCGCGCGGCATTAGCCGCTGCCGCGCGGCGCCGGCGAAATGCGGTTAGTCATCATCAGCGGCCTGTCGGGCGCCGGCAAGAGCGTCGCGCTCAACATGCTGGAGGACATGGGCCTCTATTGCATCGACAACCTGCCGGCCGCGATGGTGAAGCCGTTTGTGTCGCACGCCCTGGCGACCAAGGACGGCACCTACGATCGCACCGCGTTAGGTGTGGATGCACGCAACCCGGCCCAGGACATCGCCAACGTGCCGGCGCTGCTGCTGGAACTCAAGGGACTGGGCGTGCAATGCGAAATCGTGTGCCTGGTCGCCAACGATGATGAATTACTGAAGCGGTTTTCCGAAACCAAGCGCCGCCACCCGCTGTCCGGCGACTATGGCGATTTGCCCGCGGCCATTGCCCGCGAGCGGAAGCTTCTGGAGCCGATCCTGTACGCGGCGGACCTGGTGATCGACACGTCACGCATGGGCGTGCACGAGCTGCGCGACACAATTTTGAAGCGCGTGGAGCAACGCGCATCCGGCCGACTGTCGATCAGTTTCGAGTCGTTCGGCTTCAAGAACGGCCTGCCGGGCGATGCGGATTTCGTCTTCGATGCGCGCACGCTGCCGAACCCCTACTGGGATCCGGCGCTGCGCGCGCTGACCGGCCGCGATCCCGACGTGATTCGCTACCTGGAATCGATGCCGCAGGTGCAAAAGCTGCTGGACGACATCTCGAAGTTCGTGGAATCGCGGATCCCCGAGCACCAGGCTAACAACCGCCGTTACCTCACCATCGCGATCGGCTGCACCGGCGGACAGCATCGCTCCGTGTACCTGGTCGACAAGCTGGCGGCGCGGTTCGCCGGGCTTTTCCCCGGCGTGATATCCAGACACACAGCGCTGCGTGATAACTGAGACCCGCCTTCCCAAGGCCGGCCGCCTGGCGGCGCTGTTAGAGGCGCTGGACTCCGGGACGTTGCGCTCGGCGAACAGACTGGTCAACGCGCTGCACCCGGCGGAAATCGCCGCGCTGATGGAATCCATGCCGCCGGCGCGCCGCGACCTGGTGTGGGAGTTCGTCGATCCGGAGCTCGAGGGCGAAGTGCTGCTCGAGCTCAGCGAGCCGGTGCGCCTGGCGCTGCTCGAGCAGATGGACGCGCAGGAAATCGTCGCGGCCGCCGAGGGCCTGGAAGTCGACGATCTCGCCGACCTGGTGCGCGAACTTCCGGAGACCGTCAACCGCCAGTTGCTCGAGTCCATGGACCGCCAGCATCGCGAGCGTCTCGATACCGTGCTGTCGTTCCCGGAGGACAGCGCCGGCGGCCTGATGAATACCGACACGGTCAGCGTACGCGCCGACGTGTCGATCGAGACCGTGCTGCGCTATCTGCGCATGCGCGGCGAACTGCCGGATCGCACCGACCGGCTGTTCGTCGCGGACCGGCGCGGCCAGTACCTGGGCACGGTCCCCCTGCCCAGGCTGCTGACCGAGGACCCGGAACGGCTGGTCGGCGACTGTCTCGAGCCCGAAGCGCCGCGCATCGACCCGACCATGAGCGCGCACGATGTCGCCAACCTGTTCCAGCAGCGCGACCTGCTGTCGGCGGCGGTGGTCGATGCGGACGGCCGCCTGTTAGGCCGGATCACGGTCGATGATGTCGTCGACGTCATCCGCATGGAGGGTGAGCATTCGGTCCGGTCGATGGCCGGCCTCGACGACGAGGAAGACGTGTTCGCGCCGATCCTGCCGTCGACTCGCCGGCGCCTGTTCTGGCTCGGCATCAATCTGCTGACCGCTTTCCTCGCGGCCGCAGTGGTGCGCAATTTTGAAGGCACGATCGCCAAGGTCGCTGCGCTCGCCGCACTGATGCCGGTGGTCGCATCGATGGGCGGGATCGCCGGAACGCAGACCGTCACGCTGATCGTGCGGGCCATTGCGTTAGGCCAGGTGCAATGGAACAACGGGCGCTGGCTGCTGTTCAAGGAAATGGCAGTCGGCGGCCTGAATGGCCTCATCTTTGCGGCCGTGGTCGGCGGCATCGTCTGGTTTTGGTTCGGCACCCCGGTGATCGCGGCCATTCTCGCCGCGGCGCTGCTGACCAACCTGCTGGCGGCCGCGATGGTCGGGGTGCTGGTGCCGCTGGTACTGAAGCGCCTGCGCATCGATCCGGCGCTGTCGGCCGGCGTGATCCTGACCACGTTCACCGACTGCATCGGCTTCGCCACATTGTTAGGTCTTGGCGCCCTGTTCCTGACCTGAGGCGAAGAACTGGCGGATTTCATCGGCGCGCGCCTGCGCGTCGCGCATCCCGAGCGCGATCAGTTCCCGGGTATAGGCTGCCTCGAACAGCAGGTAACTTGCTAACAGACCGCCGGCATTACCGTGCGCGCCGGTGGCGCGCATGAAGGCGCGCACTGCAAACGGCATGGCCGCGACGTGGCGGCCGGCCAGCAGCCGCAGATCAACGCTCGGCGACAGCATCAGGGTGCGGATCATGCGCGTGCCGGCGGTGCCCGGCGCTGCGGCACCGAGCTGGTTCAGGCGCTGCAGCTGCTCGAGGTCGCCGTATAACTGGTCGGAGAACAGAGTGTCCAGCATGAAGCCGAACAGCTGGCCCGGTGACGGCCCGTGGCGTACGGCGCCGCTGGCGCCGAGGCCGGCGGCGTTGTTGGCGCGGACACCAATGACGAACAGGCGATCGGCTCCGAGCCTGATCGCGGGCGACAACGGCGCAAGCTGGCGCATCGCGCCGTCGCCAAAATAATCGTCCCCCAGTTTGACGGCCGGAAACAGCAGCGGAATCGCCGTGCTCGCCATCAGGTGATGTTGTCCAAGCTGTGCGCGCACGCCACGGCGCGACGCGCGGTGCCATTCGGGCACCGAGTCATCGGCGGCAAACCACGCAGTCGATTGCCCGGAGCTGTAACTGGTGCTGCACAGCGCCAGCGCATGCAGGTGGCCGGCGGCGATCTGCGCGCCGACGTGCGCGATACGCACCCGCGCTGCCAGCAGCCGCCGCAACGGCGCGTTGTCGAGGAACGACCGCGGCGTGCGTACCAGCCAGCCGCCTGACAGCGCGGCCAGCGTCCAGCGCGTGCCCGCACCCAGCATCGCCAGGCCATCGCTGCGGAACACCTGCGAGATATGAAAATCTGACCAGACCTGATGCAGGCCCTCGACCGCGGCCCGCCAGTCGTTGGCGCCGGCCGCTAACACGCCGGCGGCGACCGCGCCCGCCGAGGTGCCGACGATAACCGGAAACGGGTTCTGCTGCGGCGGCAAGATCCCGAGCAGGGCCCTGAGCACACCCACCTGGTAGGCGGAACGGGCGCCGCCGCCTGATAGCACGAGTCCAACGCGGGATTCCATGGGGTCATTGTGCCAAATTACGGCAAAGTTGCTAGAATCAATCCTCACCGGCAAGGAGCCACCGCATGAAAACCCGTCGTACCGCCCTACTAACAGCGTTAGCCACAAGCGTCATTCTTGGGAGCCTGGCGTCGGCCGCCGGGGAACCGGCAGCGCCCGCCGAGGGATCGCAGGCGCCCGGCTTCAAGTTGCCGGACCAGAGCGGAACCTGGCATGAGCTCAAGCAGTATCAGGGCAAATGGGTGGTGCTCTATTTCTACCCGAAAGATGACACGCCGGGCTGCACCACCGAAGCCTGCGAATTCCGCGACAACATGTTCGCGTTTCGCAAAGCCGACGCCGTCATCCTGGGCATCAGCGTTGATGACGTGGATTCGCACAAGAAATTTTCCGAAAAGCACAGCCTGCCGTTTCCGATACTCGCTGATGCCGACAAGAAGGTGTCCGGTACGTACGGCGTGTTGATTCCGGTCGTAGGCATCGCCAGCCGCCAGACTTTCATCATCGACCCGAAGGGCCGCATCGCGAAGCACTACGAGAAGGTGGTCGCCAAGGGCCACTCGGAGGCGGTGCTCGCGGACCTCAAGACTTTGGCAAAGTCGGGTGCCTGAGTTCGGCGATCGCGCCATCGAGGCCGGCAAGCGTCAGCGGAAACATCCGCGGGCCGATCAGCTCGCGCGTTAGCTGGGTCGATGGCGTGCGGTCCCAGCGGTTCTGGGGTTCGGGGTTCAGCCAGACAAGGCGCGGAAAATGCGCGGTGAGCCGCTGTATCCAGGCGGCGCCGGCCTCCTGGTTCCAGTGCTCGACGCTGCCACCCGGCTGCGTGATCTCGTAGGGGCTCATGGTCGCATCGCCGACCAGCACCACGCGATAGTCCGGGTTGAAGGTGCGCAGCAATTGCATGGTCTCGGTGCGCTCGATGTGGCGCCGGCGATTGTCCTTCCACAGATATTCGTATACGAAGTTGTGGAAGTAGAAATATTCGAGATGCTTGAACTCCGTCTTGACCGCGGAGAACAGCTCTTCACACAGGCGGATGTGATCGTCCATCGAGCCGCCGACATCCATCAGCAGCAGCAGCTTCACCGCGTTGCGGCGCTCGGCCATCATCCGGATATCCAGCAAACCGGCATTGCGTGCGGTCGCGCTGATGGTGGTGTCGAGATCGAACAGGTCCTCGGCGCCCTGGCGCGCAAAGCGCCGCAACTTGCGCAGTGCCATCTTGATGTTGCGGGTGCCGAGCGCGACGTTGTCGTCGAAGTTCCTGTATTCGCGCTTGTCCCAGACCTTGACGGCGCGGCGATTGCGCGAACGATCCTGGCCGATGCGTATGCCTTCGGGGTTGTAGCCGTCGGCGCCGAAGGGCGAGGTGCCGCCGGTGCCGATCCACTTGCTGCCACCCTGGTGTCTTTCCTTCTGCTCCGCAAGGCGCTGGCGCAACGTTTCCAGCAGTTTTTCCCAACTGCCCAGGGCCTGGATCTGCGCTTTCTCTTCCTCGGTGAGCACCCGCTCGGCGAGCGATTTCAGCCATTCGGCCGGCACCGTGGCGATGATTTTCTCGAAGGCCTTTTCGGCGCCGGCAAAATGCTCGGCGAAGACGCGGTCATAGCGGTCGAAGTAACGCTCATCCTTGACCAGCGTGAGCCGGCCGAGGAGATAGAAGTCATGCGCGGAACAGAATGCGACGCGCTGCTCCAGTGCCTCCAGCATGGTCAGGAATTCCTTCAGGCTGACGGGAATTCCCGCCTCGCGCAGCTGCAGAAAAAAAGGCACTAACACGGCGGCGAACCTTGCGCCCTAACGCTGATTCCGGCGGTGCAGGAACACCAGCTGTTCGACCAGGTGCACATCCTGTTCGTTCTTGAGCAAGGCGCCGTACAAGGGCGGGATGGTCTTCTTCGGATCGTCGCCGCGCAGCGCCTCGGGCGGCAGATCTTCCGCGACCAGCAGCTTGATCCAGTCCAGCAGCTCGGAGGTCGAGGGCTTCTTGCGCAGGCCCGGGGTTTCGCGCAGGCGGAAAAATGCCGCCAGTGCTTCGCCTAACAAATCCTGCTTGAGCTTGGGATAATGCACGCGCACGATCTTTTCCAGGGTCTCGGCGTCCGGAAAACGGATGTAGTGGAAGAAACAGCGCCGCAGGAATGCGTCCGGCAATTCCTTTTCGTTGTTGCTGGTGATCAGGATGATGGGCCGGTGCACGGCCTTGACCAGTTCGCGCGTCTCGTAGACATAAAATTCCATGCGATCCAGCTCGCGCAGCAGGTCGTTCGGGAATTCGATGTCGGCCTTGTCGATTTCATCGATCAGCAGCACCGGCTGCACCTCCGACGCGAACGCCTCCCACAAGCGACCCCTGACGATGTAGTTGCCGATGTCGTGCACGCGCCCGTCGCCGAGCTGCGAATCGCGCAGCCGCGATACGGCGTCGTATTCGTACAGGCCCTGCTGGGCTTTGCTGGTCGACTTGATGTGCCACTCGTAGAGTGGCCGGCTCAATGCCGCCGCAATCTCGATGGCCAGCTGGGTCTTGCCGGTGCCGGGCTCGCCCTTGATCAGCAACGGACGGCCCAGCGTAATCGACGCATTGACCGCCATCATCAAGTCTTCGGTGGCAACGTAGTTGTCGGTGCCTGCAAATCGAATCTCGGTCATCGTACCCCCGGGGAAAGCGTCAGCTTATGCTGCGTGGGGCCGGGCAGGAAGGGGGTTGGCCGGCCTTCCACCCAGTCATCGAAACCGGAACGGTAATAGGCTGACAGCGGATGGCCGCTTTGCCCGCCGGGTAACTCCAGGTAACCCTCGGATTCGTGGCCGGGTGACACCGCAAATCTTTCCGACGCGCCAAAACCGGGCGACTGCACGCGCGGCATGTCGTGATCCCCGGGGACTGCTTTGTTAGGCATGTCGAGCCATCGGCCTAGAAAAGGCAGTGCCTGCGACAGCGGGTGCCGCACCGCCGAATTATTCATGTCGCCCCAGCGGCAACGCGCCAGCTTCGGACAGGCCGTCCCCAGGTCCTTGAGCGCAGCGTCAACCTGCGCCAGCACGAACCCGCGCCAGTCCGCAAAATCCCCTGCTAACAGATGTGCCGGCTGTTCGTTTACCAGGCGCCAGACCGAGGCGTCAAAACGTTTCGGCATCTTGTATTGGTCGGGATCCATTTTCAGCCCGGCCAGGATCATCTGCCAGGTCGCTTTGCTGAGGCGACGCTGAAAAGTGCGCAGCAGGCGGTAACCGACCGACTCGACGCCGGCACGCGCGTCCCAGGTTTCGACCAGCGCGCGCAACTCCGCGCGGGCCGGTTGATTGCGCACCGCCTCGTCATCCAGCGTAGCTAACAAAACGCCGCGCCAGCGGGCGAGGTACTGGGCGCGATCATCGAGCTGGATGCGCAGCATGTCGGCGGGCGTCGCCGGCGCCGTCAGCGCCGCCAGGTCATCGCGAATCTGGCGGGAACGCGCGCCCAGATCATAGCCCGCGCCCCACTGCCACTCGTCGCCGCCAATGGTTCTTTCAGCTTCGCCGGTGGCCGCGCGCGCATTCGCGCTCCACACCGCGCCGCTGTCCGGATCCACGATAGCCGGATGCGGCCCCTGCGGCGTGGGACCGACGATCGTCCATGCGACATGGCCTTCGCGGTCGCCAACGACCATGTTCTGCTGCGGAATCGAGACCTGGGGCGCCAGCGCTACCGCTTCGGCGACACTGCGCGCGCGCAGCATGCCGCGGATGTTGAGATTGATGGCGCCCGGCTGCAGCGCCACCCAGCTCGCGAGCGTACATTCGCCGCGCTGCGCGTCGGACTCCAGCAGCACGGCATCGGCCGCGGTGCGCACCGGATATTCTTCCGCGGCCGCGCCTTTGACCGCGAGGGTCTCGGCATAGGTGGTAAACGGCTGTGGACCGTCGGCCGACTGCCACTGGTTCTTGTCGAGGCTGCAGCTAACACGCCGCAAATCGATCCAGTCGCCGTAGCTGTTGGTGAAGCCCCAGGCAATGTCGCCGTTGGAACCCGCCACGACGGTCGGCACGCCCGGCAGGCTCACGCCCACAAGATCATGGTGGCCGGTCACGCGCAGCCGCACCCGGTACCAGACCGGCGGCACCCCGAGTCCCAGGTGCATGTCGTTGGCGATCAGGGCCGCGCCGCTGGCGGTGCGCCGGCCGGCCAGACCCCAGTTGTTGCTGCCGGGGAAATCCGCTTCGTCAGCTAACAAGCCGGCAGTGATCGCGGCCGGAATATGGATGGGGCGCAGATCCAGCTGCTCCGGCATCGGCAATTGCGGCAGTTCGTCATCAACGGCGCCGGTGGTGTCCCCGCGGACTGCAACGTTCGGCGCGTCCCAATCGACCGGGCGTGGCAGCAGCAATGCCATGATGGCTTCGGCGCGCGCGCGCGCTGCGTCCCCGGCTTCCGGCTTTTCCAGCGCCGCGCTCAGCGCCAGGCGGAATTTTTCATCCCCGATCTCGCTGGCCTGCAGTTGCCATGCCATGGACAATGGCACCAGCAGCGAGTCCTCGGCGCGCCACGGCAGGGGTTGCGCCCGCAACAGCCAGTACTCGAACGGGCGGCTGCCCAGCGAGTGGAGCCCGGCGTTCACGCCGAGGGCGTAACTTTCGAGCCAGCGCCGGTCATCCGCAGGCGCCGATCGCAGGTACTCCCGCACGCGAGCGCGCATGCGGAACATGCGGGTCTTGCGGTCCTGGCCTAACAATGCCTTGCCGAACAGGGCGGCGAGTTCGCCAGACGCCAGGCGGCGCGCCGAATCCATCTGGAAGAAGCGGTCCTGGCCGTGGGCGTAACCGAGGCCGTAGGCCAGGTCGTCATCGTTTGCCGCAGAAACCGTGGCGTTGCCGGCCGCGTCGCGCTCCAGCGTGACAGCGCCGCTGATGCCGGCGACTTTCTCGGCGCCGTCGAGCGTTGGCAGTGACGCGCGCAGCAGAATCCACGCAACGATTCCTGCGGCCGCGATAAGCAAGGCCAGTGCCAGGAGGATGCGGCGCAGCCAGACCATGGCTCAGTGGCGCGTCACGGCCAGAATCTGCATCGAATTGGTTCCGCCGGTGACGCCACTCAGTTCACCCTTGGTCAAGATTACGAGGTCCCCGGTATCGACCAGGCCCATCTTCAGCAGCAGCGCAAAAATCGATCCGTACAGCGTCTGCACATCGCCCGGGATGACGTCGAACGGGATCGGATACACGCCGCGATACAGCGTCACGCGGCGGCGGGTTGCCTCCTGGCGCGTGAACGCGTAGATCGGAATGTCGGAACGGATGCGCGACATCCACAACGGTGTCGAGCCGGATTCGGTGAGCGCCACGATCGCGCGCACGCGCATGTGATTGGCGGTGTACATGACCGCCATCGCGATAGCCTCTTCGGTGACTTCAAAAGAGCTGTTCACCCGCAACAAGGCGCGCCCATGCGTGATCTGGTATTTCTCGGCGCCTTCGATCACATCCGCCATGGCCTGCACCGCCTTGAGCGGATGCTTGCCACTCGCGGTCTCGGCCGACAACATCACCGCGTCGGTGCCATCCATCACCGCATTAGCCACGTCGCTGACCTCGGCGCGCGTCGGCACCGGATTCTGGATCATCGATTCCATCATCTGCGTAGCGGTGATCACGATGCGATTGCCGGCGCGCGAGCGCTCGATGATGGTCTTCTGCAGCCCGGTGATTTCCGCGTATCCCATCTCGATGCCGAGATCGCCGCGCGCGACCATCAGTCCGTCCGAAGCGACGATAATCTCGTCCAGTTCCTCGATCGCCTCGTGGCGCTCGATTTTCGCGATCACATGGGCATGACTGCCGGCGTCGCGCAGCAGGGCTTTCGCCTCGCGCACATCCTCGGCATCGCGCACGAAGGACAACGCCACGAAGTCAAATTTGTTAGCTGCGACGAAACGGATGTCGAGCCGGTCCTTGTCGGTCAGGGCGCCGGCGGAAATTCCACCGCCCTTGCGATTGACGCCCTTGCGGTTCGACAACTCGCCGCCGGCAATGACCGTGCACTGGATGCGGGTGCCACGCACCTCGCGAACTTCGAGCGTGATGAGCCCGTCGTTGAGCAGCAGCGTATCGCCCTTGCGGACGTCTCGCGGCAGGTCCGGATAGGCGACGCCCACCACCTCGGCGTTACCAGTGCGCGGATCATGGGCAGGATCGAGCGCAAAGCTCGCGCCGTCCACCAGCATGACCTTGCCGTCGACAAAACTTTCAATGCGGATCTTGGGACCACCGAGGTCCGCGAGCACGCCGACGAAGCGCCCGGCGCGCGTCGCTGCCTGGCGCAGCAACTCGATCCGGCGCAGTTGGTCCTCATGCGTGCCGTGTGAAAAATTGACGCGCGCAACATCGAGGCCGGCACGGCACATCTCATACAGGATTTCCGCGTCGTCGGTGGCCGGCCCGAGCGTGGCGACAATCTTGGTGCGCCTTAGAATCGTTTCGCGTTTCTTTTCCATTTTTAGACTCAGGCCGCGCGCGCTTCCAGCGCCGCGACCGCCGGCAGGACTTTCCCTTCGACGAATTCGAGAAAAGCGCCGCCGCCGGTGGAGATATAGGAAATCTGGTCTTCGACGCCGTATTTTTCGATGGCCGCCAGCGTGTCGCCGCCGCCCGCCAGCGAAAACGCCTTGCTGCGCGCGATCGCGTTGGCAATGGCGCGGGTGCCTTCGCCGAACTGGTCGAATTCGAACACGCCCACCGGACCGTTCCAGATGATCGTGCCCGCCTGCTGCAGGATCCTGCCGAACGCATCGGCCGTGTCCGGCCCGATATCGAGAATCATCTCGTCCGGGCCAACGGCATTGGCGGCGCGTACATCCGCATGCGCGGTTGCGGCGAATTCACGCGCCACGACCACATCGGTCGGCAGCGGAATCGAGGTGCCGCGGGCCTTCGCCTTGGCTAACAGATTGCGCGCCATGTCGAGCATGTCGGCTTCATGCAGCGACTTGCCAACTGCAAATCCGCTGGCGGCGAGAAAGGTATTGGCAATGCCGCCGCCGACGATCAGCTGATCGACCTTGTCGAGCAGCGATTCCAGCACGGTGAGCTTGGTCGACACCTTGGAGCCCGCGACGATCGCCACCATCGGCCGCGCCGGCTTGAGCAGCGCGCGTTCCAGCGCCTCGAGCTCGCCGACCAGCAGCGGGCCGGCACAGGCGACGGGCGCGAAACGCGCCACGCCGTGGGTGCTGGCCTCGGCGCGATGCGCCGTGCCGAAGGCATCCATGACAAAAACATCGCACAGCGCAGCCATCCTGCGCGCGAGATCTTCCTGGTCCTTCTTCTCGCCCTTGTTGAAGCGCACGTTCTCGCACAACACCACTTCGCCCGGCTCGCAGTCGACGCCGGCCAGCCAGTCCTGCCTGAGCGGCACCGGCTTGCCTAACAACTCGGACAGGCGCGTGGCGACCGGCGCGAGCGAAAACTCGGCGGCCGGCACGCCCTCCTCCGGTCGCCCGAGGTGCGACAGCAACAGCACGCGCGCGCCCTTCTGCATCGCCAGCTGGATGGTCGGCAAGGCCGCGCGGATGCGCGCGTCGCTGGTGACCTTGCCGTCCTGCACCGGCACGTTCAGATCTTCGCGGATCAGGACGCGCTTGCCGCGCAGGTCGAGGTCCGCCATCCGCAGCACTGTCATTTTGCGCGTGCCCAGGCCAGCGTGGTATCGATCATGCGATTGGAGAAACCCCACTCGTTGTCGTACCACGCGCAGACCTTGACCAGGTTGCCGTCGATGATCTTGGTCATGGTCGCGTCATAGGTCGAGGACGCCGGATCGTGGTTGTAATCGACCGACACCAGCAAGGCTTCGGTGTAGTTCAGTATGCCCTTGAGCGGGCCCTCGGCCGCGGCGCGCATCAGCTTGTTGATCTCATCGATGCTGGTCGCGCGTTTCGGCGTGAAGGTCAGGTCCACCAGCGAGACGTTGATGGTCGGCACGCGCACCGCAAAACCGTCCAGCTTGCCTTTGAGCTCCGGCATCACGAGGCCAACTGCCGCCGCGGCGCCGGTCTTGGTGGGAATCATGGACATGGTGGCGGAACGGGCGCGGCGGATGTCCTCGTGGAACACGTCTGTCAGGCGCTGATCATTGGTGTACGCATGGATCGTGGTCATCAGGCCGCGTTCGATACCGACGGAATCGTTCAGTACCTTGGCGATGGGCGCGAGGCAATTGGTGGTGCAGGAGGCGTTGGAGATCACTGTCATCGCCGACGTGAGCACCTGGTGATTGACGCCGTACACGATCGTCGCGTCGACATCCTTGCCGCCCGGCGCCGAGATCACGACTTTCTTCGCGCCGCCGGCCAGGTGCTTTGAGGCATCCGCCTTGGTAGTGAAGAAGCCGGTGCATTCCATGACGATGTCGGCGCCGACTGCGCCCCAGGGAATCTTGCCGGGATCGCGCTCAGCGAACACCCGGATGCGATCGCCGTTGACGACCATCGCGTCACCGTCAGACTTGACCGTGCCGGGAAACTTGCCGTGCGCAGTGTCGTATTGCGTCAGGTGCGCGTTGGTCGCTGCATCCGCAAGGTCGTTGACCGCGACCACCTGGATTTCCTTGCTGCGCCCGCTCTCATAGATTGCGCGCATCACATTACGGCCGATACGGCCGTAGCCATTGATTCCAACTTTAACTGCCATGGTATTCCTCTTACTCAGTCAAGCTAACAATTTTAACACGGCGTCACGGACCGCTGCGGTGGTGATGCCGAAATGACGGAACAGATCCGGCGCCTTGCCGGATGCGCCAAAACGATCGAGCGCGATGATCAGGCCATCGGCACCGACAAAGCGATGCCACGACAGGCTGGCCGCAGCCTCGACAGCGACGCGCCGGCGAACCGCCGGCGGCAGCACTGCGTCCTGATAGGCCCGGTCCTGCGCCAGGAATAGCTCGCAATTGGGCATGGAGACGACGCGCACCCGCCGGCCCTGGGCCGACAGTTCCCGCGCCGCATCGACAGCTAACGACAACTCGGAGCCGGTGCCGATCAGCAGCGCTTCGGGCACGCCTTCGCAATCGACCAGCGTGTAGCCGCCACGCACTATCGCCGCGGCCTGCGCCGGGGTCCGCGCCTGCTGTGGCAAGGCCTGGCGCGTCAGTACCAGGCAGCTCGGACCGCGCGCCTGCTCGATCGCCGCCTGCCAGGCGACCGCGGTTTCCGCGGCATCGCCCGGGCGCCAGACCGACATGTTAGGCATCGCGCGCAGGCTGGCCAGGTGCTCGACCGGCTGGTGGGTCGGACCGTCCTCGCCCAGCCCGATGGAATCGTGCGTGTACACCAGCACGACGCGCAGGTGCATGAGCGCCGCGAGCCGCACCGCGTTGCGTGCGTAGTCCGAGAACACCAGGAACGTGCCGGCGTAGGGTATGAAGCCGCCGTGCAGCGCGATGCCGTTCATCATCGCGGTCATCGCGAATTCACGCACGCCGTAGTAAATGTAATTGCCGGCCACGGACTCCGGCGTGACCGCAACCGAATCCTTGCGCAGCGTGTTCACCGACCCGGTCAGGTCGGCCGAACCGCCTAACAACTCCGGCAGCCCCGGGCCGAGCGCGTTCAGCACGACCTGTGATGAGGCTCGCGTCGCCTGCGGCGCCGCGACGCCTGCGGCGGCGGCGGCCGCCTGGGCTGCGATGCCGGCCCACGATGCCGGCAGCTTGCCGCTCATGCGGCGCTCGAATTCACCGGCCAGCTGCGGCTGCTCGCGCTTGTAGCGGTTGAAGCGCTGCCGCCAGGCCTTCTCGGCGCGCGCGCCGGCGGCGCGCCGGTCCCAGGCGCTGCGCACGTCCTCGGGTATTTCAAACGGCGCATGCGGCCAGCCAAGCTGGACGCGCGCCGCCGCCACTTCATCCTTGCCCAGCGGTTCGCCGTGCGTCGACTTGCTGCCCTGCTTGTTAGGTGCGCCGAATCCGATGATGGTCTTGCAGCAGATCAGCGTCGGCTGGTTCTTGTTAGACCGCGCGCGCCGTATCGCCTTGCCGAGCGCCTCGGCGTCATGCCCGTCGACATTCTTGATGACCTGCCAGCCGTAGGCTTCAAAGCGCTTCGGCGTGTTGTCGGTGAGCCAGCCAGCGACCTTGCCGTCGATGGAGATGCCATTGTCGTCATAGAAAGCGATCAGCTTGCCGAGCTTGAGGGTGCCCGCCAGCGAGCAGGCCTCGTGCGAAATGCCTTCCATGATGCAGCCGTCGCCGAGGAACACATAGGTGTGGTGATTGACGATCTCATGGCCCGGGCGATTGAACTCGGCAGCTAACAGCTTCTCCGCGAGCGCCATGCCCACGGCGTTGGCGACGCCTTGCCCGAGCGGTCCGGTGGTGGTCTCGATCCCCATGTCCAGATCCGCTTCCGGATGGCCGGCGGTGCGCGACCCCAATTGCCGGAAATGCCGCAGCTCATCGATCGAGACATTGCAGCCGGTCAGATGCAGCAGTGAATACAGCAGCATCGAGCCATGACCGTTAGACAGCACGAAGCGGTCCCGGTCGTGCCAGCGTGGATTCACCGGATTGAACTTAAGGAAGTCGCGCCACAGGACCTCGGCAATATCGGCCATGCCCATGGGGGCCCCGGGATGCCCGGAATTGGCCTGTTGCACAGCATCCATGGACAGTGCGCGGATGGCGTTGGCGAGGGTTCGGCGGGAAACGGCTAGGTTGGCAGACATGGGTGAGGAAAAGCCCTGAAAAAGGGCCGGCATTCTCCGATACCCGCGCGCTTTGGGCAATGAAAATGCCAAGCAGTTTGCATACGGCCGACGGGCAATCCAATGCCCACCCGCTATAATGGGCGGCCAAGCCCCAGCATTACGGTAGATCCAGCATGTCCAGTGGTTATTTGTTCACGTCGGAGTCGGTGTCGGAAGGTCATCCGGACAAGGTTGCGGACCAGATCTCGGATGCGGTCCTCGACGCCATTTTGATGCAGGACAAGCGCGGCCGGGTGGCCTGCGAGACGCTGGTCAAGACCGGCGTGGTCATCGTGGCGGGCGAAGTCACGACCAGCGCCTGGGTGGATATCGAGGCACTGGTCCGCAAGACCGTGCTGGACATCGGTTACAACTCCTCGGACATGGGTTTCGATGGCGGCAGCTGCGGTGTGCTGAATGTGATCGGCAAACAGTCGCCCGACATCGCCATGGGCGTGGATCGCAAGGATGAGCGCAAGCAGGGCGCCGGCGACCAGGGCCTGATGTTCGGCTACGCCAATACCGACACCGACGTGCTGATGCCGGCCGCGATCACGCTGTCGCATCGGCTGGTGCGCCAGCAGGCCACCGTGCGCAAGAAAGGCAAGCTGCCGTGGCTGCGGCCCGATGCGAAAAGCCAGGTCACGCTGCGCTATGAAAACGACCGGCCGGTCGCCATCGAGGCGGTCGTGCTGTCGACGCAGCACAGTGACGACGTATCGACCCGGCATCTGCGCGAAGCGGTCATGGAAGAAATCCTGCTGCCGGTGCTGCCGAAGAAATGGCTGCACAAGGGCACGAAATATCACATCAACCCGACCGGCCGGTTCGTGATCGGTGGCCCAGTCGGCGACTGCGGCCTGACGGGGCGCAAGATCATCGTCGACACCTACGGCGGCTTTGCACGCCATGGTGGCGGCGCGTTCTCGGGCAAGGACCCGTCCAAGGTCGACCGCTCCGCCGCCTATGCGGCGCGCTATGTGGCGAAGAATATTGTCGGCGCGGGTATCGCCGAGCGCTGCGAAGTTCAGGTCTCGTATGCGATTGGTGTTGCCGAGCCGACCTCGATCATGGTCGAGACCTTCGGCACCAGCAAATTGCCGCGGGAAAAATTGACGGCACTGGTACGGCGGCATTTCGACCTGACGCCCTACGGGCTGCGTGAAATGCTCGACCTGGTGCGTCCGATCTACCAGAAGACCGCGGCCTATGGGCATTTCGGCCGCAAGGAAAAAGAGTTCAGCTGGGAAAAGACCGACAAGGCTGCGGCGCTGGCCGCCGACGCGAAGGTGAAAGTGCGCGCAGCCTGAGATTTTAAACCTGCCCGTGGCGAGGGGCGCTGCAGTGCGAGCTGACCATCCGGCAGCTAACACGAGGCTCGTCGCGAGGCAGATTGCAAACGGCGCCCGTTAAACTACATTTAACGGAGCTTTTATGAACGCAGTTGTTGATATGAAAACCGGCGCCGCCGATTTCAAGGTCGCGGACCTGGCGCTCGCCGACTGGGGCCGCAAGGAAATCCGCATTGCCGAAACCGAGATGCCGGGCCTGATGGCCATCCGCGAGGAGTTTGCGCCCACGCAGCCGCTGCGCGGCGCGCGGATCACGGGCTCGTTGCACATGACCATCCAGACGGCGGTGCTGATCGAGACGCTGCAGGCGTTAGGCGCGCAGGTGCGCTGGGCGTCCTGCAACATTTTCTCGACCCAGGACCATGCAGCCGCAGCCATCGCCGTGCGTGGCACGCCGGTGTTCGCGTGGAAAGGCGAGTCGCTGGTCGACTACTGGGACTACTCGCACCGCATCTTTGAATGGCCCGACAACGGCTATTCGAACATGATTCTCGACGACGGCGGCGACGCCACGCTGCTGCTGCACCTCGGCGCCAGGGCCGAACGCGACAGCGCCGTGTTAGGCAAGCCGACCAGCGAAGAAGAGACCGCGCTGTTCGACAGCATCCGCGCGACCCTGAAGCGCGATCCGAAGTGGTACAGCACGCGCCTGGCCCAGATCAAGGGCGTCACCGAGGAAACCACCACCGGCGTCAAGCGCCTGTACGAGATGGCCAAGGCCGGACAGCTCGCCTTCCCGGCGATCAACGTCAATGATTCGGTGACCAAGAGCAAGTTCGACAACCTGTACGGCTGTCGCGAATCGCTGGTCGATGGCATCAAGCGCGCGACCGACGTCATGGTCGCCGGCAAGGTTGCCGTGGTCGCGGGTTACGGCGATGTCGGCAAGGGCTCGGCGCAGGCGCTGCGCGCCCTGTCGGCGCAGGTGTGGGTCACGGAAATTGACCCGATCTGCGCGCTGCAGGCCGCGATGGAAGGTTATCGCGTCGTCACGATGGACTACGCGGCCGACAAGGCCGACATCTTTGTCAGCGCCACCGGCAAGTTTCATGTGATCACCCATGAGCACATGAAGAAGATGAAGGACCAGGCGATCGTCTGCAACATCGGGCACTTCGATAACGAAATCGATTGCGCCGCGCTGAAGCAGTACAAGTGGGAGAACATCAAGCCGCAGGTCGATCACGTCATCTTCCCCGACGGCAAGCGCATCATCCTGTTAGCCGAGGGGCGCCTGGTGAACCTGGGCTGCGGCACCGGGCATCCGAGTTACGTGATGAGTTCGTCATTTGCCAACCAGACCATCGCGCAGATCGAAATCTGGAGCAATCCGGGCAAGTATCCGATCGGCGTGTATGTGCTGCCCAAGCATCTGGACGAGAAGGTGGCGCGGCTGCAGCTCAAGAAGCTGAACGCGCAGTTGACGGAACTGTCGGACCAGCAGGCACGCTACATCGGCGTCAGCAAGCAGGGACCCTACAAGCCGGATCAATACCGCTATTGAACGGTCACTGCTAACGTGAACGGGCCGTCGCGGCAACGCGGCGGCCCTTTTTTTTGCGCGGCTTTTCGCCTAAGGTGGCAACGTGAACGAACGTGAACAACGGCAGGTGGAAAGGCTGAAATTCTTCAGTGATGCCGTGTTTGGCATCGCAATCACCCTGCTGGTCATCGACCTTCGCGTTCCGGAATCTGCCGGCATTCATGACAACGCGACTTTGGTCGCGGCGCTGTTGCATCTCACGACGCACCTGATCAGCTTTGTCGTCAGCTTTTTTGCGATTGGCGCGTTCTGGGTCGCGCATCATGAGGCACTGCAATGGTTGCGCGCGGTTAATCGACGTCTGGTCTGGACCAATCTGCGTTTCCTGGCAGCGATTGCCTTCCTGCCGTTTCCGACGGCGCTCATGAGCGCTCACACAGACGTGCCAGCCGCTCAGTGGTTTTACGGCGCGTCCCTGACACTTGCGGCCGTGCTGCAATTCCAGCTTTGGCGCGTGGCCTTTGGTGCCGATGCGATTCTGGATGCCGATACGCCCCGCGAGGAGGTGCGCAGGCTGCGCCGTGGCATTTGGGCTGTGCCGCTGCTGGCGTTGATCGGAGGATTGTTAGCTCTGCGCTGGCCGACGCTGGCGCCGCTGGCCTACATGACCATCCCGCTGGCGCGGCGGCTGCTGCGGGCAACAGTGCGAAGCTAAGACGTGCAACTGGTGCAGTTTACCGACACGCATTTGTTTGGCAGCCGCGGGGAAACGCTGCGCGGCGTCGATACGCTGGCAACGCTGCGACGCGTGCTCGCGCACGCCGCGCCCGTCGTGCAGTCGGCGGACGCCATTTTGGTGACAGGCGACCTCGTGCAGGACGACCCGGGCGGCTACCGGTTGTTCCGCGAGATTTTTGCGCCGCTCGACAAGCCCGTCTGGTGCCTGCCCGGTAATCACGACATCCCGGACGCGATGCAGCGCGCCCTGGCGGAGCCGCCATTCCAGTACTGCGGCCGGGTCGATCGCAACGGCTGGCGCATCGTGATGCTCAACAGTTTCCTCGAGGGCTCCGCCGGCGGCCGCCTGTCAGCTAACGAATTGCTGCGGCTCGAAGCGGCGTTGACATCCGCTGGAGACCTCCAGGTCCTGATTTGCGTCCACCACCAGCCGGTACCCATGCAAAGCCGCTGGCTGGATGCCCTGGGCCTGGAGAATGCGGCGGATTTTCTCGCGATCATCGATCGTTATCCGAAATCCGTGCGCGGTGTACTCTGGGGTCACGTGCACCAGGCTTATGATGGCGCGCGTAACGGTGTGCAACTGATGGCAACGCCGTCGACCTGCGCCCAATTCCGGCCGCGGTCGGATGATTTCGCCATCGACGAACGACCACCCGCCTACCGGTCCATCCGGCTGCTGCCGCAGGGACGGATCGAAACGGAGACTACATGGGTTTTCTGACGCGCAGGTCCATCGCGCGGCTGGCACTGGCCGCCAGTTTGTTAGCTGCGACGGCCGCCGCGGCCGACAGTGGTGTGTGGGTGATGCAGGGAGCCGCCAATCGCGTTTACATCGCGGGCTCGATTCATCTGCTGCGGCCGGAAAATTCCGCTTTGCCGCTCGCCCTGGAACGCGCCTATGCCGACGCCGAGCGGCTGGTGTTCGAACTGGATCTCGACGACCTGGACGAAGTACAGATCGCCGGCGAGATGATGCAGGCCGGGACTCGCACCGACGGCAAGTCGCTGTCACAAACCCTGCCGCGGCCGCTGGCCGAACGCCTGACGCGCACCGCCGGCGAGCTCGGGCTGCCGGTCGCGATGCTGGACACGATGGAACCGTGGCTCGCGTCGCTGATGGTCACCTCTGTCAGCCTGCTGAAGGCCGGCTTCAGCTCCGAAGCGGGTATCGACCAGCAGCTCGCGACCCGCGCCAAGTCCGATCACAAGCCCATCACGGGCCTGGAAACGGCCGCGGAACAGTTTGCGGTGTTTGACCACCTGAGCGCCGAGAACCAGATTCATCTGCTGGACCTGACGCTCGATGAAGCGGCGCAGGTACCCACGGAACTGGCAGCCATCGAACAGGCCTGGCGCCAGGGCGATCAGGCCCGCCTGGCCCATGAACTGCAGGATGAGATGGCGAGCTTCCCCGACCTGGAGTCGGCCCTGCTGATCGAGCGCAACCGCAAATGGCTGCCCGCCATCAGGGCGCTGCTGCGGGGCAACGATGACGTGCTGGTCGTGGTCGGTGCCGCCCATCTGCTAGGCGACAAGGGCCTCATCGCCCTGCTGCGCGCCGACGGCCAGAAGCTGCGCACGGTCGCGGCGCCCTGAAACGCCCATGAAAGCCTTCGCCAAATTCGTCGGGCTCATCCTGTTAGGGCTGGGCGCGATTGCCGCCTTCGGCTATCCGGTCTGGTCGCTGCTGACGCCCAGGTTCGATTTCCCTTTTCACCGGGTGGCGGGCCGGGTCGCCATGCTGGCGGTGCTGGTCGGATTCATCTGGCTGGCGCGACGTGAAGGCCTGGCTAACAAAGCAAGCCTTGGCTACGGCCTGCCGCGGCGCCAGTGGCTGGGTGAAGCCGGCCTGGCGTTTGCACTGGGCATCGCAACCATGCTGCCGGTGATGCTGGCAATGGTGCTGTTCGACATGCGTGACCTGAAACCCGGCACGACCCTGGATGCAATGACGCTGCTCAAGCAGGCGGGCAGCGGAATTCTGAGCGCCATCACTGTGGCGCTGATCGAGGAAACTTTCCTGCGCGGCGCAATGTTCAGCGCCATCGCGCGCGAATCCGGGCCGCGCCTGGCAATTGTGCTGCCGTCGCTGGTTTACGCAGCCACCCATTTCATCGGCCGCTTCCGGATCCCGCCGGATCAGGTGGGTCCGGGCAGTGGGCTCGATCTGCTGGCTGGCATGCTGCGGGACTTCGCGCATCCCGGCGCGATTTTCGACGCGTTCATCAGCCTGTTCGCGGTCGGTGTGCTGCTGGCGATGGTGCGGCACCTGACCGGCAGCATTGCCGCCTGTGTCGGCCTGCACGCCGGCTGGGTCTGGATCATCCTGTTCATGCGCGAAACGTCGGTGCGCGATCCGACGCATCCGGCAGCCTTCCTGCTCTCGGAGTTCGACGGCGTGGTCGGCTGGATGGTGCTTGGCTGGACGCTGGTGTTAGGCGTCGTTCTGTTCCGTTTTTACCAGGGCCGCCAGCACGCGCAGCGCGAGCGCCGCGCTGTCTGACTCGAGCAGCCGCTGCTTGAGCGGCGCGGGCAATGGCAGGACCTGCGCCAGCCGGGCGCACACCCAGACGGCATCGTCGAAGCGCGGCGACTCGGCGCCGAATTGTTCGGAAAATTCGCCCCAGTGCTTCTGCAGCAGGCCGGCAAGCTGCTGCGCCTCGACCGGCACCGGCTCCACCGGCCAGACCGGGAGAAATTCGACCTCGCCGAGATTGAGCCCGTCGTCCTGCCGCCAGCTGCGCAGCAGCTGGAATCGCCGTTCCCCCACGCAGCTCAGACCTAACAAGCCATCGGCGAGCGTGCTGAAATCCACGATGCGCGCGGTGGTGCCAACGTCGGCAGTACTGCCAACCGCGCCGCTTTCGGCACCCTGCTGAATCAGCACCACGCCGAACGGCAGGCTCTCGCGCATGCAGCGCCGCACCATGTCGGTGTAGCGCGTTTCAAAGATCCGCAGAGACAGCTGCCCCGCCGGCAGGAGCACCGTACCCAGCGGAAACAACGGCAACTCAGTCGTCACGGCCCCAGCGCTTGAGCAGTCCGGTGTCGATGCCAATCTGGTCGAGCACCCGCGCCACGATGAAATCGACCAGTTCGTCGACTTTGCGCGGCTTGTTATAGAAGCCGGGGTTGGCCGGCAGGATCAGCGCGCCAACGCGCGCGAGTTTCAGCATGTTTTCAAGGTGAATGGTTGAGAACGGCGTTTCCCGCGGCACCAGCACCAGGTTGCCGCGCTCCTTGAGCACCACGTCGGCGGCACGCTCCAGCAGGTTGCCGCTTGCGCCACTGGCGATGTTGGCCAGCGTCGCCATCGTGCAGGGACAGACCACCATGGTGCGCGGCGCGCCCGACCCGCTCGCCACCGGCGAGGTCCACTCCTCCTCGCCGCAAACGCGAATCTGTCCATCGCGCGCGCGGAAGTGCTTGTTCAGGAAACGCGACTGCTCGGCGCTGCGCCCCGGCAGCTTGAGGTCGGTTTCCGACCCGACCACGATCTGCGCGGCCTTGGTGAACAGCAGAAACACTTCGCGATCCGCCTGCACCAGGCATTCGAGCAGCCGCAGGCCGTACTGGGCGCCGGAGGCGCCGGTCATGGCGAGAGTAATCGACGAATCCGCAACACGCACCATGATGTTAGCCTTCCCTGGCCTTGAGAGCGGCTAACAGTTTGTCATGCAACCCACCGAAACCGCCATTGCTCATGACAATCACATGGTCGCCTGCGCGCACCGCGGTCAGCAGGCCTGCCAGCAGGGCCTCCACGCTCGCCGCAGTCCGGCCACGCGTGCCCAGCGCGCCGCAGACCTGCGACAGGTCCCAGCCCAGATCGGGTGGCGCCAGCAGCCAGACGGCATCCGCTTCGGCAAACGATCCTGCCAAGGTATCCTTGTGCACGCCGAGACGCATGGTGTTGGAGCGCGGCTCCAGCACCGCGATCACCCGGCCCTGCGCGCCGATGCGCCGGCGCAGCCCGCCAATGGTCGTTGCGATCGCAGTCGGGTGATGCGCGAAGTCGTCATAGACGGTGACACCGGCCACGGTACCGCGCAGTTCCATCCGCCGCTTGATGCCGCGAAACTCGTCCAGCGCCGCGCAGGCCTGTGCGACCGGTACGCCGGCATGGCGCGCGGCCAGGATCGTGGCCAGCGCATTGTCAACGTTGTGCAGACCTAACATCGACCAGCGCACCCGGCCCAGTTCGCGGCCGTCCTCGATCAGCGTGAAATCGCTGCCATCATCCGCCAGCAGGCGGGCCGACAGGCCGCTGGCGGCACCCTGCCCGAAGAACTGCTGCTGCGACCAGCAACCCTGGTTGAGCACGCGCGCGAGGTTTTCATCCGCGGC
>JAYUGT010000177.1:0-10121 GCA_043738315.1 Gammaproteobacteria bacterium
CGGCATGAGCCTATCTTCGCGCCCGGAGTCGGCCGGGCGATCGCTGCATTTCCTGCGACTTGTCGCAGAAATGGGGAGGAAAGTCCGGGCTTCTTGGACACGGCGCCAGGTAACGCCTGGGGGGCGCGAGCCCACGGAAAGTGCAACAGAAAATAAACCGCCGAAGTGTTCGCAAGGACACTGGTAAGGGTGAAATGGTGCGGTAAGAGCGCACCGCGTCGGTGGCAACACTCGATGGCACGGCAAACCCCGCCTGAAGCAAGGCCAAATAGGGAAGTCGTTGCGGCTGGAAACGGCTAGCAACAACGCCAGTCCTGCGGGACTTCCGGGTAGGCCGCTTGAGGTCAGTGGCGACACTGATCCCAGAGGAATGATCGTCCTCGACAGAACCCGGCTTACAGGCCGACTCCACCTTTTCCCCGTCCGCTAAGTGTTTGCTGCAATTGCGATTTCGGTCTGCAGACACTTGCCATCTGCTGCGGCGCTTCCTATAGTGGCGGCAAGTGGTAGAAAGTGGGGGCAAGGGGTGTGGAAAACGCCCTGGTAACCAAAATGTTCCGTGGTGCAAGCAAAGTCACGCTCGATGACAAAGGCCGGATGGTCCTACCCACCCGCCATCGTCTGCGCTTGGCCGAGCGCGGCGGCAATGCCGTCGTCGTCACCGTGGATCGCGATGGTTGCCTCCTGATCTACCCACTGCCCGACTGGGAACAAATCGAACGCAAGCTGATGAGTCTGCCGTCGCTCAATGAACGTGCGCGACGCCTGCAGCGTCTCATGGTTGGCCATGCTAACGAAATGGAACTGGACGGGCAGGGACGACTGGCCCTAACACCGGAATTGCGCGAATTCGCGAAATTGACCAAGCATGCCATGTTGATCGGGCAGGGTAACCGCCTCGAAATCTGGGACGAGCAGCGCTGGAACGAGCGCCGCGAGTTCTGGATGAAGAGTGAGGAGACCGCTTCCGATCTCTCGGCACAACTGGATTCGCTGTCGCTGTAGTTTGTTAGGACCGGTGGTTTGCGACCGGGGAGACGTGCTGTTGTCAGGTTTGACGGGCGCCAAGGCGGCCGTGCTGTTCTGAACGCAGGCGTCTTGGCGATAACGTGTTAGCAGGATGACCGTCTGACAGCGGTGGGTCCTCGGGTTGGGAGCGTGTGAACGAGCACGAGCCGGTAATGCCGGATGAGGTGCTTCAGGCGCTCGCTCCTGTGGCGGATGGCTTTTATGTGGATGCGACTTTCGGGCGCGGCGGACACAGCGCGCGCCTGCTCGAGCGACTCTCGGCCGCCGGCCGCCTGCTCGCCCTGGATCGCGATCCGACAGCCATCGCCCATGCCCGGACACGATTCGGCCAGGACGCGCGCTTCAGCGCGGTGCAGGCGTCGTTTGCGCAGCTCGGCCAGGTGCTCGCTGAGCACGCGGCCGGCCGCCAGCCTGACGGGGTGCTGTTCGATCTCGGCGTGTCATCGCCGCAGCTGGATGTCGCAGAACGCGGCTTCAGTTTCATGCGCGATGGCCCGCTCGACATGCGAATGGATCCGACACACGGAGCGCCGGTTGCGGTTTGGCTGGCGAGTGCCAGCGTCGCGGAGTTGCGGCGCGTGTTAGTGGACTATGGCGAAGAGCGATTTGCAGGTCGGGTTGCAGCGGCAATTGACGCCGCCCGGCGGGAGACCCCCATCACCCGCACGGTTCAACTCGCTGAGATCGTGGCGCGCGCAGTCCGCACACGCGAACCCGGCAAACATCCCGCGACGCGCACCTTCCAGGCGCTGCGCATGCAGGCGAACGACGAGCCCGGCCAGTTGCGCGCCGGGCTCGCGGCCGCGCTTGCAGTGTTAGCTCCGGAAGGCCGGCTGGTCGTGATTGCGTTTCACTCGATCGAGGATCGTATCGTCAAGCAGTTCATGCGCGAGCATTCGAGTGTCGACCCCATGTGGGCCGGGCTGCCTGAGATTCCGGCTGCGGCGCAACCGCAGCTGCGCCTGATCGGCCGCAAGCAGCGCGCCAGCGAGCGCGAGGTCGCCAGAAACCCGCGCAGCCGCAGTGCGGTGCTGCGCGTCGCCGAAAAAATTTCCGGCCGGGGGCGCGCGTGAACAAGCCGGGGCCCCGCTGGTTGATGGTCGCCTTGCCACTCCTGTGGTTGGGCACGCTGGCGTCTGCGGCGGGTGCGATCTATGCCAAGCACCGCGCCCGCGAATTGTTCGTGCAGCTCGAAAAGCTCAACCAGAAAAGCGACAACATGGAGATCGAGTGGGGGCAGCTGCAACTTGAGCAAAGCGCCTGGTCGACGCATTCGTTTGTGGAGAACGTGGCCGTCAGCCGCTTGAAGATGAGTGCGCCGGCGCCCAAGGAGATCGAGGTGTTGTCGCCGTGAAGCTGCCGCAGCTGTCACCGAGCCGCAGTTTTCGCGTGCGCTCCTTTTTTGCGGCCGGCGTGCTGACGTTGGCGGCAGCCGGCCTGTTGTGGCGCGCCGTGAATCTGCAATGGCTGGATCGCGACTTTCTGCAGCGCCAGGGCGACGCCCGCATACAACGCGTCGCCGATATCGCCGCGCATCGCGGCACGATCACCGATCGCTTCGGCGAGCCGCTGGCTGTCAGCACGCCGGTCGATTCGATCTGGGCCAACCCCAAGGAAATGTCGGCTGCCATCGACAAGGTGCCGCAGCTTGCCAAGGCGTTGAACCGCAACAAGACCGAACTGACGCAGCGCATTACCAGTAATCTCGATCGCGAGTTTCTCTATTTGAGCCGCCACATGCAGCCGGCCGACGCCGCGCGCATCAAGGCGATGGGAATTCCCGGCGTCTACGCGGTGCGTGAGTATCGCCGCTATTACCCGGCCGGCGAGGTGACCGGCCACGCGCTGGGATTCACCAGCATCGATGACAGCGGCCAGGAAGGTCTCGAACTCGCCTTCGATCACTGGCTCGCGGGCGAGGACGGCCAGAAGCGCGTGATCCAGAATCGCATGGGCCAGATCGTGCAGGACGTCGAGAGTATTCGCGCGGTGCGGCCCGGCCGCGATCTCGTATTGTCGCTGGACATGCGCGTGCAGTATCTCGCGTATCGCGAACTGAAGTCGGCGATCCGTCTCCAGAAAGCCAAGGCTGGCATGGTGGTGGTGCTGGATATCGCGAGCGGCGAGGTGCTGGCGATGGTGAATCAGCCGGCCTTCAATCCTAACGACCGTGCGCAGATCAAGCCGGCCGGTTACCGCAACCGTGCGGTGACCGACATATTCGAGCCCGGATCCTCGATCAAGCCCTTCGTCATGGCGGCGGCGCTGGCGTCCGGGAAGTACAACGAGCAAAGCGTCATCGATACCTCGCCGGGATTCGTCAAGGTCGGCGTGCGCGTATTCGAGGACAAGCACAACCTTGGCGCCATCGATCTTGCGACTGTGTTAGCCAAGTCCTCGAACGTCGGCATGACCAAGATGGCGCTGACGCTGGAGCCGGAGCTGATCTACACGACGCTGCTGCGCCTGGGCTTTGGCCAGGTCACGACCAGCGGCTATCCGGGCGAGTCTGCCGGCACGCTGACGCATTTCTCGCACTGGCGCCCGGTGGGAATCGCGACACTGTCCTACGGTTACGGCCTGTCGGTGACGCCGCTGCAACTGGCGCACGCCTACGCAACCCTGGGCGGACTCGGCGTCATGCGGCCGGTGTCCTTCCTGCGGGTCGACGGCACCGTGCCGGGCGAGCGGGTGCTGGATGCACGGGTCGCGCAGTCGCTGCTGCACATGCTCGAGCAGGTTGTTAGCCCAAGCGGCACCGGCATTCGCGCCGCGATCCCGGGTTACCGCGTGGCCGGCAAGACCGGTACCGCCTGGAAGGCGAATGCCGGCGGCTACTCAACCGACAAGTACATGGCGGTGTTCGGCGGCGTGGCGCCGGCCACCGCGCCGCGGCTCGCGGCCGTCGTGGTCATCGATGAGCCGGGCGCAGGTCTCTATTACGGCGGCGACGTGGCAGCGCCGGTATTTTCCGCGGTCCTGGGCGGCGCGTTGCGTTTGTTAGCTGTCGCGCCCGACGGGCCGCTGGCGCCGCCGGCGGAGGAACCGGAAAGCACGGTGCCGATGCCGGCGGAACCCGGGGTGGCGGAGCCCATTGCCGTCGTGCCGGGGCAGATCGCCGGAACGAAGCCGCTGCCGCGCCCGGGCGCGGCAAGCGGGGCCTTACGATGACCGAGGCGGGCGTTCCACTGTCGGGTTTGTTAGCTGGCATTGCCAGCGTAACGCGCGATGCGCTGTTTGCCGACCTGACGCTCGACAGCCGGGCGGTGCGGCCGGGGAGCCTGTTCCTTGCCTGCCAGGGCCAGCGCAGCCATGGGCTGCAGTATCTGGAGCTCGCGCTGGAGCGCGGCGCGACTGGCGTCATCTGGGAACCGGCGCCCGGAATCAAGCCACCGGCTTTGCCGTTGTCGGTGGTGGGCATGGCGGTGCCGCAACTCAGCGCCGTCGCCGGCCAGATCGCCGACCGGTTTTTCGGCGCGCCGTCAGCGGCGCTCGATATCACCGGCATCACCGGCACCAATGGCAAGACGACGTGCGCCTGGTTGTTAGCCCAGGCGCTGACGGCGTCCGGCCGCGACAGCGGCTATGTCGGCACGCTGGGCGTGGGCCTGAAAGGCCGGCTGGCGGGCGGAGAACTGACCACCGCGGATCCGGTCACGGTGCATCGGCAGCTGGCGCAGCTGCGCGCGGCGGGCGCGAGTTGTGTTGCGATGGAGGTGTCGTCGCACGCACTCGATCAGCAGCGCGTGGCCGGCGTGCGCTTCAAAGTGGCGGCGTTTACCAACCTGACGCGGGATCATCTTGACTATCACGGCGACATGACGCGCTACGGCGCTGCGAAAAGCCGGCTGTTTCAGTGGCCCGGCCTCGAGTGGCGCGTCATCAATATCGACGACGAGTTTGGCATGCGCCTGCACAGCCTGCGGCCCGCCGCCGGCCGCCTGTTCGCGACTTCGCGCAGCAATGCACGCCTCGCGGCCGCCGATGCCTGGCTGGCCGCCGAATCCTGCTCCCTGAGCGCCCATGGCATCGAACTCAGGCTCGCATCCAGCTTCGGTGCAGCGGATCTGAGCGTGCCGCTGCTGGGCGCCTTCAATGTCGACAATGTCCTGACGGTGCTGGCCTGTCTGCTGGCGCTGGATGTTTCGCTGCCGGATGCCACGCGGGTGTTAGCTGCGGCGCAAGCGCCGAGCGGGCGCATGGAGACCTTCGGCGGCGATGCCCAGCCGCTGGTTCTGGTGGACTACGCGCATACGCCGGACGCGCTGGAGAAGGCGCTGCTCGCCGTGCGCGCACATTGCGGCGGCGCCGTGCACGTGGTCTTCGGCTGCGGCGGCGACCGGGATCGCGGCAAGCGGCCGCTGATGGGCGCGGTCGCGGCAAAATCTGCCGACCGCTGCTGGCTGACGAATGACAATCCGCGCACCGAAAACCCGGTGGACATCGTCGTCGACATTCAGCGAGGTATGCCGCGCAACGCCAATATCGTCATTGAGCTTGATCGTGCGCGCGCGATCCGCGCCGCGATCGCCGCGGCGCGCGCCGGCGACGCGGTCCTGGTGGCCGGCAAGGGTCATGAGGACTACCAGGTGTTCGGCGCCGTGCGTCAGGCCTTCAGCGACCAGGCGGTGGTGCGCGCGGCGCTCGGGGCGTTGTCGTGACGCGCAGTCTCGAACAATGGCGGATCGATCTTGGCGGGCAGTGGCATCAGGCTGCGGCCGCCGCGCCAACCGTCACTGGCATATCCACGGATACGCGCATTCTCACCAGCGGGCAATTGTTCCTGGCGCTGCGCGGCCCGCGCTTCAATGGCGCTGAATTCGTTGCCGCCGCCGCCAGCGCGGGTGCGGTCGCGGCGGTGGTCGATGCGTCGACGGCAGCCGCCGCCGCCAGCGCCGGCCTGCCGCTGATTGTGGTTGCTGACGTGTTAGCTGCGTTGCAGCGCGCCGCGTTGGCGCATCGCGAGCGGTTCGCCGGCACGGTGATCGCGGTCGCCGGCAGCAACGGCAAGACCACGGTCAAGGAAATGCTGGCCGGCATACTGGCCGAGTGTGGCGTCACGATGGCGACAGCCGGCAATCTCAACAATCACATCGGCGTACCGTTGACCTTGTTGCGCCTGTCCGCCGAGCACGCTCACGCCGTCATCGAGATCGGCGCCAACCATCCTGGCGAAGTGGCGCAGCTCGTCAAGCTGGCAAAACCGCAGGTGGCGATTGTCACCAACGCCGGCGCGGAACACCTGGAAGGTTTCGGCGATATCGCCGGTGCCGCACGCGCCGAGGGCGAGCTGTTCGAGGGCTTGGCGGCAAATGCGACCGCCATCATCAATGCGGAAGACGACTATGCCGGGCTCTGGCGCAGGCAGGCGGCGCAGTCGCGCCAGGTTCTGTTCGGATTCCGGCCATCTGCCGACGTGCGTGCGCTGGATCCCAGCAGCCAGATTGACGGCCAGGGATTCCTGTCAGGATTTGCCCTGATTGCGCCACAGGGACGTGCGCAAATCGAGCTCAGACTCGCCGGCATGCACAACATACTGAATGCGACCGGCGCGGCCGCCGCGGCGCTGGCGGCGGGCGCGCAGCTCGAGCAGGTCCGCACCGGCCTCGCGAAGATGCGGCCGGTGCGTGGCCGGCTGCAGTTCAAGCGCGCCGCGAGCGGCGCCTGGTTGCTAGATGACAGCTACAACGCCAATCCCAGTTCCATGCGCGTCGCCATCGATGTGCTGGCCGGTGTCCCGGGCCCGAAATGGTTCGTCGCCGGCGCAATGGGCGAGCTCGGCGCGGCATCCGATGCCAGTCATCGCGAGCTCGGCGAGTATGCCCGCCGCCACGGCGTGACTCGTCTGTTAGGTTTTGGCGAGGCTGCGCGCCTGACCGTGGACAGTTTCGGTGCCGGTGGCCAGTGGTATGCCGATATCGAGAGCCTGCAGCGCGAGCTGGAGAAATCACTGAGCGCCGATGTGCGCCTGCTGGTCAAAGGGTCGCGTTCCAACCGGCTCGAGCGCCTGGTTGATTACCTCACCGACGGGCCGGACGCGGCACCGCAACGCAAGGCGGGCTGACCATGCTGTACTGGCTTGCACGCGAACTTACACCGGTCGCCTCCGGCTTCAACGTTTTCTCGTACCTGACACTGCGGGCGATCCTCGCGGTCATGACGGCATTGCTGATGTCGCTGCTGATCGGGCCGGCAATGATTGCGCGGCTGTCGCGCTACCAGATCGGCCAGGTGGTGCGTGACGATGGTCCGCAGACGCACCTGAAAAAAGCCGGTACGCCGACGATGGGTGGTCTGTTGATTCTCGTGACCATCTTTGTCAGCGCGCTGCTCTGGGGCGACTTGCGCAATCGCTACCTGTGGGTGGTATTGATCGTCACCGCGGCGTTCGGACTGATCGGCTTCTGGGATGACTATCTGAAGCTCATCAAGAAACATCCCGAGGGACTGGCGGCGCGCTGGAAATACCTGTGGCAGTCGCTGGTTGGTTTCGGCGCAGCGCTGTATCTGTGGCAAAGCGCGCACCTGCCGGCGGAAACCACCTTCTACCTGCCCATCGTCAAGGATTTTTCCCTGCCGCTGGCCGGCTTTGTCTTTGTGCCGCTCAGCTATCTGATGATTGTCGGCATGAGTAATGCCGTCAACCTCACCGATGGGCTCGATGGCCTGGCGATCATGCCGGCCGTCATGGTGGCCGGCGCGTTAGGTGTGTTCGCTTATGCGAGCGGTAACGCGGTGTTCTCCGGCTATCTTGGCATCCCGGCACTGCCGGGGGCGGGTGAGCTGCTGATCTTCTGCGGCGCCCTGGTCGGTGCCGGGCTGGGATTCCTCTGGTTCAACTCCTACCCCGCGCAGGTCTTCATGGGCGATATCGGTGCGCTGGCGTTAGGCGCCGCCCTCGGGCTGGTCGCTGTCATTGTGCGTCAGGAAGTGGTCGCACTGATCATGGGCGGCATCTTCGTCCTGGAAACTGCCTCGGTGATCCTGCAGGTCGCGTCCTTCAAGCTGCGCGGCAAGCGGATTTTCCGCATGGCGCCGATACATCACCACTACGAACTCAAGGGCTGGGCCGAGCCCAAGGTCATCGTGCGTTTCTGGATCCTGTCGCTGTTGCTGGTCCTGGCCGGGCTCGCGACCCTGAAGGTGCGTTAGGTGAGCACGGCATTTCCCAAGGCGTTGATCGTCGGTCTCGGCAAGTCCGGCATGTCGGCGGCGCGCTATCTGCATGCGCGCGGCTGGCAGCTCGCCGCAACCGACAGCCGCGCAGATCCGCCGGGCAGCGAGGAATTCCGCCGGCTCGCGCCGGGCGCGCCGCTGGCGATGGGCGAGTTCGCCAGTCCGCTGCTCGCGGGCGCGACCATCGCGGTCGCGTCCCCAGGCGTGTCGCTGCGCGAGCCGATCTTCCGGGAGGCGCGGCGCCAGGGCATCGATGTGGTCGGTGACGTCGAACTTTTCACGCGCGCCGCGGCCGCGCCTGCGGTCGGCATCACCGGCACCAATGGCAAGAGCACGGTAACCACGTTGTTAGGCCAGATGGCCGGACGCGCCGGGCTGCGCGTGCGGGTTGGCGGCAATCTGGGTACGCCCGCGCTCGACTTGCTGGGCGACGCGGCCACGCAGCTCTATGTACTCGAATTATCGAGTTATCAGCTGGAAGCGGCGCCCTCGCTGCGGCTGCAGGCTGCCACGGTGCTCAATCTGACGCCCGATCACATGGATCGATATGCCGATACCGCGCAGTATGCGGCCGCCAAAGCCGCGATTTTCGCGCGTTGCGGCACCGCGGTTGTGACTGACGAGGATCCCTGGGTGCGGAACATGCCGACCGGGCGTGCACGGCGCCGCACTTTCGCCGTTACCACGCGCGCGGACTACTGCATCGCGAGTCATGCGGGGGAGGCTTGGCTGCACGGACCCGAAGGGCCTTTGTTAGCCCAGCGGGAGTTGCGCATCCGCGGCCGGCACAATGTCGCCAATGCGCTCGCGGCGCTGGCGCTGGGCGACGCCTGCGGGTTGCCGCGTCCCGCCATGCTGCAGACCCTGCGGGAATTCACCGGCCTGCCGCATCGCTCGGTGTGCGTGCGCGAGCGCCACGGTGTCGCCTGGATCGATGATTCCAAGGGCACCAATGTCGGCGCGACTCTCGCGGCCGTGGCAGGCATGCCAGGGCCGTTGCTGGTGATCGCCGGCGGCGATGGCAAGCAGCAGGACTTTGCGCCGCTGGCGGCGGCGTTTCGCGGCAAGGTCCGGCGTGTGCTGCTGATCGGCCGCGATGCGCGCCAGGTGGCTGCGGCCCTGCACGGCGTCTGCGAGCTTGAATTCTGTTCGAGTCTGGAAAATGCGGTGGCGGCCGCGGCGCAGTCTGCGGTCGCAGGCGACTCGGTGCTGCTGTCGCCGGCCTGCGCCAGCCTCGACATGTTTCGCGACTATGCGCACCGCGGCGATGTGTTTGCGGATGCGGTGCGGAGATTGCCTGAATGAGCGCGCTTCGACCGCAACAACGGACCGGCATACGCATCGACTGGGTCACCGTTGCACTGGTGCTTGCCATTAGTCTGTTAGGCCTGGTGATGGTGACGTCGGCGTCGATTTCGATTGCCAGCCAGCAGTCGGGCGAGCCGTTTGCCTATCTGCAGAGGCAGCTGGTCCTGACCGCGATCGGTTTTGCCGCTGCCGCACTGGTGTTCTGCATCCGCACTGATTTGCTCGAAAAGCTGTCGCTGCCGCTGTTGATCCTTGCCGCGGCATTGCTGCTCGCGGTGCTGATCCCCGGGATTGGCTATACAGTGAACGGCAGCCGCCGCTGGATCCGCATGGCCGGCTTCAACATGCAGGCCTCGGAAGTCGCCCGGGTGCTGGTGCTTATATTCATCGCCAGCTATGCGGCGCGGCGCGAAAAAGAATTACGCACCACCTTTGCCGGTCTCGCCAAGCCGCTGGCGCTGTTGTTGGGATTTTTTGTACTGCTGCTGGGCGAGCCGGATTTCGGCGCCGCGACCGTGTTGTTCGCGACCGGATTTGGCGTGTTGTTCCTCGCCGGCGCGCGCCTGCGCTACGTCGGCGCGCTGGGGCTCGCGGGCGCGGCCGTGCTG